>NZ_JODF01000068.1:0-33236 GCF_000717945.1 Streptomyces sp. NRRL S-920
CTGTGAGGTTCGGCCGTGATGTCACTGGGATGTTCGGCGTTGTATGTCACTGACGTGTAGGTGTATTCGCGCTGCTCAAGGGCAGTTGAATCGGTCGATCATGGTGACAGCTCCCCGAATATTGCAGTGACGTGAAGCCGTATCGGCCGATGTCGTGTTCGCCGTATCTCCTTTGCCGTCCTGGTCTTCACGGAGCTGTCTGGGCGTGCGGAGTGTGTCCGGCGGTTCTTGGCAGGTGCTGCGGGGGAGTGCGACGCCGACGTCGGTGTCGGCGTCGGCGTCGCGGAGCCTGGCTGGTCCAGATTCCCGCGGCAGTCCCGAGGGTCATTAGCACGCGCGTCTATCGAACTGGTGGGAACGTTCTGCTGTCACCCGCTCGGGTGAGCGGCTGGGCCGGAAGCGTACGCGCGGCTCATAGCCTCGCATCAGACGCATCCGTCACACATGTGTGTCTGGATGAACTGCCCTGTGCGCAAACGCTGTTGGAGGCTGTACGTGATCGCCGTGCCGTTATCCGCCCGCCCATGTCATGGGTGCTGGCACCGGTGACGGCGCTGGACGACGCCGTACAGCCGGGCTTGGGGCGGCATCGGGACGAGTTGCGGCCCGCTGCTGTGGCCCGGCTGCTGCGGTTGCGTGGTGCGGGGGAGTTGACAACCGCGCATGTGCGGCTGGTCGCCGAATCAGCGGACGTCAGTGTGCGGCAGGTGTGGCGCTGGCTGGCGCAGGCCGAGGAGACCGGTTCCACGGAGAAGCCCGAGCGCAGGCGGTTTCGGATCACCGACGAGATCATCGAGGTCCTCGCCGATCACCAGGGGAATGTGAAACGCGCTCACGAGCACCTGGTACGCGCCGCCAAGATGGCGGGGGAGAAGCCGATCGGTCTGACCACGCTGCACGACGCCATCGCCCGTGACCTCGACCCCGGTTTCATGGCGGGTCTGCGGGAGGGCATTCCGGCCGCCCGCGGCTTCGACCCCGCCTTCCAGCGGCCTGCGGTAGCCCGGAACCAGGTGTGGGAGGGGGATCACAAGCAGGCCCCGCTCGTCGTGGTGATGCCCGACAAGAAGCTGTCGAAGGTGTGGGTGACCTGGTTCGAGGACCGCGGTACCGGCTATGTGATGGGCTGGGCGGTCACCGCCGGCTCCGCGCACCGCGGATCGGTCCTGGCGGCCGTGCGGGCCTCGGTGCTGCGGGAGGACCCTTACGGGCCGGCCGGGGGACTGCCTCAGCTCGTACGGGTCGACGGCGGCGCCGACTTCCTGTCAAAGACCGTCCGGCGGGCTTTCGGGCTGCTGGGGGTGCCGGTGCACCGGGTGCGCAGCGCCCGCCACAAAGGCGGTATCGAGCGGCTGAACCGCACCAGCATGACCCGGTTCTTCGCCGACCTGCCCCGCTACACCAAGGCGCCCCGGCTTGATCACCGCCGACGCCTCGGCGACCAGGACCCGCCGTTGACCTTCGAGGCGTTCGTCGACCTGCTGCGCGAGTGGGTCACCGAGCACAACACCAAGCACGTGGTGAAGCGCACCGGGGTGACGCCGCTTGAGGCGTGGCTGGCCGACCCCACCGAGATCCGTCCCGAGCCCACCCCCACCGAGCTGCGTGCCTTCATGCTGGAGAGCGACCACCGGCCCCGGAAGATCACCAGTCACGGGGTGGAGTTCGCGGGCCGCTGCTACATGCCCGAGCACGGTGTCGGCCGTATCGGAGTTGAGGTGCGGGTGCGGTGGATGCCGCACCACAGCCATGAGATCGACCTGTACACCTTTCGCGGGGAGCGCTACCTGGGGCGGGCGTTCCTCAGCGACGAGGCCACCGAGGAGCTGCGCACCAAGGTCCTTGACGACCGTCAGGAGCACAGTGCTTCCCTGCGCCGGGCACTGCAGCGCTCCGGTGAGCGCAGACGAGACCGCTATCTGCCGGCTACGGAACCCGAACTGCCCGTCCAGGCAACCCGCATGACCAAAGAAGAGGCGCTCGCCGAACTCGCGGGCACCAGCCAACGAGCGCCTGCCGCGCCTCGCCGGCGCGAAGAGCCGTATCAGCCGCTGACTCCCATCCCGGTCGGCTGGGTACGCCCCGGCCAGGCCACCGCCCCCGCCCATCCGTCTTCGGAGGACGCATGACCACCACCGCCACTACTGCCGCGCAGCAGCCGCCCGAGCTGGCGGCGCCCCGCCGCCCGGACCTGCGCCCGCAGTTCTTCCTCGACATTCCGCAGTCGGAACTGGTCGCCACCGACACCCTGCTGCAGATCAAGGACACCGTCATCGACACCGTCGAATCACGCGCGATGTCAGTGATCTACGGCGACGCCGGGCTCGGCAAGAGCTTCAGCACCCGCGCCACGATCCAGGAGATGAATCCGGACCTGATCCTGCCGCTGGATTTCGCCCGTTCCCGCCCGGGGCCGAAGGACCTGCGCGAGGAGTTGTTCCACCAGATGAACCTCGGCTGCAAGATGCCGGGCACCCCGACCGCGTTCGACAAGCTGCTGCGTGAGACGCTGCCCCGGCGCCCGTATGTGATCGTGTGTGATGAGGCCCAGCAGTACCGGCGGGAGAACTTCGAGTTCCTGCGCAAGCTGTGGGACACCTGCGACCCGAAGCCCGCCATCGTGTTCGTCGGCGGTCGGGAGGCCTACGAAACTCTGGAGAGCGACCCGGCGCTGGCCTCGCGGATCTACATCCGCCTGGAGATCCTGGCCATGACCGAGGACGAGGTCCTCAAGGCCGTACCCGACTCGCACCCGGTGTGGCGAGGCGTGGATGAGGCACTGCTGAAGCGGGTCGACGACCAGTACGCGCTCGGCTCCTTCCGTAAGTGGGTAAGGGTGACCAAGCACGTGCTGAAGGCGATGGAGTACTTCAAGGCCGACAAGGTCGAGGACCGGGTCGTGGGCTGGGCCCTGAAGCGATGCTGACCGCCCCGCCCCCGTCGCCGGCCGTCCGGGGCGCGGCCCCCCGGGCCGAGCCCTTCGCCGTCATGGAAGACGCCGCCCCACCCGGCCTGCACTATCTCCAGACCCCGGGGCTACGCACCCTGCTCACCCCGGGCATGCTCGCCGTCGGCGACGCGCTCGCCGACGCCTACGCCCAGGGCCGGTTCGTGTGCGTGCTGGGCGATGCCGGGGTCGGCAAGACCTTCGCCGTCCACACCGCCGCCCGCCGTTTCGGCGAGCTGTTGCCGCTGGACTTCCGGGCTCAGCCGACGCCGGCGGACCTGCGCGCCGCCCTTCACCGTGCGCTTGGCCTCCGCGGTGAGGCGCCTGCCGACCCCGGGGCCGCCGACACGCTGATCCGACGCACCTTGGCCATCAAGCCGCGGATCGTCGTGGTCGAGGACGCCCACCGGCTGTCGGCGTCGTGCTTCGAGTACTTGCGTTTCCTGCACGACGACCTACCCCAAGGGCTGTGCGTGGTGCTGATCGCCCAGGCGCGCGGCGAACGCTCCTTGCGTGCCCAGCGGATGCTCGCCACCCGCACCGCCGGCTGGCCCTACATCTGGCCGCTCACCCGCGACCAGGTCCCCCAGGCAGCTCCCGCTTTGCACCCCGTGTGGCAGAGCGTCCCGCCCGACGACCTCAAGGCGCTGGACGCCCGTATCGCCGACGGCGCTCTGCGCCGCTGGGCCGTGCTCACCCACCACACCCAGCGGGCTCTGGCCGCCACCAAAGCGAGCAAGCCCGATCGGGACCTGCTGCAGGCTGTGGCCGACCGGGTCGACGGCGGACGCCGTCCATGACCGCACCCACACTTCCTGCCGCCCCGGCCCCCGCCCCGCGGGCCGCCGCGCCGCCGGCGGTGGCGGTGGCGCGGCCGGTGAGGCTGCTGCTGGACGGCGACGACGACCACACGGTGCACCGGACCGCCTACCGGTGGGCCGATCCCGCCAGCGGCCGGATCACCGTCGATCCCACGCCGCACACCACCAGCCCGGCCTACCTCGCGCTGGACGTACTGCGTGCCATGGGCCGCGACGGGTTCTCCCGTCCCGAGGCCGAGCGGATGTCCACCGACCCGGCCTGGCGCGCGGTGACCTGCTGGACCCTGGCCACCGGCATACGCGACGCCATTGTGCTGCGCGCCCACCGCCTCACGGTGGAGCGGCTGCGCCGCCTGGCCGCGTGGCACGCGGACACCGGCATCCGCCTGACCCTCCTGGCCCACACCCCGGAGCAGGCCGACTTCCAGCGCCTGCGCGAACACCTCACAGCCGCCCATCTGGACGACGTGGTGACCGTACGTGGCACGGCCGCCGTCCTCGGCGCGATCGGCCCGGCCGCCACCGGCCGCCGCATCGGCCCGCCCCCGCGCGATCACGCCTACCCGCTGCCCACGCTGCCGCGCAGCTCGGTGGCCGCGTTCCGCGCCGACTGCTGGCGCCGCCAGAACGCCACCGACTTCGCGCACAGCGACGGCCAGTACCGCGCCGGCTACGCCGCCGCCCGCACCTGGCTGGCCCGCCTGCCGGCCCAGCCACCCCAAGCTGACGCCACCGCCACCGCCACCGCCGGCGGCCCGGCCGAGCCCACCCTCTGGAACCTGCAGGAGACCGAGGCCTTGCGGCTGTTTCTGGCCCGGCTGACCGTCTCGAGCCCCAGCGTCCAGCACACGGTGGCCCGCGTGCGCGGCGCCCAGGCCGGCTTCCTCTCCCGTGCGCTGCTGCTCAACGTGCCCGACGACCTCACCAGCCGCGCCGGGCCCGGCATCACCACCGTGCCCATCACACCGCGCACCGTGCACACGATCACCGTGCGCCTGCCCAACCCGCTGCGCGCCGCCGCCATCGCGGCCCTGTTGTTCACCGGCACCGACAAGTCGCTGCTGTCGATGACCCAGATCGGATCCGTCGACGACGCCCACGCCACCGTGGCCATCGACCGCGACTCGCGGATCAACATCGGCGAACCACCCGGCCCCAGGCACATGTACGCCGTCCCGCCCCGCGCCCGCCCCCTGCTGCACACCGCGCTCGAATTCCGCCGCCGCACCCCGCGCACCGCCGACACCCACGGCCTGTTCGCCAACTGCTTCGGCACCACGCCACGCTTTGAGGCCCTGATCGCCGACGCCGGCCTCCCGATCCCCGCCCTGACCCACCCCCACGCCGAGGACGACTGGCACACCGCCGCCCGCTGCTGGCACCTGCACACCCCCACGCCGCCCGCCTCCGACGTCCTGCCGCGCCTTGGGGAGTTACGCCCGTGACCGACGAACTCCCGCCGCCCGGCGACACGTCCGCGGTCGCGTTCGACCTGATGTTCCTGCGGACACGTGCCATGGAGTGCCGGCTCACCGACGAGGACCTGACCGCGCTGACTGGCATCCCCACCACCGACTGGGACACCCACCTCACCCCGCACACCCTCCCCACCACGACCCTGTTCACCCTCGCCCACGCCCTGAACACCTCACCCGAATCCCTCCTGCGCGCCTCCGAGCAGGCCAACCGCCGTCCCGTCCCGGGCGCAGCCACCAACGCCACCGTGCTGCACGCCGCTCTGCTGGAAGTCGGCCACATCCACCCCGACGACCTGGCCTCCGCCCTTCAGTGGCCCCCGCACCGTCTGAAGCGGGCCGCCACCGCCCTGGCCGCACACCTCGATCAGCCCAGCAGCCCACACCGGCTCATCCACACCGACACCACCATCCACCTGACCTGCGTCCCCGGCCTGCTTGACCCCAAGCAGCGGCAGAATCTGCACAACACCGGCCACACCGCCGCCTCCCTCGCCCCCGGCGAGGCCGCCGCCCTCACCCGCCTGCTGCACCGCACCGCCCGCGGCCTCACCCCCGACCTGCCCGCCGAACAGATCCCGCGTCTGGCCAACCGGCGCCTGCTTGCCCCTGCCGGCAAACAGCCCACTCCCCACCCGAATGTGCTGTTCGCCCTCGGGCTGGCAGCCCACCCCCTCCTGGACAACTCCGGCCCCGCCGACCACCCAGCCCTGGGCCACCGCCACGCCGCTGCGGCCGGAGCACACTCCGCCAGCGGCTCCGCGCCGCCGCCAGCCGCCGCCACACCGCCACCACCCGGAGCGCGATGATGCCGTCGCCGCGTACGTCCGCCGTGCCCGAGACCACCACCGGCGCGTGGAAGCCCACATGGTCACCCGGCCACACCCGCCCCGGCCTGCCCCTGCTCACCGTGGTGCACGATCCTCACGACGACCACGCCTTCATGACCGCCGCGCTGGCCGCCCACACCCCCGCGGCTGGCCGTATCACCGTCCACCCCACCCCCGTGGCGAGCGCGCCTGCCTCCCTCGCCCACGACCTGCTGCGCAGCCTGGGCAAACACCTCCCGGTGACCGGGAATGAGGACGATGCCTACTGGACCGGCAACACCGAGACCGCCTGGCGCGCGGTCGCCGCCTGGATGCTCGCGCTGCGCATCGGTCACGTCATCGTCACCCGGACCCATCGCATCAGCTCCCGGCACTTCGAGTACCTCTTCGCCCTGCGGGAGCTCACCAAAATCCGGCTGACCCTGCTGTGCCACGGCCCACTCCCGCCCGCTCTCGCCACCGCCCTGGCAGCACTCCGGCACGAAGAGGCGCACACCCTGGCCGCAGCCCGCCGCGCCGTGAGCGCTCCCGCTCCACCACCGCCCGCCCACCGGTTCGCGTGGTGGGAGGCGGACGGGCAGCTCCCGCCCCACGAGGGCGAGCCGTGCTTCCTGCTGCCGACGCGGCGCACGCCCAGCCGCGGCCACGTCGAGGCAGCAGCCCGTCACCTGGGCCGTACGGTGCTCCCGCTGCCTGCTGCCGGCCGCTTCTCGCCCGAGCCCGATGAGCCGACCGCGCTCCTCGCACGCCGGCTCCATGCGCGTATCGCCCATCCCGTTCACGCCGCGGCGCTGGCGGTGCGGGTTTTCGCCGCCCAGACGGACCTCCCGGCCCGAACCGGTCGTGGCCAGGGGCTGCGGACACCGTCCTGGGCAGTGGACTTGCTCGAGGCAGCCCGCCACTTCGGGCAGCTAGAGGGGCGCGAGGACAACACTTCCCTGCCCCTCAGGTCCTGGGACCACGCGGCTGTGACCGAAGCAGCCCACACCTGCGGCCTGTACGAGCACCAGGCACCAGGCGCGAAGCCGCACTCTGCCGCGACCACCTCCAGCTCCAGACGGCAGCCTGCCGTGCGTCCTGACGCGGGCGGGCACACCAGCACCCGGCCGGGCAGCATGAGACCTGCAGGAACCCAACCAACCGCAGACAACAGGGAGTAGACGATGGCCGAGCCAGGGACAGAACTGTTCGAAGCGATCCGCCGCGACCACCAGGCCGGCGAGAGGCTGCCGAGGTCCCTGGCCGCCCGACACGGTGTCTCCCGCCAGACGGTCATGGAGGCGATCTCGACCGTGCTGCCGCTGTCGCATTCCCTACCGGCCGACGAGGAGCAGCTGGGCGAGGCCCGTCAGCTTCTGGACGTGCTGCTGGCCGAAGACCAGGCTAAGGCGCCCGATAGGCACCGCCCGGCCTTCGAGCTGTATGAGGAGCTGAGCCTTCGCACCAGCAGGCTTCCCCTGGCCTACCGGTGGGTGTGGGCGTACATCACCAATAGCCGCTCCCAGCACGCTTCCGACACCTCACCGGAACCACACGAGCGAGCCTGGGCGGGCAATGTCCCCTCCGACATGCCGAGCTTCGTCACCTACCTGATTACCAGTGCGGTGCGCGATCTGGTGGAGCTGAAGATCGAAGGGACGCTGCCGGCCGCCGATGGTGTCGAGCTCGGGATGGTCTCCCTCGGCAATGCCAGGGCCCGGATCAATCAGGCCCTGTGCGAGTTCGCGCTGGTCGGACTCAGGGCCGGCCTGTCCTACGCCCAGATGAGCGCCTTCACCGGCATCCCCGAAGACGACCTGGCAAAGCAGGTCGAGGACTACCACCGCCGCATGACGATCTGAGCCTCACCCCGCCCCGCCCGGTCGCCGGCCGCGACGAGCGGGCTGTAGACCGACGGGTATGGGGGCTCGCGGTGGCCGCACTCCGGCGACGGCGGTGAAAGCGTTACGGTCCTGCCGGGCGGTCGAAGGCCAGCCCCGCTGGACCGTCGTAGGCGCGGATGACCAGATGGCGGCCAGGGTGGGCGTCTTCCACACGCCGGCAGTGGGCCACTACGGCTCCCAGCGCACCACCGCGGCCCGTGCCGAATCCCAGCAGCGCTCCGCTGTCGGCGTCGTGGATCCGGTAGTGGATGTCCTCGTTCACGCTCTTGGCGTCTGCCAGCGGTTCGCCGTTCCATGTATCGGTCACTGCCGGTTCCGTTCGTCGAGGCGGGTTGTTGTCGTCAGAGGCTGCAGAGGGTTGACCGACAGGCTGCCGGTCAGTGCTGGCGGGTGAGGAAGATTCGTGCGCGTTCGTCGGGCTCGGCCGTGACCCGTACCCCGCGGGCCCGGTAGGGGCGGAGACTGGAGCGCAGGGAGCCGCGGACCGCCCGGCAGGCCAAGCGCGGGAGTGGCCTCGTCCTCGACCACGGTCCTGGCTTGAGGCCGTCCGCAGCCCCCGGTGCCACTCCCAGTGCCGCGCCAGAGCGTCTCGCACGGCGGTGATGGCGATGCGCTCCTGCTCCAGGCGCAGGTGCGGCCGGTAGGCGCCGGTCCGCAGCTCCTGCTCGAGGTCGGCCTCCTCGGGGGTGAGGTGTGTCAGGCCGCCGCGTGCCTGTGTCTTCTCCTGGCCCCAGTGGGACTCGTGGGCGAGGAGGGTGGCGCGGTCCATGAGCAGTGACGTGGTGTGCGGGAAGCGTCCGCGGACCTGGTTGAGGATGGCGAAGCCATGGGTGTCGATGTCGCCCCAGTAACAGAGGGCGACGTCGTCGAGCCAGGGCAGGTGACGCAGCAGGGCGGCGGCGTATCCGGAGCCGAGGATGGCGATGGCGTCGGGGACCGGCGGCAGGGAGAGGTAGGTGATCTCGTTCTCGAGGACGAAGACGGTGCGCACCCCGGGGGACCAGTCGGCCAGTTCCTCGGCGCGGACGGTGAGTTCGCTGAAGGGCAGGGGAGAGGCGCCGAGGTAGCGCAGGCGGATGTAGATGGGCTTGGTCCGGAAGCCGTACCGTGCGACGAGATCGCTCTTCGGCGCGCTGGTGTTGACGCGGCTTTCAGGGAGCACACAGTCGAGGAGGTCGGCGAGGATTCCCTTGTTGGTCTCGATGAACTTGGTGTCCACGCCCGGGGTGTCGATCTCGCGCAGGTAGACCGCCTTGGTGTCGTGGTCGCGGATCCAGCACGTGGTGCGCACGAGTCGGCGCCAGTCTGCAGCGTTGGCAAGGACCTTCATGGGGTGGTCAGCCATCCACCGTGCGATGCCGGGGTCCTGGCGTGCGGTCTGCTCGTGCAGCGTGTGGAAGCGGTCGACCTGGGTGGTGACGCGGAGCAGCGTCCAGAGGCGGTCGCGGCTGTCGACCCAGGCTCGGGCCGGGACGGTATTCGACGGGATGCCGTTGCGGCCTCCGATGGATTTGGTCTGGATGCGCAGATGGGGGTTCCGGTCGGGGGCCCAGCACTGGGACCAGGCGAGTGCTTGCTCGTAATACTGCAGGGCATCGGCCGCGGTCGGGCCCTTCAGCGACACCCCGATGGGCTCGAAGGGGTGACCGCCCGCGGCGGCGGTGAGGTAGCGGCCGCTGGCCCACTTGCGGCGCAGAGTTTCCACCACATGCTCGGGGCGGGTCCATTCTGCCGGGGTCACGACTACTCCTTCGGGGGCTGGTTCGCCTGCTGGGCCGCTGCTTGCCTGTAGGCGCGGAACTCCTCGATGGTGAGGTTGTTCAGGCGGGAGCGGGTCTTGTCAGGACGGTCGACATAGCCGACGCGGGTGACGTGGGGCTCGATGACATGGAGTTTCTGGAGCGGGGTGACGACGAGGAGTTGCAGGCCCAGGCGCTGGAACAGGTCGAGGGCGAAGTGGGCGGAGGGGTCGTCACCGCGTCCGAAGGCTTCGTCGATGGTGACGAAGTGGAAGGTCTTGGGTTTGACGGCGGTGGGGTCGATGCGGAACTGGTAGGCAAGGGAAGCCGCGAGGATGGTGTAGGCGAGTTTCTCCTTCTGGCCGCCGGACTTGCCACCGGAGTCGGAGTGGACCTCGTACTCGGCGTCGTCCTCGCGATTGAGCTCGCTGGCGGAGAAGACGAACCAGCGCCGCACATCGGTGACCCGGGCGGTCCACTCCTTGTCGAGACGGGTGTGCTCCGGGCGGCCCTTGAAGCGGTCGAGGAGCGCCTTGACCTGGAGGAACTTCTCTTCGGTGTACGCGTCATCGGCGTCGTTCGAGAGCGCTTCGCTGGTACAAGCGCGCAGGTCGTGCTGGAACTCGCGGACCTCCTTGTTCGGCGTGGGGGCGGCGTTGAGCCGGATGTAGCGGCCCGGGTTGTAGTCGATGCCGGCCAGCGAGGTGTTGATCACGTCGATGCGCTCGCGGATCTGCTGCTCCTGAGCGCCGAGATGGGCCTGGAAGGAAGCGATGTCGCGGATGACGTTGGTGCGCAAGTACAGGAGGAACTGCTCCTCGAATCGGGGCAGGTCCTCGTCGGTGAGCCGGCTGTGCAACGCGCGGTAGCCGCCGGCGGATTCGATGGTGTTGTCCAACTCGGCGGTGTGGACCGGGTACCTGCCGCGGAAGGCGGTCATCAGCCCCGCTGCCTGGCTGCTGGCGTGGCGCAGGGCGTCGTGGCGACTGCCGCTGCTGCGCAGCAGACGTGCTTCGGCATGGCGCTCGGCGTCGTCCAGCATCTCCAGGAGGCCGTCGCCGTCGGCTGCGGGCAGGAACTTCCTCAGGGCTTCCTCGTGCTCCGCCATGCCGTCGAGGTCGCACCTCGCGAGGAACGTGGTGGTCCTGCCCAGCAGGCCGGCGATGTGCTGGACGTCGCGGCGCAGGCCGCCCAGCTCCTCCTGCCCCGTGGTGAACGTCTTGCTGCTCTGTAGGATCTCGTCCTCGGTCCGCCGGAGCTGCGCGGTGAGCTTGTCCAGACCGGCTTCTGCTTCCAGGGCGCCCTTCTGCTGCTCGAACTGCTCGATGTCCGCGACGGTGCTCTGCCAGTCGAGTTCCGCGTAGGTGTCGACGCTGGCCAGCAGGGTGAGGGCGGAACCGGTTCCGGTGCGGGCCTGCTGCTGCTTCTCGAGTTCCCGGGTGGCTGTGGTGATGTCGGCGCTTTCGCGGGTGAGGCGGGTGGCCTCGGCGAGGAGAGCGTCGAGCTTGGCCTGGTTGCTCCAGCCCAGCACCCAGTTGCGTCGGTCGTCGATGCGGTGGGTGTCGTTCTTCTCGTGGCGGCCTCCGCCGCCCTTGATAAGGCCCTGCCGGGTGACGGCGGGCCGGGTGGCGCGGGCGAATGCGTCAAGGTCTTCGGCGCACAGGTAGTCGGCACGCGAGCGCAGCCGAGCGGCGAGCCAGTCGCGGGCCCAGCTGTCGGATTTGAGCTGGAGTTTGCCGGTCAGCAGGGTGGAGTCGTCCGGCAGCATGGTGATGGGTGTGTGGGCGGGGACCTGGTAGTAGACCAGTCTGAGGCCCAGGTGACGGCCGTTGACCCAGGCCGAGACGGTGTCGTAGTGGGCGTGTGGGACCAGCAGGGACAAGGCGAACCCGTGCAGTACACGCTCGGCGGCGCCGGCCCACTCGGCTTCGTCGTCGCGGACCTGGATCAGCTCGCCGGCGAACGGTAGGACCTCGTCGGAGACGCCCGTGGCGGTGGCGAGTTCGCGGCGCAGGGCCAGCAGTTGGGCGGGGATGCTGGAGCGCTGCTGCTGCAGGCTGGTGATCTCGCGTCGCAGCGCGTCGGTCGCGGTGGTGTTGTCGTGGCGCGCGATGGCGAGATCGTCGAGTTTTCTGCGGGCCTGCTGCTCTTGTTCCTCGGCCCGGGAGCGGGCGGTGGAGATCTGGTCGGTCCGCTCGCGGAAGGAGGCGGCGTCGGTGACGGGATCCATGCCGGCCTGCGCGAGCCAGGCGCCGTACTCGGTGGCGCGCTTGCGGCGCCGTTCGCGTTCGCGGCCGAGTTCTTCGATCCGGCCGGTCAGGGAGATGAGCTTCTCCCCGCCGACGCCGTCGATACGGCGCCGCAGGCCGTCGGCCGTCCCGCGTAGTTGCTCCAGCTGCCGTTCGCGAGTGGACTGCAGTTCCTCCAGTTCCGCCGTACCGGACATAAGTGTGGTGTGACGTCTCGTGAGGAGCCGGTGGCGGTGCTGGGCGAAGAACGCCGGGACGGCACTGCGGCGCTTGTCCAGGGCGGTGATCTCCCCCTGGACGGTGTCGTACCGGTTGCAGGCCACCACGATCGGCGTCAGGTCCTCGATCATCCGACGAGCCCGGACGACTTCGTTGTGGCTGGCGGTGAGCGCATCAAAGTGGGCAACGATCTTGTCGACGGCTGTCTTCGCGTCGAACGGCTCCAGCATCCGCTCGCGGACGAACTCGTCCAGGCTGCCCACGGCCTTCATCGACACCGTCTGGTGGAACAGGTCCAGGGCCTGCAGGCTGGGGATGCCCAGGCCTCTCAGCAGTGCCTTGCCGTACTGGGTGTATGCGCTGCCGTGGATAGTGGCCCCGCGCTGTTTCAGCTGCCGGCGCAGGTCGGTGATGTCGGTGCCGAAGCCGGTGAAGTCGGTGTCGATGGACAGCGGTGCCTCGGCGGTGAGGTAGAACCGCTCGGGCTGCCCGGTGCTGGTCGGGGATGTCCAGTAGAAGACCTGTGCGAGTGTGAGATGGGCGCCGAGGGCATAGTTCGTGAAGACGCCCAGGATCACGCTGTAGGAGGTGTGGTCGCGCAGTCCCACGGGGCGTGTGGTGTCGGAAGCCTCGACGCGCTCGTTCTTGTGATGGCCGAGGACGTAGGACCGCAGGTCGCGCTCCTTGGCATCGGCGCCCGCCGCCTTGTTGTAGGCGATCTTGTGGGCGGGCAGAAGCAGCGTGGTGAGCGCGTCCACCAGGGTGGACTTGCCCGATCCCACGCCCCCGGTGAGCAGGGCGCAGTGCCCGTCGATGGTGAAGGTGCAGGTGGTGCGGTGGAAGGTGCCCCAGTTGAGTACCTCCAGGCGGGCGAGCCGGTAACCGGGGCCGACGTCGAACGTGCCGGCAGGCTCTGCGGTCGTTGCCTGCCGTGGGATGAGCGCTGCCGGGTCGATGGTGAGGGTCATGTGTCGTCCTTGGCCGAGGCAGCGTCGCGGTAGGTGGCGAGGAGTTCGTTGAAGTCGTTGAGGACCTGGGCGTCGACCAGGGCCTTGATGTGGCGGCGGACCTCGTAGGTGCTGGTCTGTTTCGTCTGGCGCAGTGCCTTGAGGTCGACGAGCTTCTTGATGTGGGCGTCGATCTGGTCGACGAGCTGGGCTTCGTTGCTGCGTGGTGGGAGGAAGCCGCGGATTATCTCGACCAGGTCGTCGCGGGTAAGTACCAGGCGCGGGTCGGCGGAGTCGGCGTCGCTGTCCGCGAGTCGTCCGCGCAGCAGGACGAGCATCAGGCTGACGGGGAACGAGAGCCGGTGGCGGGTGACCAGCCGCGGCACCGGGACGCCGTCGTCACGGGAATCGAGATCCTGCTGTCGGACGTAGGCGTAGCCCTCGGCGCGGTCGATGACGACATCGAGGCCGATCACGCTGAGGTAGTCGCCGATTGCCGCCTGATGGCTGATGATCTGCTCCCAGACGGCAGGTGCATCGCTCTGATAAAGCACGCCCGCTTTCAGCAGGTGGACCACGGGGACGGTCAGGGCGTCACTCATTCCTGCTCCGCCTTTCCGGCGGCGGTGCCGCCTTCGTCGCGTACGAACGTCACGTGCGGCACTCTCGCCTGCGTGTGCCCGGGCACGTGGACGCGCGGGTAGACCAGGAGGTCGGTGCGGTCCGGGTCCACGATCATGTCCAGGCCGGGGTGCTCCACCTGGAAGTAGGCGAGCAGTTCCGCGAGCCCCAGGGTCAGCGGGTGGTCGTCGACGATGGCGGCCAGGTTCGCCTGGCCGCTCGGGCTCATGGCGACCGCCTCCAGAACATGACCGGTCAGCGCCTCGGTGTCGACGTGGACGCCGGAGAAGAGCTCGGAGATGTCCACCTCCGCGTCCTCGGATTCCTCCACCGCAGCGGTGTCCAGCTCGATGCGTTCGACCGGCATGTACAGCCGTCGCTCCATCGGCAGCGTCAGATGTGCCTGAGGGACGTCCAGCGCCATGCCGGGCAGGTCGGCCCGGCCTTCCAGGGCGGTGACGTGACGCTGGATGGAGCGCACCAGCGCCAGTACGCGGCGGTCCTCTGCTCGGCTGCGGTCGACCAGGAAGCGGCGCAGCTGCTCGGTCAGTTGCCGGACCGTGTCCTGGGTGTTCTCGGCCGCCTCCAGCCAGGCGAAGGGGATCTTCAACAGGCTCTGGTTGGCCCTGCCTCCCAACTGCGGCAGTTGGTTGACCTGCTGCAGCAGCTCCCGCAGTTCCTGCTGGCGACGGGGCGAGAGGAGGTAGTCGAAGAACGCCTGGAAGCTCTGTCCCTGATCGGACCGGGCGATCTCGTCGCGATCCAGCAGGAACGAGGCCAGTTGCTCTCCCTTCCCGCCCTCGGCGGTGGCGACCTGGTGGCGCAGACGTACGTCCAGTTCCCGAAGATTGGCCTCCACTTCGCGGAAGTCCCGCAGGAGTTCGACCGCGGTGCTCTCCACCTGCTGGTAGCGGTCCAGCAGTGCGAGCGGGGACAGCATGTCGACCTCACCGGCGCGCAGCCGTGCGATCTGGGCGTCGATCGCGTCACGCTCCCGGCGCAGTTCATCGATGCGTGTCTGCGGATCGGTCTCCGTTCCGAACGCCATCTGCCGCAGGAGCGCGACGATGGTGTTCAGGCGGGACTCGGTTCCGATGAACGAACGTGCGGGCAGGTCCCGCACCCAGGCTACGGCCTTCTCGAGGGCCGCAGTCGCGTCGAAATGCGCCTCGTCCTCCCCAGGTGGGTAGTACTTGCGCAGCCAGCCGTTCTTCGTCCACTCCGCCAGATAGGCGCTGGCGGACCGGGGAAACGAGCCG
This sequence comes from Streptomyces sp. NRRL S-920, assembly GCF_000717945.1. NCBI lineage: Bacteria > Bacillati > Actinomycetota > Actinomycetes > Kitasatosporales > Streptomycetaceae > Streptomyces > Streptomyces sp. NRRL S-920. Next base: position 14,991 of record NZ_JODF01000068.1, read on the forward strand.
GGCTTTTCCTCGTTGAGGAGGTAGAGCCGGTCGTCCAGCCGGGACTCCAGTAAGGCTTCCGGCACACCGCGCGCGTTCTCGTCGACGAACACCGTGCCGCAGAACGACAGCACCAAGGCGGCATTGTCCGCGCGCAGCAGTACCCATGCCGGGTGGCTGGTGAGAGCCGTGACCTGATCGAATTGCATGCAACCCCCCGATCGCACCCCTGCGGTTTCCGTGTCCGCCCGGATGGAGCGGATACGGAAACCTTAAAGACGAGCACTGACAAAAGCAGGAAAATGGAACAACTATACGAATTTGATCGAAATGGCGGCATCGGGCGGCAGCACCGTGTGGGATCAGGCGGCGACGCGGTGCTGGGCAAGCTTGTCCAGCATGATCTGGTTGGCTTCCCAGCCGTCCGGGAACTTGGCGCGCACGGACAGATGCACCGGGTCGGTCGAGGGGTGGCTGTCCAGAAGATCGGCGATGCCCTCGCGGGCGACGACGATGCACGCCTGCCGGTGACGGGAGGCGAGCACGCACAGCCGCCCGGCCTCCAGATGGAAGGCCGTGGCGTCCCGGCGGCCGGACAACGGGTGCACGACGATGACGACTTCGAACTCGCGGCCCTGCAGCCGGTTCGCGGTGTCCACCGCCACGCCCGGCGCGCCAGGGCTGCCTGTCCGGGCGAGCGCGGCCCTGACCAGGTCAGCCTGGTCGCGGTGGGCGACGCCGATGGCGATGTCGCCGGGTTCCAGGGGCCGGCCGCCATGGTGGCGCTCGCAGGTGGCGACCGCTCCGCGGTCCAGCAGCCGGCCGGCGAGGTCGGCGGCGGTCTGGAGGGTCTCGGTGTCGGTGCGCGGGACGTGCCGGCGGCGCAGTTCGTGCAAGGCCCAGCCGCTGGTGAACGCCTGCGCGAGGGTCTCGTCCAGGTCGGTGCGGGCGAACCCGGCGGTGCGGAACTCCAAGGCGCGTGTGTCTTCACCGGTTCCGGCGGTGAAGTGGGTGAACGGGTAGAACGCTCGGGAGATGGTCGGTGCGGCCGAGGACGGCAGGCGCCAGGACACCGGCAGCCGGTGCACGGGAATGTTCTTGTTATGCGCCAGCATCACGCAGACACCGTTCTGCGTGGGGTCGTGCGGCAACCCGATCCAGCGCTCGGTACCGACGATCGTGAACGGGTCCAACTGACCGGGATCGCCGACGAAAAGGCCCCGATCGAAGCGTTCGACGATCTGCAACAGCATGTCCGAACGCATCTGATAGGCCTCATCCAGGATCGCCCAGCCGAACGTGGCGTCGCGGACGGTGGCCCACTTCGCGGCGGTTGCGACGATGATCCGGCAGCCGGCCAGGTCGGCCAGGGTGCGGCCGACGGTGGTGTTCGTCAGGGCAACCAGGGCCGGAGATGGGGTGTAGCCGGTGGCACTCAATCGTCCGACGGCGATGCCGGGATGCTCCCTGGCCAGACGAACGACCAGGTCGTCGACCTGGTTGTTGGTCTGGGCGACGATGATCGGGCGCTCGCCGCCTTCGGTGAGCTCCTGGGTGGCGCGGACCACCAGGGTGCTCTTGCCTGCGCCCGGCGGGGAGTCGACGACCACGGCCCTGTGACGCCCATCGGCCATGTTCGCGAGGATCGCCTCGGTGGCAGCGGCAGCGGCCGTCGCAGGGTCGGGTACGGCCGGTTCGGGCGTTGCGCTGTTGTCATTCCTCATTGCCCCACTCCTCTGCTGCAGCGTCCTCGGGTACGGCGGAATCGGCGCCGACCTCGTCGGCTGCACTGTGTGTCCACGGGGCGGCGTCGGAGGCCGGGAACTGCGGTGCCGGGCGCCACCCCGGGTCGGGCAGGTAGGCGACGTACTGGCCCGGTTCCGGCACGGTGCCCTGCTTCGGGACGCGGCTGCGTCCCATGCCGCCGGTGATCTCCACCGTGACCCGTGTGGTGCCGCCGTCGGGAAGGACCGAGACGATCATGGCCTTGTGGCCGGCCAACATGGACGGGCTGATCAGCTTGGTATCGGCGGCCAGCCGCACGGGATCCTCGGTGCGGACGGTGACACGCGGCCGCGGCACCCGCCTGTTCTTGTCAGTGGTGACCGTCCGGCCAGGTTCAGCCTCCACGACCGTCCCGGCGAACGCCTCACCTGCGCTGCGCCGGTCGGCCAGCACGAAACGATCGTCGAACGCCATGTCGGACTCGAATTCGGCCAGCGCGCGCTCCAGAAAGCCCAGCCGCCGGGCCGCGCCGATCGCGGTGTCCCGCTTGCGCTGCGGAAGCCCGCCGGAGTCCTGGTAGTCGGAGTAGTCCGTGAAGGCCTTGCAGTCGCCCTCGAAGCGCTTGGCGGACCGCGGTGCCTCGGGAACGGAGCGCAGCAGTGATATGGCCTGCCACACCATGCGCCAGGTGGGCTGGATCTGTCCCGCGATCAGCTCCCGCAGCACGGTCTCAGCTGCGGACAGCGCGTGCGGGTCGCCGAGCTTGTGGGCCGTGTCGAACTTTCTGATCGCCGGGGCCAGGTCGCGGTTGTCGAACTCGGGGGAGGTCGACGGGCCCGCCGGCGGGCACACGTCCGGGTTCTCCGCATCGGCCATGGCCTGCTCGACGCTCAAGCCCGACGGGGGAGCGATCCAGGCCATCAGGGAGGCGAGGTTCTGGTCCTCGAGCGTGCTCTGGCCGGTCGCCCAGTGCTCGGCGAGCATGTCAGTGACGGGCAGCAGCATGGAGGTGCCGGTCTGTTCGGCCCTGTCGACCAGGAACGTCAGCCACATGCCGAACTCCGGTACGACGTCCGGCACCGCGTAGGGACCCGACGTCGAACGGAAGCGGCACATGCGGCCCAGGTCGGCCAGGGCTTTGACGCCGCCAGGGTTGGGCACCAGAATCTGCGGAGCGTCGGTGTACCGGGAGCGCTCGCCTTCCCCGCGGCGGTCCTGGCGGAAGGAGTCGATGTAGTCCATCACGATCTGGCCGAGGCCGGCGGCGAACGCGAACCGCTGGTCCCGGTTGCGGGGCTGGGCCACAACCAGCAGGGTCCCGTTCCTCTTGGCGGAGCCGACCATCGCGGCCAGGGGCGCCCCGGCCTCGCCGGCCATGGCCAGCGGGATGATCACCAGCGGCCGGGCGGACAGATGCCGGTGCCGGAACTCGGTCACGGGCACCGCCTGCATCGACTCCATCGCCCGCACGTGCGCCAACGCCGACAGCGTGCTCATGCCACACCCCCGAGGTCTTCCAGTTCTGCGCGCAGCCGTGCGGCGTGCCGCAGGGCCGCGGCCATCTCCATCTGATCCTCGCTCGGCGTCAGTTCTCCGCGAGCCAGCCCCATGACCATGGTCGTGGTGTCGATGCCGCCGAACTGATCGCGCACCACCGGCCCGAGGACATCCAGTGAGGCCTCAGCACGGGCGCGGGCTCGGCAGTAGAACGCCATCTCGCAGTGGTTCAGGCAGTCCGGGCGGTACGTCACGAGGACCTGATCCAGCGCCTCGGTCAGCTCCTCGGCCGGGCGCCGGGGCCGGTCCTCCGAGTCCCGGGCGAGGTCGAAGGTGAGGTCCTCGGGCAGTAGATCCACCAGGTCCCCGACGCGCGCGATGCGGGACAGCTGACGCGTCAGGGCGGCCACCTGCTTGCGGGCGTCGACGAACGCCCCGGTCGGCCGGTTGGTGAAGTCCTTCGGCGCGACCAGCACGATCGTGTCGGAGACGGCCTCCTCACCGATGCCGGCCCGCCCGAGCAGGTCACGCAGCGCGATGATGTACGCGCTCGCCTGCGTGGTCGCCGCCCGTACCTGGGCGGGGGCGGCCTGCTCGTCGATGATCGGGAAGCTCTTGATCTCCACGACGTGGAAGCGTCCGTCGATGCGGAAGGCCACCAGGTCCGGTTCCAGGTACGCCTTGTGTCCGCCGATCTGCAGGCACAGCATCGGGTGGTCGAACAAGGTGCCGTCGCCCTCACCCCGGGCGGCCCGCAGCAGCACTTCCTCGGTGTGCTCATGGCGCTCCTTGGAACGGCCGTCACCGCCGACGTCGTTCAGGTCCTCGTACCCCACCTCCGGCAGCGTCAGCTCCAGGGTCTCGCGTAGAACGCGCAGGAGCTCTGCGCAGCCGTTGGCCTTCACCATCGCTTCGAAGGCGTTGCCGCGGGTGATGGCGAAGGAGGACTGGCCGAAGGCCGGGGGATGGCCGACATGTGTGGCGATCGCGGCCTTGTCGGAGCCGGACGCGTCCAGCAGAGCCCGCAGCGTGCAACGCGGATTGTTCTCCAGGGCCGCCAGCGACCGGGCGTTGTAGTCCAGACGCTTCGCGGATCCGCGAAGCGCGGCGAGGCGGTCGTCGACTGGTTCTCTCACGGTCTCATAGATCCTTGCGGAGGATGAAAGGATGCGGGGAGATGGGAATCAGGCGCGGGCGGACCGCAGATGCGTCACGCCCCGCAGGGGCGTGCCGAACAACTGCTCATCGTCACTGAGGGACTTGCGGGCCCGCCGCGCGGCCGCCGCCCGGTTGGCGCGGTCGGTTTCGGTATGCACGTCCAGCTCGGCCTGGGCGGCGCTGATCACCTGCTGGGGATCCAGTGCGCCCTCGTGGCCGTGGGCGTTCTTCGGCATGGCGTCAGGGATGTTGACGGCGAAGCGCCACAGCAGCCGCAGGGCCTCCGGGCTGGCCCCTTCTGAAGCGGACTCGGCGGAGGCGCGCACCGCTTCGCCGATGCGGATCGTTCCGCTGAGGAAGTCCACACGAGGGGACAGCGGACCGATGACGCGCTGCTCCAGCGTCCAGGTGCTGATCGTGATCAGTGCCCGCACCGGGGTCAGCAGATCGTGCGCCAGGGCCGGGCACAGGTAGTACGGCCGGGCTCCCGGACTGGAGCGGTAGGAACGTTCCTCGTCCCGGCGCAGACTGGAGAGCTTGGACGTGGACAGCTCTCCCGGGAAGAACGCCTCATGCACGTCGACGATCAGCTTGGGCGCGGCCGGGACCCCGAGGAGCATCAGGGCGCGGTGGACGTGTTCGCGTGCCGGGAGCTGCGATCCCCGGGCGGCCGGAGCAGCTTGCGGCGCTTGGCGGGGCGGGGCGGCGGCCGGTTCACCGGCGTCGACGAGGGCGTCCCAGGCCCGCTCGGCGCGGCGCAGCTGCATTCGCAGCTCGCCGGCCCGTTCGGTATCGCCGGCGGCGGCTGCGTCGCGGATCGCGCGGCGCAGGGTGCCGATGCTCTTCTCCAGGGCGTCCAGCGGATCACTCATGCACCAGACGGTACCAGAGTTCCAGAGTTTTCCAGACTCTTCCTGTGATTCGGGGTACAGTCGGCGTCACCGAACCTCCGGCCGCGACGGCGCAACCCGCGCCGCCCTGCAGGCCGTTCCTCTGGAGGCACCCGTGACGGGACGCGTATTCCACACCTCCGACTGGCACCTCGGCCGCCAGATCGGCCGCCATCGACGTGACAGCGAGGTCGACGCCGTCCTGGACGAAATCATTGCCATCGCCGAGGACTACGCCCCCGACCTGATCGTGCACAGCGGCGACCTCTTCGACAGCCCCCGCCCCAGCCTGGACGACATGCGCAGCGCGGCACAGGCACTGCGCCGCCTCGGCGCAATCGCGCCAGTGGTCGTCGTGGCCGGCAACCACGACACCACTCACGTCCTGACGTTCCTGGAGTACGTCCTCAGCGACATGGGCGCCCGCGAAGAAGACCAGACCCGGGTCCGCTTCGCCACCGACGCCCACCCCGACAGACTGCTCCTCGCCGAATACCCGACCAGGAACGGGGAGCTCACCCTGCGCATCGGCGCATTGCCCTACCTGCACCCCAACCGCTTCACCTACGACTTCGCCGACCCCGCCCTGACCACCGCGACCTACGCCGAACGGATGCGCACCGTCCAAGCTGAGGTCTACCGCCGCCTGACCGCCGACCGAGGCCCCCGGGACGTCCTCGTCTACGCCGCCCACCTGTTCATCGAAGGAGCCCTCCCGTCCTACTCGGAGCGGCGGATCTCCCTGAATGCCGAGTACGCGGCCGCAGCCACCGACCTGCCCGATGTCGCCTACGGCGCCCTCGGCCACATCCACAAACCCCAGCCCGTCGGCCGTTCCGGATTCCCCGCCTACTACGCCGGCAGCCCCCTGCAGATGGACTTCGGCGAGACCGGCGACACCAAGAGCGTCGTACTCGCCGAGATCGGGCCGGACACTAATCCCCGCATCGAACTCGAACCGCTCACCGCAGGCCGCCGCCTGGTACGCCTCGAAGGAACCCTGGAACAGATCGCCCACCGCGCCGCCCGCGTGGGGGACGCCTGGGTGAAAGCGGTGGTGAACGTCGACACCTTCGACCCGTCCCTGCCCGCCACCCTCGCCAAGATGCTGCCCCAGGCGACGCTCGTCGACATCGACGAGCGCCGTACCGGCACAGCCCACCGCGTACTGGACCGGCAGACCGCCACCACCGAACTGCCCGACATCGACGACCTGCTGCACGACTACCTTGCCGACCGAGGCACCGGCGGCCCGGCCCTGGACCGCGCCATGGCCGCCTTCGCCCACCTGCGAGCCGAACCCGACCCCGAGGACCCCGCACCGTGCTGCGAGGAGACGCTGCTGACCGCAGCCATCGCCGGCCAGCCTCTAGACACCCTTGACCGCTCCAACCTGCTGACCGGCATCGACACCACCGACGCGGAGACGACGCGATGAAACCGATGACGCTCACCCTCACCGGATTCCGCAGCTACCCCGCCCAGGCCACCGTCGACTTCACCGGCAAGAGCCTCGTCGCGGTCCTCGGCGACACAGGCGCCGGCAAGAGCAGCCTGCTCGACGCCATCGCCTTCGCCCTGTTCCGCAAAAGCTCCTGGGACGCCAAGGAACCACGGCAACTCATCGCCGACGGCGCACAGGCCATGAGCGTCGAACTCACCTTCGTACACGATGGGCAGAACTGGCGTGTCCACCGCACCATGCACGCCACCAACCCGAACGCGGGCCGGCACCACCTGAAAAACCTGGACACCGGTGAGGAGACCGACGGCGCCACGGCCGTCGACAACCGCATCAAAACGGTGCTGCAGATGAGCTATGACACCTTCCTGAGGGTCGGGCTGCTCCCGCAAGGCAAGTTCGACCAGCTCCTCACCGCCGCTCCCAAGGAGCGCAGCGAACGGCTCCGCGAACTGTTCGGTGCCGAATCACTGGAAGCAGTGCGGAACCTGGCCGCCCGCCACGGCCGCACGCTCCAGCAACTCCTGGGCGATGCGAAAGCCAAACGGGCCCCCATGCCGGACAACCCGCAGGAGACGGCCGCCACAGCCGGAGCGGCCGCCGACACGGCCACAGCCCAGGCCGAACTCCTGAACACCGCCGTCATCCGCATCACGGCACTGCATAAAGAGGTCTCGCAAGCCCGAGACACCGCAGCGGCAGCCACCAGCGCTTGTCAGAGCCTGGCAACGCGCCAGGTGACCGACGCCGACACCGTCCTCGACACGCTCGAGGGCACCGCCAACGACCTCACCACACGGCGCGATCTCCTCGACCGGCGTGCCGAGCAGGCTGCGGTTAGGGAAGAGGAACTGACCGGAGCGATCACCGCGGCGGAGAAGCAAGGAGAAGGCAGGGACTCCCTCGCCCAAGCCGCGATGCTCCTGAAGACCCTCGCGGAATCCGCCGAGGAACTCCGAGACGAGCGCGACCGGCTGGCCTCCCACACCACACAACTCGACGACGAACAGGGTGCCATCGCCACGGCGGAAGCGGAACTAGCCGAACGGGCCGCACACGTCCAAGCGACGACAGAGGCAGCCCGGGCCGCCGCCGAGACCAGCAAGCAAATCCGTACGCACAGCACAAGTGTCCGCACCGCGTTGGACGCGGCCCTCTCGGCGGCCCGGCGCGTCGCTGACACCGCGCGCGCCCACACTAACGCAGTGGACCGGCAGAAATCCGCCCACAAAGACCTCGGCCCGGTGGAGGACGAGGCATCTGCGGCCCACAAAAATCTCACCGTGGCCGAGACACACCTGGAGACGCTCAGGCTGCGGAAGAAGGCAGCCGCGATCGCCGCCGACCTCCACCCCGACGACGACTGCCCTGTATGCCGCCGACAGCTCCCGGCCGACTTCCACCCCACAACGGCCGACGCGGAAGAACTGACTGAAGCGCACACACAACGAGAGCAGGCCAAGAGCGCACACGACAGGGCCATCGACCTGCGCGCCGAAGCCCGCGCCGCCGTCACCGCCGCCGATAAAGCGGTGCTCGAACGTGACCACGAGCACCACAGCGCACAGCAGACGGCGCAGGAGACGACCCATGAAGCAGAACGAGCCTTCCGAAGCTTGGAGGCGCTGGCCACCGAGGCAGGCACAGACTTCAACGCCGCATCGGCCTCAGCAAGGCTGACCGCAGCCACTACGGCCCTGACCACTCCCGGCACCGCACATCCTGGGCAGGACACAGCGGCGATCACCGACGCCGTCTCCGCCTGCGAACACATGGCCACCGCACACGCCGAGCAGCTGAAGGATGAAGAGCACCGCCGTACCGCCGGGATCGAAGCAGACCGTAAATCACTGGCAGAACGCACGAAAGTGCACCACCGCGACACCAAAGACGCATCCGCAGCCCACGAGCGCCACGCCCGGGCGGTGGCAAGGACCGCCGCCGACATCGGCATGCTTCCCGCACGCATCCGGGTGATGCTGCCGCAAGACCCGATCGACGTCGCCACTGCACAGACGGACGCCGCCACCACAGCCGTCACTGTCCGGCAGACCGAACTCCAAGAGTTGCTCGACCAAAGGGAAGCAAGCCGAGCGGAGAAGACCGCGGTGCTCGCCGATCAGCGCACGCTCGACCACGACACCCGAGCCCGCCTTGAACGCCCCTTGGAGAAACTGCGTGACAGCCTGGACATGTGGGCCCAAGCCGCCGTCCAGGCCAGCACACATCTCGATGAGGCTGACCTCCTAGCGCTCCCGGCAGCTCCCACCCAGCCGACGATCGCCGAGGTCCGCCACTACGCCGCCACCCTCTTGACGACAACCGTCGCACTCGGTGACAAACTCACCCAGCGAGCCGCAACGGCGACAGAACGCGCAGCCGCCGTCGAAAGCCGCCTCGGCCAGCATGCAGCCGCACTCGCCGACATCGACGGCTTCGACGCCTCAGCCGACCTGACCACACCCAAGTCGCTTCACCCCCTCGTTGCCGCAGCCGCGCAGGCAACCAAAGAAGCCGAAGACCAGCGGTGCAAACAGCGAGAAGCACAGGACCTGATCAAGCCGGCCGCTGACCTGGACTTCGCCATCACTGCAGGTGAAGCCCGCTATGAAGCCCTTGAGGTACTACGCCGCGAACTGGTTGACGCCAAGTTCCTGGGTCACCTCACCACACTGCGAACCCGCGCATTGCTCGGCGTCGCCAGCGACCTGCTCGGGCAGATGTCCGACGGTCGATTCGGCTTCGCAGACGACTTCGACATCATCAGCCGCAGCTCCGGGGTCGCCCACCATCCGAATCGCTTGTCAGGAGGAGAGAAGTTCATGGCGTCCCTCGCCCTGGCCCTGGCGCTTGCCGAACTGCACTCCCGCAGCGGGCCGACTCTCGGCTCCCTCTTCCTCGACGAGGGCTTCGCCGCCCTCGACACCACCGCCTTGGACCTGGCCCTGGAGGTACTGCGCGCTCAGGTCGGCGGTGACCGTCTGGTCATGGTCATCAGCCACCTGCACGCCGTCGCCGAGGCCGTTGACGATGTGCTGTGGGTGGAGCGGACCGCCGCCGGCTCATCCGCCCGGTGGCTCACATTGGCTGAGCGAGACGACATCGCCCAGGACAACCTCGCCAGCGGACTGCACTCCCAGGCGCGATAACCGCAGTCGACGACGGCGCGGCCCCGGCGCTGCTGGGCGGCCAGCTCCGGCACTTTGAGAGCTTCGGCCCCCTCGCGGGCCATTGCGGCCACCTGCGGCGGCAGGTAGCTGGCCAGCTCGCACAGTTGCGCCTTCAGCCCGCCCAGATGATCAGGCGCAGCGCGCCCTGCTGAACTAGCCTTGGCTCAGGTGCGCTTGCCGACCAGGCGAGGCGCCGGGGGAGGGCAACGGCGCATGTTCGACAAGTGGCTCAGACCGCAGGACGTGGAGCAGCCGAACGGGCTGCTGGAGTACCAACTGCTCGCCGACGAAGGGCTGATCGAGGACGACGAGCTTGTCGAACGGCTGGGCCACGAGGTGATGCGTAACTACCTGTCTCCTGGCGAGCTCGCGAACGTCTTCGACGACCTGGGCGCGCCGGAAGTCGCCGGCTACCTGCGGAAGAACAAGTTCCCCGTGGATCGCAAGATCCGGCACGGGGACTTCGGGGAGATCATCACCGGCGCGCTCTACCGCCGGGTGCGCCGGTGGTGCGTCCCATTGCTGAAGCTGCGCTACAAGCAGACCCCGGCCCAGGCCGTGCAGGGCACGGACGTGCTGGCGTTCCGCTTCCGGCAGGACCCTCCTGCGATCGCCGTGCCGGAGGTGAAGACCCGCGCCTCCCGGGACAACCGGGTAGGCAGCGAAGCGTACGACAGCCTGGAGAAGGTCCTGGGCAGGCTGGACGAGAGCATCCACTTCCTCATGGCGCACTGCAGCAACCGCGGGCAGGTGTTCCTCGCGCGCCGACTCGGCGCGCTGCTGCGCCCGGGAGCTCCACGCCGGGTGGAGCGCCACATGATCTTCGTCCACGACGCCAGGTCATGGAAGGAGGACATCGTGGCCGGGCTCAGCGTCAAGGTGACCGAGCGCACCGAACTGACCGTCGTCAAGATCGACGACCTCAAGGAGTTCGTCGGCCAGGTCTACGACGCTGCCGAGACCGCCCCCGGCAACACCACCAGAAGCACGGACAACGGAACGGCAGGAACAGCGTGAGGGACGACGGCGGTACCCTACGGCGTCTCGGCGACGAGGCACTGGCCACAGGAGAGGCGTCCGCGTCCTTGCGCCGCCAGCTGCGCTCCCACGTCCTGGCGGCGCAGATCAGCACGGAAGGGTCGGCCGACTACACCTACGACCCCGACGCGCTGCGCCGCGGCCTCGCCCTCGCCCGGCTCGGACAGCTGGCCCGCACCCCCCGCGAGCGCCGCGCGGAGCCCGGCCCTCTGCCAGACATCGCCCAGGCCTACGCCGACCTCGCCGCACGGGCAGATAAGTCGGAAGCCCGGGCCGAACTGCTGGCGATTTCGGCGGCGATGTGGGGCCTGGCCGGTTACCAGGCCAACGCCACCGCCATCGCCCGTATCTTCCACAGGGAAGTCGGGCAGCTGTTCGCCTACGGGGACCTGCCCGATTCCGACAGGCTGGCCGCTGCCGCCCCGTACCGGATCGCCGAGGCGGCCGGCGCAATCCTGCAACGCGACATCGACACCGTCGCCCGGCTCGGTGCTGCCGCAGTGAGCGAACTGCCGCGACTTGGCCGCGCACTCACCGCCGCGCTCGACGCGGGCCGGGCCGAGCAGGCGGACCTTGCCGTGCTGGCCGCCTACGGCCTGGTCGGCCGCTCGGCACGCTCCCTGGCCACCCTGTGGCGCACCGGCGACCGCACGGCCGGGCGCATCGCGGTCACCGACCTGCAACAGGCCGCCTCTATCCTGCTCCAAGCCTCCATCGTGGACACCTGGACCCTGGTCGACTCCCTCGCCCACACCGTCGAGGACATCGTCGCAACCTCCCCGTGGCTCCTGCTGCGCCGCGCCTCCACCTGGTCAAGGACCTGGGAGCGCTACCTCAAAGCCCTGATCGTCTCCGACCGCCCGCTCACCCAGGTCTGGCCCTCTCAACGCACCGCCCTGGACGCCGGACTCCTCGACGCACGGGCCCACAACCTCACGGTCACCATGCCCACCTCCGCGGGCAAGACCCACATCGCCGAATGGGCCGTCCTCCACGCCCTCGCCGACACCGGCGAGAACGACGACAACCCCCTCGGGCTGCTCCTGCGCTTCGTGGACCCGCCGCTGGCCGTGTACGTGGTGCCCACCCGCGCGCTCGCCGCCCAGGTCGAACGACACCTCGCCACCAGCCTGGAACTCGTCGGCCTGCGCGTTTCCTCCCTCTTCGGCGGCGCCGAACACGTTCGCTACGAGAACCAGCTCCTGGACCATACCGACGTCCTGGTCGTCACCACCGAGAAACTCGACCTGCTGCTGCGCAACACCCCTGAGCTCGCCGACCGACTGCGCCTGGTCCTTGTCGACGAAGGACACTCCATCGACCGCTCCACCCGCGGCCTTCGTCTGGAGATGGTCCTCACCCGGATCCGCCGCACCACTCCGCAGGCGCGGATCGTCCTGCTGTCCGCGGTCCTGCCTAACGGCGAAGACATCGCCCGCTGGCTGGAGCCCATCGCCGACGGCACCAACCACGCGAAGATCGACTGGTCGCCCTCCCAGCTGCGCACCGGGGTGTTCTCCTGGCGGGGGCAGGAGAAGGACGGACAGACCGGCAGCATCCACTACGGCACCGCCCAGGGCGCAGACTTCTTCGTGCCCAAAGTGCTCACCCGCCACCTCAACCGCACCCGCCTGTCACCGCGCGACACCAAGGACGTCGCGGCCGCGCTGGCGCTGCACTTCGAACGCCTCGGCCCGGTACTGATCTCCACCACCCAGCCCACCTACGCGCAGGCCGCCGCGCGCGCCCTGCAAACGGCACTGAAGAAGACCGACACCCCGGTGCTCGGCGTGCCAAGCCAACGGGACCAACGCCTGGCGCTCGCGGAGCGAATTGCCGAGCACCTCGGCGACGAGCACGAACTCACCGTGATGGTGACCCAGGGCATCGCCTACCACCACGGCACGGTCCCGCAGCCTGTTCGGTACCTGCTGGAACGCGCCTACCGCGACGGCACACTGCGCGTGCTGTGCGCCACCAGCACCCTCTCCCAAGGCATGAACCTGCCAGTCAAAACCGTGCTGGTGCACAGCACCTGGCGCAACCAGGAGCAGATCGGCGTCCGCGAGTTCTGGAACGCCGCCGGCCGCGCCGGCCGAGCCTTCCAGGAGACCGAGGGCCACGTCATCCTCATCGCCAAGGACGCCCAGGACGCCCGAAAGCTTCGACGCCGCTACCTCGACAAGGACAACATCGAACCGGTCCTGTCCACTATCGAGGCGCTCTACCACCGCCTCGTCATCACGAGACTGGGCGCTTACCCTACCCCCGGACAGAACCTCACGGACATCGAACTGCCCGACCCAGAGCAGGAAGAACTCACCGAATGGGCGCAAGGTCTCGATCTCCAGCTTCTGACGATGCTCGCCGAAGAGGTCGTCGACACCCCCGACCAGCAACTGCTGGAGGACGCAGCACACGACCTGCTCACCCACACCCTGGGCGGCCACCAAATCGGCGCCCGGGACTGGTCCCTCAAGCCGCTCGCCCGGTACACCGCCCGCCGCGTCGCCGCGCTCGCCCGCCAGCTCCCCGACCCGGCCGCCCGCGCGGCGATCCTGCGCACAGGACTGAGCCTGCAAGGCGGCCTCGACGCGATCACCGCCGCCGAGCAGGTCGCGAACACCCTCACCGAGCACCCAGGGCTCCTCGACCCCGCGACATGGCCAGCACTGCGCGACACCATCCTGACCGCCGCCACCAAGATCCAGGAACTCCACCGGAGCGCCACGGCCAAGGGCCGCCCGATCGGGGCGGTCGTCCCTCTCGCCGGTGACTGGATCGCCGGCTGGACGCTCCAGGAGATCCACAACCACTACGAACTGCTCCTCGACGCCAAGGACATCACGGTCACGTCGAACTACATCGACAAGGTGATCGTCCAGGACCTGGCCTGGGCCGTCTCCTCGATCCTGCAGATCCTGGAGACCCGCTACGGCATAACGCCCGAAGGCCCACTCGCCACTCTGCCCGCCATGCTCAAGTACGGCGTCGACACCGCCCCTGCCTGCTACGCCGCAAGCCTGGGCATCCACCAACGCAGCGCGGCAATCGACCTGGCCGCATGCTGCCCTCTCCCCGAGCCGTCCTTCTCCGACTTCACCGGCTGGCTCGGCGACCTGACCACCGACGAGATCACCGACATGACCACCCCCAGCATCGCGGCCCTGCTCATCCGCAGCACAGAGCGTCGCAGCCCCCGCAACGTCCAGAAGACCATCCTCAGCGGCAGGGGAACGTTCACCACCCCCCTACGCGGCGTCCGGCACACCCACAGCGACGGGTACATCGCCGACTTGGCCGCAGGAACCGTCCTCGACCTCGTCCGCGATCACAACAACCCGTCTGATCCAAACGCCATCCGGGTCGAGCACAACGGGCTCCCCCTCGGCTGGATCTCCAAGACCACTGCCCGGCCGCTTGCGTTGGCCCTTGACGATCGGCCTGCCCCCTCGGTCACCGCCGTCCTGCACACCGACCCCCGGTCCCTCGCCGACATTGGCCAGCTGATTGGCCACGACCAGGTCGAGCTCAGCATCAGCATCAGCCCAGCGCCAGGAGGCCGTGGAACGCGCACATCGCGTTGACCAGCATCCTGCCCGCTTGCAGAAACCCGAACGCGGCAGAGGCGGCCAGCCCGGCCCGGGACGGGCGTGCTGGCTCGTCGACAGGTGTTCCGTCTCTGATGGTCTGTGGAGTGGCAGTGGAACATCGTCATTTGGATGTCAGTGGTTCAGCTGGTGGTCGGCCCGGGTTCGGGACTCCACTCGTACGCCAGTGCGATGCGCAATCCCTGACATGCCGTCAAGGTAGAGCGGGCCCCGACGCGGGCCCCGACGCGCGGCCCCGCTCCGGCGTCAGACCGATTCAGTCGTCGTCCGGTGCGCTGCCGATCCAGGCGACCGGCCCCTCCGGGGCACTGCCCCAGTGCGGCACCCGCTCCTCGTGACCCGCCTCCAGCACGCAGATCCGCCCCCACCGCCCGTGCTTCCCCGCACACACCCCGACGAGCAGTTCCACATCGCCCGTACGAACCGCGTACGCATACCGGTCCCGGAACACCTGCAACTCGCCTTCGAGCTCCGCCCCGGCACGGCGCTCCTCCTCCTCCTCCTCCTCCTCCTCCTCCTCCTCGATCAGGGCCCCGACCCGCCGCACCTCCGGGTCGCCCAGCACCGCGGTGAATACCGCCTCGGCCTCCGCCCATGCCCGCCGGCGCGCATGCCCGGCGGCCGCCGCACGGATCCGCGCCTCCTCGATGCCGCCGCCGCTCACGCCGCCTCCGCCGCGGCCCATTCCAGCCCCAGAGCTGCCAGCCGCTGAAGCTGCTCACCGGTCAGCGTGGCCCGCCGGTTCTTCACGTTCGACAGCCACACCCCGAGCCGCAGAGACGTCCCGTCCGCCAACTCCTCGGACCAGGACCTCGCCACCACCACCGTCCCCTCCCGCTCCGCGTACTGGGCGAGCGCGGCGAGCCCCCGCTCGAATGCCCCGGCCCGCGCACCGCCCGCCCGCCGCGGCCGCCCCTTCGCCGCGACGGCGGCCGGCTTCTCGGGCGGCCGGACGCCGAGCTGCACCAAGCGCTCGCGCTGCCCTGCGGACAGCCGCTCCCACCCGCCTAGCTGGGCGGCCAGCCACGCGCCCACGTCGAGCCCGTTCACTATCGACCCGGGCTCCATATCCCCGAGCACGCCCCCCGGCGCCACAAGGCCCTTCAGGGCGGCGTAGTGCCGCTGCCAGTCCACCGGCCAGTCCGGGTTCCAGTCCGGGTCGATCGCGGCCAACGCCGCCGCCCGCCGTGACGCCCGCTCCGGGTCCTTCCCGAGCCCGCCCTTCTTCCGCGCGTTGGCCAACCACTGACCCACGGGTCGGTCCATGATCATCGCCGTGACCGGAGCGGCGAGCGTCGCGTATGCGGCGAAGTAGGCCTTCGCCGCACCAAGGTTCTCCTCCCATGCCGCGTCGGCCGGGTCCCACACGATGTCGAGAGCCTCCAGGTCCTCGGCCCGCTCGGGCAGCATCGTCCCCGCCCGCATCGACCGGCGCTGATCCGACAGCCACCGCCCCAGCGGAAACCCGCCCTCACCCCGCTCGTCCCCGCCCTCAACCCAGTGGTACGGCACCGCGAGATCACCCTCCCGCTCCCGGTACGCGACCGCCGCCCGGTGCCCCGCCCGCCAGTTCGCGTGCTCCGGCTCGATCAGGTTGTACTCCACCAACCTGGCCACCAACGCCGGATCACGATGCACCCCGAACCGAAGCAGCAGCCGCTGCTCCTCCTCGTCGTCACCCTCGGGCGCCGGTCCGAGCCACGACGACACCGGTTTCGTCCGTTGCAGGTTCTCCGACGGAATAGCGAGCATTTCCACCGCACGCTCATCATGCGCACGCAGCCCGGAAAGAACCCTCAGAAGAGGCCGGTACGAAGCCGAATACGGCATATCTTCCGGAGTTTCATCCGGATCGAGAAATACCGGCACGATCAGCGTCGCCAATTTATCCTGACCGGGCTTCTGCCGAAGCGCCCGACCAATAGCCTGAACAATATCCACCGCCGACCCCTTCGGATCGATAAGAGCGACGGAATCCACACTCGGGCAGTCGACCCCTTCACCGAGAACCCGGCAATTCGACATCACCGCCCGCCCCACCCGCGCCCCGAACTGGTACAGCTTCTCCGCCCGCGCCTCCGGCTCGTGCTCACCCGACAGCCACCCCGACCACACCTCCTCCGGATGCCGCTCCGGGTCGGCCGCGTGCAGCCGCCCCGCCACCCGCTCCAGCCCCACCGAGAACGCCTGCGCCTCGATCGTCCGGTGGTGGAAGGTGATGCACCGCTCCAGCCCGTGCTCCGCCATCGCCTCCAGCAGCGCCGCCTGCAGCACCGCGAGCCGCTCGCCCCGCACGTGCTCCTCGAACCGCTCCTCGCCGTACAGCCGCTCCAGCGTCAGCCGCTCGTCCCGCAGCTCCACCACCACGATCTGATACCGCGCCAGCAACCCCCGCGCGATCGCGTCCGACAAATCCAAAGCCCACAGAACCGGCCCGTAGATCCGCTCGTCCGACATCGAACAGGCCATCTCCTTCGGCAGCCGGTTCACCGGCGCCCGGCGACCCGCCTCCCCGCTCTCCTTCGGGAACTCCGTCCGCCAGCGCGGCCGGGGCCGCTCCATCCAGATCCGCGGCGTCGCCGTCAGATACAACCGGCGCATCGCCGGCACCTGCTCCTGGTCGTGGACGACCGCCCACGCCTTCCCCAGCGATCCACTGGTTCTGTGGGCCTCGTCCACACAGATCAGGTCCCACACGTCCATCGGAAGCCCGTACGCGCCCTCATGAGCCTCGGTCAGCACCGGCAGCGACGCGTACGTCGCGAACACCGTCACCGGCCCGCTCCCGTAGTGCAGCGCCAACTGCGGGGCATTCGTCGTCGACGGCACCCGCAGGTCGTACAGACGCGGATCGTCATCCATCGAACACACCGCCACCATCGGCCCCGAACGCCCGAAAGCCCGCCACTCCCGCACCGTCTGCGCCAACAATTCCAGCGTCGGAAGAAGAACCAGAACCCGCCCATGCGGAGAAATCCGCTGCGCCGCACCGGCAGCAATGAATGTCTTTCCCGTGCCGCACGCCGCATGCACCTGACCGCGCAGCCCATTCTTCGGAATCTGCTGGCCGGGCCGGATTTCCAGCCCGGCAACGATAGCGTCCACCGCTTCCGCCTGATGCGGATAGAGCGGAATTTCACCAGTCATGACGAGATGCTCCAGATCCGAGGGAGGGGGGTAGCCGTTCACTCGTGATGCTACCCGTGCATCACTTGATGAACGACTTTGATGCAGCACGATGCACCACATCGACTGACGGTTGGCCTGTTCCGGCCCCACCATGGCCGATCAGTGTGCTACATTGTGGGAGCAGTACGCATCACACCCCTTCCTGAGTGCGAGCGTGTCCCGGGCATGACTTTCCGTCAGGACGAGACTCCCCAGCCCTCGGCCCCGACCTCCTCGTGGTGCCGGACCCAGGGCCGGCCCCGAGAGGCAGTGCCCACCGGTTCGGGATCCTACCCGCAGGCACAATTGATGCACCGCCACACACCGCCGTAGCCAGCCCGGCGAAGCCGGCAGGGCGGGAGCGCAGCGGACGCTCCGGTCACGGAGCGAAGCGGAGAGACCCTCACATTACCGCGCAGCGGTAATCCAATTCACGCGAAGCGTGAATTCCCATAAACCGCGCAGCGGTTTATAAAAAGGCGCGAAGCGCCTTTTAGAATTCGCGAAGCGAATTCTATCTCTGCCCAGCGCGCAGCGCTGGGATACCC
>NZ_JODF01000069.1:0-35190 GCF_000717945.1 Streptomyces sp. NRRL S-920
CGACCCCGAGGGCGAGACGGCGTCCGCTCCCCACGCCGTCGACCACCCGGGCCGGGACGCCGCCCTGACCCTGGCGCAGCGGGTCGCCGCCGTCCAGGCCCACCAGCAGGCCGAGCGGGAGGCGCAGCGGCCGGTGTGCACCCGGTGCGGAACGAAGTTCACCGACGAACGCTGGCAGTTGATCATGCAGACCTCATGGCGTAGCGCCGGGGACGACCTGTGCGGGCCGTGCCGACAGCAGGACATCGACCGTGCGCAGGCGGAGCGTGTCGCGCGGCGTGAGGCGGAGGAGTCTGCGGCGCGGGAGGCGGCCGAAGCGGAGGCGAAGAAGAGCCGCGGCCTGTTCAGGCGACGCCGGTAACGCGGCGAGGGCGTGGGCGAGTCACCCTCCAACGGAAGCTCGCCCACCCCGGCCGGTTGCCGCGACCCGACGCTGACGAGGTCGGTGCTCTACGTTCCCGCCTGCTGTACGACCCGCTCCCTGACGCGCCGCGCCCGGCCGCCGACCCAGGTCTGGTGGGCCGCTCCCACTACTCCGGCGACACACCCTGACCGCCGCGCGTCAGGCGTCGCCGATGTGGTCGAAGCCGCTCAGCATCGGCGTGAGCTCCTGCGCGCACCCGCACAGCGTGCACAGCCGCGTGCCGGGGTTCTCCGCGACGTTCAGCGCCTGCTCCACACCGAGCAGCGGCGCGCCCTGCGGTGCTTCCTCGCAGTCCGGCGCGTGCAGCACCCCGCGGGCCGGGCCCTGCCCCTCGCGCGCCTTCGCCAGCACCCAGCCCGAAGGCCGGCGCTCCCCGAGGACCTCGCGCACCATCGACTTCGGCGGCGCCGGGAGGAGAGGTTCGGTGGGGACCTGGTCGTAGTCGACGCCGTCGACCGGCCGCACGTGGTCGGGAGCCCGGACCCACACCCGGTACTCCGCCGCCTCCACGCTGCCGTCCTACTGGTGAAGAGGCAGTATTCCGTACCTGCGCTATTCCACACGGGACGTGACCTTGAGGGCCTCGGTGTTAGGCCGACCGCGGTGAGGATGGCCGGGGGACTGGTACGCAACGCCGAACGGCTACCTCACCAGGGAGCTGCGCGCGGCTCGTTGAGGGAAATTCCCGACGACGGTGTTGTTGACGCCCCTATAGTCCGGGAATGATCGAAATACCGACCTTCGCGGCCTGGATGGAGACAAACCGGGCCCAGGGCTTTCCCAACGAGGCAACCGCGTGGGCGGCCTACAACGACCGGGTGTATCGGGGCATGCAGGCCCTCTTCGAGGACCCGCACGTCGCGGTGAATCGTCAGGAGGCTGCCGTGGTCGAGATCGCAGCGACGGCCTTCCTCGAATCAGCCTTCGGCGCCGACTGGGTGAAGGAGAGGTTCCCCCTCGCTGACCATCGGGAGGAGCTCGGCCCCTGGGTGCAGCAGGCCCGGCAGCGTCAGGAGCTGGCCAGGAGGGTGTTCGAGTTCCAGAGCGAACCGTGGTTCGCCGACTTCCTCTCTTACACCAAGAAGAACGAGGTCGCGTCGGCGATCTTCGAAGCCGACGTCCTCCAAACCCTCATGCGCGTGCCCGCGAGCATCACTAGGGTGACCGAGTCGGGAGTCAAGGGCCAAGACTACGACATTCTCCTCGACCTGGCTCACATCGGTGAAGTCCCCGTCGAGGTGAAGTACAAGCAGGACGACACGCCCTTCTCGGAGGCCACGGTCCGCAACACCGTCAAGGGTGCGGCGAAGCAACTGCCGCGGGGCCACGTCGGGTGGTTGTTCGTACACGTCCCGACTGCCTGGGTACGGCCTGGTCGCGGGGACGAATACACCGAGGCCCTCTATGAGGCGCTGCGGTAGACGTCGCGGGTCGGCGTCGTCTTCGCCGCCGTCGACAAGCCCTTCCACGATGAGGAGGCAGGGAAGATCCGGCACCGACGATTTTGGGACCTCTACAAGGACGATGGCGCATCACAGGAGCTGTGGGAGGCCGCCCTCCTTCTACGAGACCTTCTCGACAGGGACTGGGACTTTTTCGCTCCGCGCGCGCCGTTCTGACGTGTGCCCGCCTGTTTCTACTGTGAAGAGGCAGTGTTCCGACCATGCACTACTCAGTGCGGCGGGCCCGCGTGGCTAGGCTGCGACGATGGAACGCGCAACCGACATACCCGAGAGCTTCGCCGAAGCTGCGGAACCGACCCGGGTGAACGACTACGACAGTTTCGCCGAGGCATACGCGGCGGAGAACGAGAACAACCTCGTGAACGCGTACTACGAACGACCCGCGATGTTAGACCTCGCCGGAGACGTGGCTGGCCACCGAGTTCTGGACGCCGGCTGCGGCTCGGGCCCACTGACCGCCGCACTGCGCGACCGCGGCGCGATCGCCACCGGGATCGACGCCAGTGTCAGGATGCTCGCACTGGCCAGGCAGAGGCTCGGTGATGACGTAGCCCTGCACGTGGCCGACCTGGGTGAGCGCCTGCCGTTCAAGGACGGCGCGTTCGACGACGTGGTCGCGTCGCTGGTCCTGCACTACCTGGAGAACTGGGGGCCGACGCTGGCCGAGTTTCGGCGAGTGCTCAGGCCCGGCGGCCGGCTGATCGTGTCCGTGGACCACCCAGTCAATGCGTACACGTTCCGAGACCCTCGGCCCGACTACTTCGCGACCACGAGCTACACCTTCGACTGGTGGCTCGGCGGGCAGTCCACCCCCATGCGCCTCTGGCGAAAGCCGTTGCACGCAATGATCGACGCTTTCACCACCGCGGGGTTTGGCTTGTCCGTCATCAGCGAGCCGCAGCCTGACCCAGCCGCCCGGGCGCTGTTCCCCGACGGCTTCGACGACCTTTCAACCAAGCCCTGCTTCCTGTTCTTCGTCGTCGAGGCGCTGCCGTCGGCCGCTGGCCCGGAGTAGCGAGTCGAGGCCGCTGGGGACGTCGAGGTCGCCCAGGTGAGATGACGTCAGGCGCCCGAGCAGCCCTGCCGTCGATCACCTCGTGCCGCACGATCTGCTCGTGCACCGCGTCGGCCTCGACGTGCTCGTCGGGAACGTCACGGCCGGGCTGCGAAGTAGTGGGTCCAGCTGTCGTTGGCGTATCTGGCCCACGTCTCCGCTGTGGCGGGGCTGAGGCCGAACAGGTCGGCCACGACGATGGGCGGGAGCGTGGTGACGGCCTCGACCATGGCGGTGTTCCTCGCGCTGAGGACCGGCAGGCCGTGCTGTCTGAGTAGGTTGTCCACCCCGTGGGGGTTGCGAGGCTGGTGCGGGAACTTGCCTGGTAGCAGGTAGGGGGAGGCTTCGTCCAGGGCCCGGCGCATGCGGGTCGTGGTGCGTGGCTGATCGATCTGGTCCTTGATGAGCTGGCCCAGTTTGGGCGGGAGCAGCACAGGGTGGCAGTCGATGGTCAGGTAGCAGCCGGTGTCGTCCTGGTGGAATCGGTCCGTGGTGATGTTGATGATTTTGGCGACGGGCAGGGCGTAGAGCCGGACCAGGGCACCGATGATGCGGACCTCACGGGGCAGCGTGCTGTCGTTGAGACAACGCCGCAGTTGCTGGTCGTACTCGTCAGTGGTCTGGAAGTTGACGGCGAACGAGCGTCCTCGTCGAGGCAGTTCGAGTGGGCCCGTCAGGCGCCGGGCCGTGGCCCAGCGGATGAAGGAGCCGATCACGACGTGCTGGGTGGGGTGGCTGGTGAGCCAGAGGTCGAAGCTCGCTTGGCCCAAGGTGGCCAGTTGCTGTTCGCGCTCGTCGAGCCAGGTCAGGAACTTGATGGCGGCTTGCACATCCTTGATGTCGCCCGAGGCGGCGCCGTGCGTGTAGCGGCCTCGGGCGGCGCGGCGGCGGGCGTCGCGAACGACGTGCCACTCGGCGAAGGGCCGCACGATGGTGGCCTGGTGGCCGGGCAGTCGGGAGAGTTCACTGGTCACCCAGCGTTCCAGACGGGCGAGGTGTTCATTGCGCTCGGGCAGGACTCCCGCGACGACGAGCAGGGAGCGAACGTGCCGGATGGTGGTGCCCTGCGGGAGAGTGTCGAGCAGTTCGTGAGTGATCGGCTCCGAGCGCGCGGCGAGCTGGGCGAGGGCCTTGGCGGAGGGACTGCGACGCAGCCAGCCCCGCACGGGATAGGGATTCTCCGCGCTGTTCAGAGCGTTGGCCATGGCCTGCAGATGGTCCGGGACGGTGCCGTCCTTCCCACCAAGCAAGTCACGGACCCGTTCGCCCAGGACACAGCGGGGACACCGGCCGCTCTCGGAGAGATCACCGGGCTGATCGCACGTGCCGCAGCGGGCCCCGTGGTCGTCCCGTCCGCAGCAAGTGGCACAAAGGTCGCTGCCGTCATCTGCGCGGCCGATCATGATGCGCTGATCCCCGCATGAGGAGCAGGCCGCCGGGGTCGCCCGCCGGGTCTGGTAGCAGCCCGAGCAGACTGGCCCGAGCGGCCAGACCGTCTTCGTACGCCGGTCATGGCCGCACAGAGCACAGGTACGGATGGGCCTCGGCCAGCAGGAACGGCAGTGGAAGGCTCCGTCCCGCTGGCTGACCTGTCCGCCGTGGCGCCACCGGCCGCAGACGGTGCATTCGCCCTCCGGCCCGCGGTAACACCGGACACAGATGTCCGGCTGCCCGCCGGCGCCGCGCGTCAGGATCTGCTCGACCTCGCCGCACACGCCGCATGGACGTTTCGGCCCCTCGTAGCAGGTGCCGCAGACCGGCCCTGCGGGTGTTCGGGCGTTGACCCTACGCATCCGGCCGCAGCCCACGCACGTCCGCTTGATCCTCGGACCGCAGTTAGAGCACAGCGCCGTCCCATCCTCCTGGCGGTAGGCCGGAGGACGTGCCCGGTGGCACTTCGCGCACTCGGTGACCACCAGGGGATCGCTGCGGTAGCAGCGTCGGCAGATCGGCCCGTCCTGGCGCCGGGTGACGATCTGGTCGAGCCGTCCGCAGCGTCCGCACGGGCGGAAGTTCTCCCGCGCGCAGCACCCAACCGCAACAACGCCCGTCAGAGGAACGCTCGGTAGGCAGCGGGTCCATACGTCCGCAGCGGACGCACGTCACCCTCGTGACTGCGTCCCCGTGCCCGGCGGCGTGCAGCAGGCTCCGCAGCCGGACCACACTTACAGGGCCGACGACCACCGGGACGGTCAACCCGCCGGGTGTCTGCTCCAGATACCGGGCAAGCTCGCGGGCCGGCAGGGGCCCCCACCCCTTCGCCTGTTCGACGGCAGCCTGCGCGGCGCCGGCCGTCAACCCCGGCCCGAGAGTCCTGCACAAGTGGTCCACTACCCAGGCGCGGGTGCTCTCCAGTTCCGCCTGGGCTTCCCGCTGCTGCGGGGTTCGGTAGCTCACGACGAACCGGGACGGCGGACGACAGCGCGACGCGGCGCCGCCGGGGTGGGACCCGGCGTGCCGTCGGCGCTCTTGCGGGCCTGAGCGTTGACGACTTCCGGTTTGATCAGGTCGTTCGGCGTGCAGCCCAGGATGTCGCACAAGGCAACCAGAGTGTCCATGCTCAGGCGCTGCGGCGGCTGCGTGACCAGCCGGTACACCTGCTCACGCGAGAGCGTGATGCCGCGCTCCGCGAGCAGCGGAACCAGATCCGAGGTCTGGAACATCTGCTGGTCGGCCATGAGCTGACGCAGCTTCCACTGGTAACCCATTTTCTTGATCACACCGTCACGCTCCAGTCGTCACCCAGGCGGTCCTTCATGGAAGCCTCCAGCAACTGGTTGCGGTACTCATTCGAGACGCCCATGTAGATGGCGGTGGTGGCCGCGTGGGAATGACCGACCTGTTCCTGAACGAACCGGGCTGGGTAGCCGAACTCGGTCAGGTGGGTGATGTAGCTGTGGCGCAGGCAGTGCAGGTCGAGGTCTTCGTCCAGGCCCGCGTCCTGCCGGGCCGCGACGAAGGCTTCGTTGATCGAGCGGGGCGATAGCCGCCCGACCCGCTCGGTCACCCACAGCGCCGGGTGCCGGCCCGGTGAGAAGTGAGGACGGATCTCCGTGATCCACTCGTCGAGGACATCGACCGCCCAGTCCATCTCGGGAACGGTCAGCACCGTGCGCCGTTTGGGCGGCGCCCCCTTCGAGGACTTGCCGAAGCGCACCATCATGCTGCCGTAGGCGCCGAACTGCGGGGCCTTCCGGTTGCGCCGCAAATCCACAAGATCGACCCGGGACGACTCGGCGCGGCGGGTGCCATACGCGTAGATCGTCTTCAGCACCGCCGCGTCCCGCAGCGTGGTCAAGGCACCCTTCCGCCCCTGCCCCCGCACCCTGGCCGGGCGGGCGTCGGCCGCATCGAACAGCGCCTGAACCTCGTCGTAGTCCAGCGGGCGCCGGCGGGGATCCGCCTCGTACTCCACCGTGTGCAGAACCGAGTTGCCCTCATGGAAGACCTCCTGCGGGGCCTCACCGAACCTCTCCAGACAGGTCTCGATCCACCCGTAACGCCGGTCGAGCAAGTACTCAAGGAAGAGAGAGATCGTCACCTCGTACGTGCGGGCCGTAGACATATGGATCGGCTGCGTGCCGCTGCGGAGGTGCGCGATGAACGCCTCGCCTTCCGCCGGAGTCCACTGCCACGGGTACAGGCCGGTGAACTCCTCCAGGCGCTGCACCAGACGCAGGCGCGGATCGATCGTCTTGGCCTTCAGGAAGCGTGCTGCCTGCTGGCGGGCCCAACCGTCCTTCATCGCCTCGAACACCGCTGCTGCCGGGTCGAGGTGAACAACATTCCGCGGCAGCACAAGCCGTGCTGACCCCGGGGCCTCCGTAGTCACCGCACCGTTGTAACGGATGCAACATTGTTGCGGCGACCTCTTCCCTACCAGGTCACCGCCAAGAGTGAACTCTCGTCGAAGTCCGTCTCACCGCGCTCGGCCAGCAGTATCAAGAGTTCGAACAGTCTGCAGGGTGTTGCATCCGATGCAATTCATCCTGTTTTCGAGGTCCCGGTAGGACGGCAGTCCCACGAGGTACACCCACCCGGTCTCGGTCTGCCGCCGCCTCCATAGTCGTGCCACGACCTCCTGCTCCGGGTGCCCGAGCAGCGGGTCGGCGGGCAGCACGACCCGCACCGGCACCGGCCGGGCTGAGTCGTCGGAGGGCGAGGTCACGGCCCCACCGTAAGCAGCCGGCCCCGCCCCTACCGCAGGAGCGGGCCCGGCGCGCGTCTGCGCCGTCAGAGCCCGTCTCGGAACCTGCTTCGGCGCGTACGCGGCTTGTACTCGCTGACGCCGGACGGGTTCGCCTCGTCGGCGGCCCGCTCGGCGAGGGCCGCGCGGTCGGCGAGGACCAGGGCGACGGACGTGCCGTGCTCGGCCTCGGCCTCGCCCTTGACTCGCGCTTCGGCGTCCTTGATTCGCTGGACGACGGTGTACGTGAAGCCGCGTAGCCACGCCTTGCGGTGGGTGGCGAGGGTGGTGGACTCCCACCCTTCGGGGCGCGTGGCCCGCAGCTCGTTGGACGCCTGGAGCGAGAGGGAGGTGTAGAGCATTTCGGCGCGCTTGATGTCGGAAGCACGACGCACATCAGTCAGCTTCGATCACTCGTCCAGGTGGCACCCGGGATGGCGGGAACGCGGACGCCCATCCAATGTGCAACTCTTCTTCTTCCGGACGTAATTCACCAAAGGAATGACGATGCTCGAAGCGGTGGGCGGGACATTGAACCTAGTAGTCTCTAACCTGGTCCTACCCCTTCTCTCGATTATTTTTGCCGGGTCGTAAATCTTCGACGGCTCGACCGTTTACGTGAAGCGCTTCTCTCCGGGCTTGCGCCTCTGGCTCAGGATGGGTTCGACGCTGAGCCTTGGTAATCAGCCCGGCCAGGAGTCGACGCTCCGTATCGTACGAGCCCTCGATCACGATGCTGCGGTGAATGACCTTGTCGGTAGTCGGGTCGGATGCGGCGAGCATGGCGCGCTAGATTCCGTACTTTTGAGAGTTCTGAGCCGGGCCCTTAGTGCGGCTGTCCGCGAATGCCCGCTGCAAAAGTAGTCGCAGGGCGGCAAGCAACCCGCCCAGCAGAGCACTGATAATCGCGGCGGGTTGGGCCAGAGGGATATCGGAAAGCCACGCCAGAAGGACGGCAAGCACCGAAAGCGCGAGGTGCGCGACCGTAAGCCACAGTCCGAGGCGGTCTCTGGGCAACACGATGGGAGCCACTGTCCACGCCAGGAACAGCACGAGATAGGCGATCGGAATAAGCAACAGGACCATGCGCCCTGCCGCCCGGCGCGCCCCCGACGTCCGGCGCGCCGGACTGTCCGCCTGGTCGCTGGCCCACGGCTTCGCCACCCTCCAGCTCAGCGGCAGCCTCCCGTCGCTGGACGACGATGCCGCCGCGACCTTTCGCTCACTCCTCGACGGCGGCTCTCTCCCTGAGGCTTTGTCAGTGACCGACCACCTCACGGGCGCGGGGCAGCCGGCCGGATGAGACTCGGGGCGCCCCTGGACTTCAAGGGCGCTGAACAGGTCCAGACGTCACGAGGCAGGTCCGGGGCGGCCCATCGCCGGACCACCGGCGGTGACCCCGGAGCTGCTCAGGCTCCGCGACGGACGGGTGACGGGGCGCAGTGCCGGGTGTCCGCCGCGCGGTGCGCGTACCAGAGCACGGGGACGACCCGGCCATTCATCAGCCTATGCGTGGCGGGGCCCTGCGCTTCGACGAAGCCGGCGGCGGTCAGCGCCCGGTGGATCGCCACGTTCTCCTCTTCGGCGGCCGCGTGCAGTTCTGTGATGCCGAGGTGCTCGTGGGCGAGCAGCGCCGCACCCGCGAACAGCTCCGCTCCGAGCCCTTGCCCGCGGAACCGGGGCGCGAGCCAGCCACCGGCGTGGTGGAGCCCGCAGGGGTGAACCTCGACAGCGACGGTGCCGACGTGCTGTTCCAGCGCGTGATCGGCCGCTACGAGCGCGGTGGAGTCGGGGAACAGCCGGCTGAGGTCCCGGAACTCGCCGCGGCCCGGCTCCGCGGCCAGCAGTTCACCGCGCTGCGGTTCGGGGACGATCGCCTCCTCGGGGAAGCCGAGCCACCGCTGCGCCTCGGGGTCGCTGCCACTGGCGTTGCCTGCGGCGAGGTCGAGCACCGTCGGGGTGCGCAGGACCAGCCGTGGTGTGCGGATTTCGTGCCTGTCGTGCTCGCATCCGGTGGTCGGTCCCGCCGCGACGTCCGTCACTGTCACCGTTTCCCTTCGACTCAGGGCCGAGGCCCGGGTTCCGCGCAGCCGCTCCCGGCATCGCCGCATCCGAGCGCCTCAAGGTGCCGGTACACGTCCGCGAGAGCGGCGTGTTCGCAGATCATGCCGATGTGGCCGTCCGGCCGGACGGCGACGACCGTGTCCGCCGTGATGTCGTACGCCCGATGGGCGTGCCCATGCGTGTCCACGATCGCGGTGCCGGGTGCGCTGTCGCCCGGCCGGACGACGACACGAACAGCTGCGGAGTCGGCATGGAGTTCGTCTGCCGCGGTGCCGGACTGCGCGTATCGGGAGCCGAAGGCCAGCACGGTCGTCTGCGGCCCGCGGAACACGTCGAAGAGCCGCACTGCCTTTCCGCGGCGATCATGGCACGGCGCGTCCGGCGCCCGGTCGCCCGCCCGAAGGCCACTCGCCCGGCCGCGGTGGTCGAGTGCCAGCGGCCCGCCCCGGTAGCTGACGGCCAGTTGACCGCTGTCCGGCGGGTCCGTCCGGCCCTTGGGGTCTCCGAGCAGCGAACGGTGGTACAGCTCCGAGACGGTCTCCAGCGTCCGGGCAGCGATCGGCACGCGCTCGGCCTCGTAGGTGTCGAGCAGGGACGAGGGGGCGCCCGCGAGAACACGCGCGAGCTTCCAGCCGAGGTTGTAGGCATCCTGGATGCCCGCGTTCATGCCCTGCCCGCCCGCGGGCGGGTAGACGTGAGCAGCGTCGCCGGCGAGGAACACGCGGCCGGCCCTGAACCGTTGGGCCGCGCGGATCACCACCCGGTACGTCGACATCCAGCTCACCTCGCGCAGCCGGATGCCCATGCTGTCGGTCCGCTGCGCGAAGGCGTCGCGCAGCGAGTCCGCGCGGTCGCCGAGGTCGCCGTCGGCCGTCAGTTGGAACGAGCGGCCGGCGGGGAGGGGATAGAGGGCGATCGTCCCTTCGGCGGCCCGTGGCCACACGTGGCAGTGAGCGCGGTCCAGGCCGTCGGCTTCCACGTCGGCCACCGTGATGTGTTGGGAATCGTAGGTCACGCCCTCGAAGGGGATCTCCAGTTGCTTGCGCACGACGCTGCGGCCCCCGTCGGCGGCCACCAGGTACCGCGCCCGGACCTGCTCGACGGTGCTTCGGTCGGCCAGGGTCGCGGTGACGCCCTCGTCGTCGGCGGCGAAGGTGAGCAGCTCGGTGCCGAACCGTACCCGCACCCCGTGCCGGGCAAGCCGTTTGCGCAGCGCGTCCTCGACCCGCTCCTGGGCGACCATCAGGACGTTCGGATAAGGCACCTGCGCCGTGGCCGCCCGCTGCCGCGCGCTCGGCCAGACGCCCAGCACTCGGTCGCGGTCGTAGGCGCGGTAGGGCAGGACGGGGCCCCCGTACGCCCTCACCTCGTCCAGCACGCCCAGGTCGTCCAGCACCTCCAGGGTCCGCGGCTGGACGCTCTTGCCCCGCGACCCGGACGGGAGCACCGGGGCCCGGTCCACGATCCGGCATCCCACACCGCGGCGGGCGAGGTCACATGCGAGGGCGAGCCCGGTCGGTCCCGCGCCGACGATGAGCACGGGTACATCGCTGTCATCCACGAGTCTTCGCCTCCTCACCGGAACGCCCTGCGACCCGATTGCGCGAGGCCACCGCCGCGAGGATCTCCTCGACGTCCCGCACGGCCGCGGGAAGTCCTTCCGTCGCCAGCACGCCCGCCGGATTGAGGACCACCTCGTCCACTCCGGCGTCCCGGTACCGCTCCAGCGCACGCACGACCTGGTCGGCGTCACCGGTGACGAACGCACCGGACTCGATGAGCGCCCGCGACGAGGCCCGAGGGTCGGCCGGGTCGAGGGCGACCCCGGCCCGGCGCAGCATGTCCGCGTAGTGCGGCACGCTCATGTGGTGGCGGGCGGCGTGGAAGGCGAGCACTTCCGGGTCCCGGCCCTTGCCGGCGAGCGCTACGGGCACCACCGTCACGATGCGCGGGACCGTGGGCCGTCCGTCGGAGCCGGGCCCGGGGGCGGGCGTGCGGCGTCCGGCGGCACCGGCTTCAAGGGCGGGCACGATCGTACGGGCGACATAGGGGGGCGGCGTCAGCCACGTGATCGCGACGTCCGCGACCGCTCCGGCGGCACGCGCCATGGCCGGCCGGAGCACGCCGAGACCGACCTCGGGCATCGGGTGGTCGAAGGCGGGCAGCCGGGCGCGCCCGGCTCGGTGTCCGCCGTCGGCCGGCGCCGGCTCACCGTGCAGCAGGGAGCGGACCTCCTGCGCGTACCGCCGGGAGAACGACACGGGTGCCGGGTATCGCGTGCCACCCAGCGCCTCGACGAACTCCGGCTCGCCCGGCCCGTACCCCGCGACCACCGGGAACCCGGTGACCACGGACAGGGTGCGCGCCTGGAGCGCCGCCTCGAACGGATGGCGCAGCGCCATCAGGCCCACCGAGATCCCCGTCGGCACAGCCAGGCCCCGGCCCGCGAGGTGGGCGAAGACCTGGTGGGCATCGGTGGCGAAGCCCTGCCCCGTCCACAGCCTTCGGGCATCGGTGTCGCGTACCAACGTGGCGAACGGTGCCACCGTGTCGGGACGCGTGATCTGTACCGGGACGATCACCCCGGGCGTGGGAAGCGGTGCGTTCGTCATCGCCTTCACCGCACCGCGGACGGTCGGTCGCCGTCGGTCACCGGCGCGGTGGCCCAGGCTCCGCCCCGCAGCGCGCTGCCGCCCTCTTCGTCGACAAGGTCGCGCACCAGGTCGACATGGAGGGCGACATCATCGTGCCAGGTGCCGTACGTCACGAACATGCGGAGGTGGTTGAGGCAGGTCAACACGGCGGCGTGACCGACCGCGACGGGATCGGCCACGTTGCCGTAGCCGGCCAGGAATGCCGCGGCGAGGGCGCCGTAGTCGCTGTCGGGCGGTCGCCCGGCGAATCCGCGGCGCCCGGTCTCGCGCAGTTCCAGCAGCTGCCCCAGGCAGGACCCGAGATCCCAGGCCGGTGCGCCCACGCCGGTATGCGTCCCGGCCAGCAGGGAGGCGCGGTCATGTCCGGGCCACGGGACGACCTGACCGATTCCGACGGCACCGTGCAGGAGCCGTCGGGTGCCGACGTCGCCGACGAGGTCGTCGCACCACCGCCGAAGCCGCTGCCATCGCCGGCTGCCGAGCCGGTCAAAAGCCAGGGTGTGCAGGGTGTGGGCATCACGCGGCCCACGACCCGTGGCCAGCCACGAGGCGAGACCGACCAGGAGCGCCGGTGGTTCGTCGAACCCCTCGACCGGTGGGAGATCGTGGACGCGCCGCACGACCCGGCCCGTTTCCCGCAGCAGTACGGTGAACTCCTCGGGCTCCACCCGTTTGAACAGCACGTCGAACGCCACGCTCGACGGGCCCGGGAGCCTGAAGTGCTGCGTGTTGTCGATCGTCTCGACGACGGCCACCTCCAGCCTGTCCGTGCTCGCCGAGGACAGGGCGCGCAGTACCGGGGCGGGCGCGGCCCACAGCGGCGCGGCGCGCAGCCGGCCGGCGGTGCGCACCCAGTGGTACGTACCGTCGCCCACCTTCCGCACGACCGTTCCGACGTTGCCGTTGCCGAACGCCGACACCTGCTTCACCTGCGGTTGCACCGGATTCGCGGTCCTCTCGTCCACTGGCCTGATTCGGGCGGAACCGCGAGCGCCCCATGCGCCGGATACAGGGGAACAGGGGCGCCCGCGGTGATCGGGCCTACGCCTCGACGGCGATCAGCACAGACAGCTCACGATGATGGTCGCGGTGGAGATGATCGTGACCGTCGCGGCGGTGGCCTCCTCCTGCCCGAACACGGAGTCGAGCTCGCCCGCGTCGGTGTAGGTGCGGTACCCCGCGAACAGCTCTCCGGTGTCGATGGTGTCGATGGTGTCGATGGTGTCGGCGGTGTCGGTGAACTGAGGGACTTCGACGACCTGCATGTGTTTTCCCCTGTTCTCTGTGTTCTCTGCCAGTGATCTTTTCTAGCTCTCCGGCACGCCACGGCGGCGCTCCGGAAACCCTTCGTTCGTGGCCGTGTTGAGGTGGGGGCGGAGCGGATCGACGCCGGCGGCGCGGAGTGCGGCGGCCACGGCCTCCTGCGTACCGGCGCCGTTTCGCAGGGCGGCGTCGAGGAGTCCTTCCGCGATGGCGCCGGCGCGGTGTTCGCCGAAGCTGAGCCCGCTGCGGCCGGGCCTGGCGTCGACCGGCTCCTGGGCCCTGGAGACGCCGGGCGCCAGCGGCTCGCAGAACGGTGAGACGGACCGGCCCAGGCCGTCGAGCCCGGCGACGGCGGACGCCAGGCCGTTCGCTGCGGGCCACGCGTCCTGGTCCAGGTACACGACGACCGCGTCCTGGCGTGGGTACGACGAGCGGGTGGAGAGCACCTTGGCCTGGTAGCGCAGTTCCAGCGTCTCCAGTTCGTTCAGGAGGCAGCTCCACACGCGCACGGCGGCGGCCTCGTCGCGCACGTGCAGGTAGAGGCGGAACAGCCGTGCCGACGCCGGGGGGATCCCCCGGGAGCCGTGGGCGAGGAAGAATCCCGGCGACAGCGCGGCGCGGGTCGCCGGGATGCGGACGAGCACCGACGGGGTCCCGGACCCCCTCGTGGGACGTCGGACGGTGTGCGCGGGAACCGCCACGCGCACACCGTGCAGCAGGACCACCGCGGTCCCGCTCCCGTCGTCCGCGACGAGACGGGCCGGCTGCTCGGTGAGGCCATGGGGGGTGGCCTCCAGGAGGTCGCGCTCCACGTCCGGATCGCGCAGGGTCCGGGGCACCGGCCCGGTGTTGTCGGCCCGTCCCTGGTGGAACACCTCGTATACGGCGTTGGCCAGCCGGGAGCGCAGTTCGCGGACGTTGGCCGCGGTCACCGCACGGTCCACGACCCTGGCACGGAGTTCCGGGGCGTGCACGGTGATCGCGGTGAGCGCCCTGACCAGCGCGGGGGACAGCGCGTCGCTCATACGGTCACGTCCAGCCCGAGCACGCCGGCAAAGCGCTGTGGCGCGAGGACCGCGTTCCGGCCGACCCCGGCTCCCGCCCGCTGCACGGCGGACAACCGGGGACTGCGCTGAGAGGTGGCCAGCAGCCGGTCGAACATGTGCCAGCCGGCGAAAGCCGTGGCACGCAACTCCAGCTGCGGATCGCGGACCGGACGCGCTTGCCGGTATCCGGCCCAGAAGGACCGCAGCAGGGAGCGTACCCGGGTCAGTTCCGCGGTGCCGCGGGCGATGATGTCGTGGTCCGAGAGGGCGGTGGTGTCCGCATCGTCGACGGCGGTGATGCCCCGCACCGCGTAGGACAGCCAGTCACCGACGAAGCCGCCCACGTCGCGAGCCGGGTCTCCGAGGCGGAACTCCTCCCAGTCGGTGACGAACACCGCGTCCCCGTCGACGAGGAGCTGATCCAGCCTGAGGTCCCCGTGCACCGGCCGAGGCTCCGCCGCCGCTTCGGCCTCGCGCAGCGCGGCCAGCGCGTCCACGAGCTGCCGGTCGGGCTGGAGCAGCTGCCAGAACGCCAGCTCGGCCGCCGTCGCTTCGAGGAAGTGCCGCAGCGGCAGGGCCCTCAGCAGCTCGACCGACGGCAAGGGCGGTGGCGTTCGGTCGATACCGTCCCGCTCGTCGAACCCCGCGCCGTGCAGGGCGCCGATCGCGCGGCCGACCTGATGCGCGTGGACTTCTGCGAAGGCGCGGTCGGCGATCAGTTCGGCCCCCGACCGCGTGCCCCTCAGCCATGCGAAGACCTGCAGGCCGGATGGCTCGTCCCAGCCGACGCAGCGAGGGGCGAGCAGACCGGGTACCGGCGTACGCGCGATGAATCTCTCGAAGCTCACCGCGCGGTGGAATCCCGGACGCGCCGGATCGCGATCGGCCACCTGCTTCACAAAGACCGCCGCACCGGTCGACGTGGTGCCCGCCCAGTTGTCGTTGCGGCCGGCAAAGGACTCCACCGCCCCGGCCGGCAAGCACCCCAGGCCTAGTCGCCGCAGGACCCTGGCCACCTCGGGAACAGCGGACAGGTGCGGGGAGACCACTTGTTGCCGAGGCATCGAATGGATGTCGACGGTGTCGTGTGACAGCACTGCATCCCCCGTATGCGCTTGCGCGACCAATGGTTGTTGCACCGCACCCCGAAAGTGTTCAGAGGCACGGATCGCGCTCTCTGGGTCGCGTCTTACGCTTGTTGAGTTCCCTGCGGCGGGCAAGCCTTTCGATGGTGCTCGAAAGGCGGTTTGACACATGACGAACAGAATCGGCCAGCGTGGTCGCCGACGTCTCGCTCAACGTCCCTGCCGGCCGCAGACCAACTGGTCACCGATCGAGGTGATCTCGTGGCGGACGCTGCTCCCCGTACGGCTGGTGGTGATGAGTCCGGCTTCGCGCAGCACCGCGGTGTGGTGGGAGACGGTGGCGAGGGAGAGCCCGGTGCGGCCGGAGACGGCGGTGGTGGTGGCGTGCCCGGCACGGATCGCTTCGAGCACTTCGGCGCGGCCCTGTCCGAGGAGCGCCGCGAGGCCGCGCCGACCCGCTGTCCGGCCGGAGGCGGGCCAGGTTCGGTTCTGCTGGACCGGGTAGACCAGGACGTGGGGACCGTCGGGATTCCGCAGCGTCGTCGGGGCGCGTCGGCAGAAGAAGGACGGCAGCAGGATCAGGCCCCGCCCGTCGAGGTGGATGTCACGGTCGGCGGGATGAGTGGGCAGGGTCAGTACCGGCGGCTCCCATTGCGCCACGGGCGCCAGCGCGGCCAGCACCCGCTCGATTCCGCCGGCGAGGAACTCCCCGGCGAGCCGGGCGTGTTCGGCTCTCAGGCTGTCCTCGATCCGGTTCGAGTACGGTGCGACGGCGGAGCGGTGGTAGGTCCGCAGTGCGGTACCGAGCCGCCGCAACGCCGCCGGATCGCCGTCGCGTACCGCGCCGGCCCAGGCCGCCGGGGCCCGGCCGACGGCCAGCTGGTCGATGTCTTCGCGCAACCGCTGGCGCGGAGTGCTGAGCACTGTCTCGATCGCGGCGTCGATGTCCCCGGGGATGCCCGTCGGGGTGAGAAAGTCCGGCGAGTACCCCCGGGGTGGTGTGAGCGCCAGAAGCGGCCGTACCTCAGGAACGAGTTTTGCCCGGGTGCTCTCCCGCCAGCCGTCGAAGTCCGGCGAGCCTTCGGTCCTGCCGAGGAGATGGGCGCTGAGCAGCACCTCCCACAGCGGGTGGTGTTCGGGCGCCACCCGCAGTCGGGTGAGGTCCTCGCCGGTCAGGTGGAATCGCAGCGTCATGGGTCATTCCCCCAGATACCTCTGCCGTCTCGGGCTCAGGAGGGTTGGCTTGTGTCACCGTGCTCGTTCGCGGTTCCGCCAGCGAGCCGTACGCGGCCGAGTACGCCACTGCCGACACCACCCGAGGTCACCCTCCGGCACGTGATCACCATGCCTCTTCACCACCCGGCCGCGCAGGCCGACAGACCGGCACGAAGTCTCGTGCCGGCCTGTCAGGAATGCAGGTCAGCGGACGGAGGTGACCCGGTGCTCTTTGAGCGTGGCGCAGTTGGAGCCGGTCACCTGTACGTGCACGTTGCTGATGCTGCCGCCCCAGTCGATGCAGTGGCCCTTGCCGTAGGCGTAGGCCGGTCCCGCGTAGGAGGTGTACCGCCCGAAGTCCTCCGCCGCGTCCCCCGTGTCAGGAACAGTGATCCAGGTGGACATGTCGACCGCGGTTCCCGGGTTGTTCCGGATGGTCGCGACGCAGTTCTCGCCGTTCGAGGCGTTGTACGTCAGGTAAACGGTGCCCAGGGAGCCGACAGGCGCCGAGTTCACGGTCTTGTACGCGCTGCCGCAAACCTTCTGCGGCGTGGTGTTGGGCGCCGCGGAGGCGGGCGTCGCCAGCGCGGTCACGCTCCCCATGGCCAGGGCGGTGAAGGCGGCCCCCGTCAGAACGGAACGGTTGAACTTCATGACTTCCCCCTTGTGATGACCAGGAGTGGTCGCTCCCGCCAGATAAGACACACGGGACGGCGCAACGGTTGTGCTCGACTGCAAGTGCCTTGTCCCGGCTGCGCCTGCAAGATGCCCCCGCCACAGCAACTCCAGCGTGATCACCGCGTAGCTGTGCCGCAGCATGTGCGGCGTTGCCCTCAGCCCCACGCCCGCCGCCTCGCAGCGGTCGTTGGCGTCGGCGAAGACCTGCTTCCAGCCCGACACCGACATGGGCAGGCCCCACTGGTTCAGCCACACCATCGCCGGCTCCCACCCGTCCGGCCTCGCCACCAGCAGGCGGCGCCGCTCGGCCGGACGGGCAGGGTCCTCCACGATCAGCGACCGGCGGCCTGGAGTGTAGAAGCCGCGGGACCGCCCGTAGTCGAGCATCTCCCGCCGGTCCCAGGTCATGTAGTCCCACACCTCCCGCAACGTCGATACCGGCATGTGCACCGCCCGCCCCGAAGAGCCCTTGGAGATCACGTCCGGCAGCACCGTTCGGGCGTTGACGGTGCCGGAACCGGGCGCAGGAAGTTCCGGAAGCTCGAACACGGTCAGCGCCGACTGCTCCGAGAGCCGCATGCCCGTACGGACAAGGCTGTCCGCGAAGACCGCGTTCCTGGCCGCCCATCGCCCACGAAACCCCGGCCGCGGCAGCTCGTCGGCGTCGAACCCGCATAGCCCTACGTTCCGCCATCGCCGGAACGAAGCGGGGGGAAGCCACCGGACCTCCCGACGGGGGCCGACCCTCGATGCCTCCGCTGGGACCGCTCGCGCCATCCCTCCACTAGGACCCGCCCATGGTGAGCGGGCCATGCGATGCCGGATCGGGTTCATCCGGACGAGGTCCTGCTCGAAGGCCCACAGGTAGAACTGGTTGACCGTCGCGACCTCGCGGTCCCAGGAGCTGTCCAGCACCCTCGGCCCTGTTTCATCGCGCCGACGCCACCACGAGTACGCAGCCCGGTCCTCGGGCGTCGTCTCCCGCCAAGCGCACCCGCCCCGCGCCGACCACAGAAAGTTGAAGAACGTCCGCAGATCGCGGGCATGAGCTGCCTGCGTGTTCCACGGCGAGTGAGCCATCCAGACCGAGAAGTACCGGTTCAATGCGACGTCGTAGCTGCCGTCCGGAGCTAGCAGAAACGGCTGCCCCTCGGGTACCCCCTGCTCATCCAGTTCCGAGTCCAACCGCAAGGACAGCTCGCTGAGCTCCTGCATCAGGGGCGTGACCACCCGAGGCCAAGGCGCATCGCGGCGAGTGAAGTGGACCCGCCAGCCCGTGATCGACATGGGCCTGGACAGTACTCACGGACTGTTCAACAGCGCATAACCCAAGTTCGACGGGCACCGGCTCGTGATGCACCGCACCGCAGAGACCACGCGCTGCCACACCCGGTCGGGGCGCACCGTCACCTCCGCATGGACGGACCTTGCCGTGGCCGGCTAGGCGGTGCTGCGCCCCGGGACGGTCCTGGACGGTGAGGCGGTCGTATGGGTGAACGGGCAGTTGTCCTTCTCGGCCGCGCAGGCCCGCGGCAACTCCACCGCGCGCCGCTCGGCCGCCCTCGCGGCGGAGTACCCGGCGAACTACGTCGTGTGGGACTGCCTCCAAGTAGACGGCGTCGAACTGCGCCGACGGCCGTACACGGAGAGAAGGGCCACCCTCCTGGAGGTGCTTGACGGGGTGCCGCCGCCGATCCAGGCGATGCCGGCGAGCGACGATGCGGACGTCGCGCTCGCCTGGTACGCGCACCTGCCCGCCCGGGGCCTGGAGGGCGTGGTCGCCAAGCGGGCGACGAGCGTGTACCGGGCCGGGCGGATCTGGCAGAAGCTGCGGCACGCGGAGACGGTCGACGCGGACGTCGTCGGCTACGTCGGGTCCGCCGCCCGCCCGCACCGCGTGGCCGTACGGCTGCCGGACGGGCGCCGCGTGCTGTCGCGGGCTCTGACCGCGCCGCTGTCCGCTGCTCTCGCCCGCTTCATTGCCGCCGTCGGGTCCGGGCAGCGCGCCCACACCGACGACGGCGAGCGGTACGCCACCACCGAGGGACTGGTCGTGGAAGTAGAGGCGGGCACCACCCGGTACGCCACCGTCTCGGTCACACGCATCCGCTGACAGGCGACAGCGGGGCCGGGCAGAATCACCCTGTCCGGCCCCGCTGCTGGTTCCCGGTTGCTCACCGGCTGAGGCGGATGCGTGGCCCCCCAACGAACTCCAGGTCGTCCAGAGTCTCCGATACACCCGTCGGCATGAAGCTCACCGACCTTGGCCCGCTGATGGTCCGCCGCCAGGACGGCGGCCTCACCTTCGAGCGTTTCCGCGCCGACTCGGCCGTGGCCCCGCTTCAGTGGCCGGACGACGTCCTGAAGGATTTCCTCTTCGACCATGGCGACAACGGCGCCTTCGTGGACGACTACGGAGACATCGACCTGTGCGCCATCAACTGGCAGTTGGAGTCGATCCCGGCCACGGACTTCCACGGGATGCCGACCGGAGCCTCCGACGACGACTGCATCGAGGAGTAGGCCAAGAACCCCGCGTACTGGGTCGACGTCCGCCCCCGCGAAGTCGGCCTGCACTGGGAAGAGCACGGGACGTGGCTACGCCCGCCGCTCCTGATCGACCGGTGCTTCCTGGACCCGTCGAGCAGCGGGCTGTAGGTCGTGGAGGGCCGCACCCGCGTCGGCGTCCTGCGCGGCCGCGTGCGCGAAGGACTGCACGTCGCTCCCGCCCACCAGGCGTGGGTGGCGCGTCCGTGAGAATCTGCCCCGTCTCGCTGCGTACGCTGCGGGCATCAAGGTGTTCTCGAGGAAGAGCTGCGGATGACTGAGAAGGCGTCTGTGCCCGGGCCGCGCCAGGACATGGCGATGCACAACGACTGGTGGGTGTCGGGCTGGGAGCACGTCCTGCCCCGCCAGGGCTTCCCGCTGACCATGCTGATCGGGACCGCGAGCCAGCCCGGCTTCACCGGCTCCCTGGACGACCTGCTGCAAGAGATCTTCGACGGCCGCTGGGACATGATCGGCGGCAACCTCGACGGTCCCCTCACCTTCTCCTGGCCCGATGAGGAATGGGACTACGAGGCCGCGCCGGAGGGCCGCGAGGCATGCGAGGCGGCCCGCTGGGAGCAGTTCAGCACCCTGCTGACGACAGCCGACTTCCCGGTGCCCACCACCGTGCGGGACCTGTCCGAGCTCTACCTGACGTGGGGCCTGGCCCGCTGCGAAGGGACGCCGGACGGCACCCGATGGTCCATGCCCGCCGTGCTGCCACTGCCCGGCGACCTGCTGCCCCTGGACCCCGAGCTCACCCAGCGCCTCGACGAAATCCGCTGGACGATGCGCACCGGCCCGCTCCTGGACACCCTCATCGACCACCTGGTCCACGATCTGGGTGAACCGGCAGAGACCCTCACCTCCCTGGACCGGCTGGCGGCAGCCACAAGCCAGGACGTCGACGACGCCCGGCTCGCTCTCGCGGAACTCGTGACATCCGGCGATGCCCGGGTCCAGCGCGGAGAGGAGCCGGCCGACGCGGAGCGCCTGGAGGCCCACCGCCGCTTCCGCCTGGTC
Organism: Streptomyces sp. NRRL S-920; assembly: GCF_000717945.1. NCBI lineage: Bacteria > Bacillati > Actinomycetota > Actinomycetes > Kitasatosporales > Streptomycetaceae > Streptomyces > Streptomyces sp. NRRL S-920. The sequence continues at coordinate 20,703 of NZ_JODF01000069.1, forward strand.
ATGGACTGGGAGCACTTCCACAACAACCGAATCCAGGTGAGCTGCGGGTGACCGAGGCCGCGCACGGCACCGCGGGGACCAGCGACACGCGTCTCATCGTGCTCCGCGGCAACAGCGCCTCGGGCAAATCGTCCGTCGCAGCCGGCCTGCGCGAGAAGTTCGGCCGAAACCTCGCCATCGTCGCCAGGACAACCTCCGCCGAATCGTGCTGCGCGAACGCGACCGGCCCGGCGGTGCCAATATCGGCCTGATCGACCTCACCGCCCGCTACGCCCTCGACAACGGCTTCCACGTCGTCCTGGAAGGCATCCTGTCCGCCGACCGCTACGGCACGATGCTCCAGGACCTGGTGCGCGCCCACCAGGGCGTCACACGGTGCTACTACCTCCACGTGCCCTTCGAGGAGACGGTGCTCCGGCACGCGACGAAACCGGATGCCGAGTACCTTGCGCACGTCAACGAGGGCCACCTACGCGACTGGTACCGAGACAAGGACCTGCTCCCCGACGGTCTGGAGGCCGTCATCGACGCGGCCAGCACCCTGGACGACACGGTCCAACAGATCCTCTCCGAGAGCGGCCTGGACGGCATTCCCCCGGTCGACCGCTGAGGACCTGTCTCGGAACCTTCGAAGGGAGTTCCGAGGTTCTCAGGACTCGAGGGACTTGTCCTGCGCCTCGTCCCGGTAAGGCTTGTAGACCAGGTCCCACCGTCTGGGAGAGTCGTGAAGGTCTGTCACCAGCGAGCGCAGCAGGGACGGGTTGAAATTGACGTGCCATAGCCCGTTGTTGATGGTGTGGCCGTTGACCACGATTGTGGGGGTGCCGGGGCCGATAGGATCGGCGCCGGTCTGCTGGTAGGCCTGCTGGGACGCGGTGACAAACGACCGGTACTTCATCGTCCTGACGGCCCGGTCGAAGGCTTCACCGCGCAGCCCCGGGACCTTATCGGCAAGTTTCAGAAGACGCTGGGTGGTGAATCCGCCGCTGCTCTCGACCGCAGCCTGGTTTTTGAAGATCACCGCGTGGTACTCAACAAACTTCCCCTTCTCCAGTGCGGCGCGCAGCGCGTTCACGGCTCGCTTCGAGCCGCTGCCGCCGAGCCGGTCATCCTTGAAGGAAGCGAAGGTGTACTCGGTCATTATTTCCCCGCCGAGCGCCAGCTTGTGGACTGCTTCGCCTCCAGTCCGCTCGTACATCTCGACGACGGGACAGCGCGGGTCCTCGTACGCATGCACGGTCGAACGGGCCGCGGGACTTCCCACCTCTATCGTCGTACCGTCTGAGGCTATTCGTTCGGGCAGCCGCTCGGCGGACGCGTAGCGGACCTTATCCGCACCCGCCCCAGGTCGGGCCTTCTTCGGCTTCTGCGCGTCCGGTGCGCCGCCCCCCGCCTCGGGGCCGCCCGGTGCGCATCCCGCGATGATTCCTACGAGACCTGCCGCGACGACCGCTCGGACTGTTGTTCTGATGTGCATCGGACTCCGGCCTCTCCCCTGTGGACAGAGGGACTCTACGTGTCGGGTCTGCCGGTCGCATCACGGATTCAGGCGATGGGGGAACCGCGCTGCACAGCCCGCCCGCCCTGCCCGGACGGACAAGTCCTCGTAGTGCTTCGTTAGGTTCTGGTTCGGGTGCGGGGCCGTCCGCAGGTGTTGCAGGTGCCGGTCCAGCAGCGAAGACGGTCCTGGCTTTGCTGACGGAAAACGCCTCCACCCTGGTCGTCGGCCTTGGCGGACAGCGGACAGCGGACTGCAGGTCCTGGAGGGCCGAACCCACCTCGGCGTCCTGCGCGACCGTCGCCGCGAGTAGCTGCACATCGCCCTGCAGTAGGAAGGGTTCTCAGAATCACCCTCGGAACCTTCAGTGGAGGTTCCGAGACCGGTTCTAAAGCACAGCCGGGCTCCACCTGGCAGACTCACACTCTGTTTTCGCAGGTGGGAAGTATGCGGGGCGGCGGCCTGGTCGGCGGAGGTCCGCTCTACGCCGCCCGCCTCTTCTAGGCCGAGAAGCAGCGTGCCTGCGAACAGAAACCAGCGTGGGTGTGCCTCGGTTGAATGAACACCTCACCCGAGAGGTCGCCACTTCGGCGATATACCGACACGGGAGACTGCAATGGACGACGTACTGAACCTGCTGGAGCGGTGGGAGGAACAGGACACTTGGGGGACCACCAGCGAAGTCACCGGGCCCGTGGAAGAACTCGCCGACGAAGCGCAGGAGCCCAGGCACACTCTTGCTCTGGCCTGCTCCTCAGCCGCCTCCAGCGCCTTTTTGGGCAGGGCACTTGAGAACCGGTGGGCGCTGCACACCCCGCAGCACGCCGCGGTAGCTGCCGCTGGCATCCACGCGACGTTGCGCTCCTCGGTGGAGAACCTGCACCGCCTTCGCAGAGCGGTGGAGACTGCCGTCGCCCGCGGCGACGTGAAACCGTCTGGGCATCCCACGTCCGATGCAGGGGTCACCGATGCTCTGGACAGGCTCACTGCGGTCGTAGATGAAGTAAGTGTTCATCTGCAAGCGCTGGTACCGGCTGTCCACACTCTCAACGCGGCCCCTGCCACGTTCCATGCGCCTCGCACGGTGCACGAAACCATGACTGCGGTGACTGCCATCCTCAAGGACACGGCTGAACTCCGTACCTGGCAGGACGGCCACAAGGAGGAGGCCACACAAGACGGCTGCGGGTGCACCCTCTTCGTCACCTTCCGAAATGAGCGCTACCTCGTGTCCTACGAAGACTTCGAAGGGTGGGCCGTGATGAGGGAGAGTGCCGCCGCGGTAAGCCACGACGGCAGCATGACGTGGAATAACCCTCCTTCCGCAAGCGTGAAGGATCCTCTTGCGCACCCGCAGCAGCTCGCCGAGGCGATCATGAGGGTCATTGAGCGCGGAACCTGATCCGAGCAAGCCGGGAGGTCCCACCGTGCCGCGAGCGGCGAGACCGACGGCTGCTCTCTGCCTGATCTTCCGCCCGGGTGCTCGCACTAGGGCCTGTCTGACAATCTCCGTCGGATCAGCGAGCGGCCGCCTGGCCGGCAGCCCGGAGTGACCACCCGGCGGGCATTGCCGGGCAGGACCTACGAACGGCGGGCCAGCAGGTGGGAGTCGAGGAAACCCCGTTCAGAGGCCGGATCGTGGAGCAGCCGGGCGAAGGGAACAAGCCCGGCATCGGCAAGCAGTTCGGCGAGGCGGTCCGCCGGCCAGCTGTAGGCAGGTGTCACCTTGTGGTCGAACTGGACCGGCTCCGGTCCGTCGGTCCCGAAGAAGGAGACCAGGAGCAGGCCACCCGGAGCCAGGACGCGTCCCTGCTCGGCGAGCAGCTTCGGGAGTTCTCCCGGAGGGGTGTGGATCATCGAGTAGTGGGCCAGTATGCCGCCGAGTGCGCCGTGTTCGATCGGCAGGGACTCCATCCGCGCCTCCTGGAAGCGCAGTGCCGGATGGGCCCGCCGGGCGTGATCGACCATGCCAGGGGAGAGGTCGAGTCCGAAGGCGTCCAAGCCCAGTTCGTGCAGCATGGCCGTCAGATGTCCGGGCCCGCACCCGACGTCCGCTGTCTGCAGGTTGCCTGTCGCGCGAACCAGTTCGGCGAAGGTGCCGATCATGGCCCGGGCAAACGGTTGTGTCTCCAGCCGGTCCGCGAACAGTGATGCGTACAGCTCGACGACTCCGTCGTAGGCCGCCCTGGTCTCGTCTTGATGATTCGCCACAGGCGGGACTCTATAGCCGGTCTGATCATTGATCTTGTGGCAGGTCGAGGTTAGCTGACGGATGCGGCGTGGGAGCGAATAGAGCCCTTGTTGCCGCGGGTGGGCGGACACGGTCGTCCGTGGCGTGATCACCGGCAGGTGGTCAACGGGGTGCTGTGGCGGCTGCGGACCGGGGCTCCGTGGCGCGATCTGCCCGAGCGGTACGGCCCCTGGCAGACCGTCTACGAGCGGTTCGCCCGCTGGGAAGCGGACGGGACCTGGGCGAAGCTACTGGAACATGTCCAGGTCCGCGACGACGCAATGGGCCGGGTGGAGTGGACCGTCGCTGTCGACTCCACGATCAACCGAGCTCACCAGCACGCGGCCGGCGCCCGTAAAAAGGGGCCGCGTGCGGGGACGAACCGGAAGATCCGGGCCACTCGCAGGCGCGCCAGGCCCTCGGCCGATCCCGGGGCGGGCTGACCACCAAAGTTCATCTCGCCGTCGACGGCCGCGGCCTCCCGCTGTCCATCACCCTCACACCCGGCAACGTCAACGACGCCACCGCCTTCGGCCAGGCCCTCGACAGCATCCGCATCCCGCGCGCCGTTACGGGCCGACCTCGCACGACACCGGCGCGGGTGCTGGGCGACAAGGCATATTCCAGCCGGGCGATACGCCACCGGCTGCGGCGCCGGGGCATCGTTGCCACGATCCCCGAACGCCGCGACCAGGTGGCCAACCGCCTGCGACGCGGAACCCGCGGCGGCCGCCCACCGCCTTCGATAAGGAGATCTACCGCGATCGCCACGTGGTCGAACGATGCTTCGCCCGCCTCAAGCAGTTCCGTGCGATCGCGACCAGGTTCGACAAACTCGCCACCCGTTACCGGGCCGGAGTCGTTCTGGCCTCGCTGATCCTCTGGCTTCGCGAAGCAACCAGGTGATCATTTGTCAGACAGGCCCTAGGGCCTGTCGCTCCGATCACGAGAACCGGGCGTGGCTGGGAGTATCCGTCCCCAGCCGCGCTCGACCGACTGGCGACATCGGCCGGGTTCGTCTCCTGCGCTGGTAAACAGTGCGGTCAGCATGGGCACGCCGTAAGTGAGTGCCTGGTGCGGCAGGGGGCCTGTGGCGACGAGTGAGGCGAGTCCGTGGCCAATGGTCCAGCTTTGTGTTGCCAGTTCCAGCGGGTCGACCTCGTCACGGAAGCGGCTGTTCGTCTTGGCCCGGTCGATGGCGCTGACGAGGCGGTCCAGGGTTTCGTCCGCGGCGCCGGTGTCTTCGAGGTCGAAGCCCGCGTCGAACATGACGCGGTAGAGATCGGGATTCTCCAAGGCGTTGGCCAGGTAGGCGGCGCCCAGGGCGGCGAGGTCTCGTACCGGGTCCGCAGACATTTTGACCGCTGCGAGTTGGACGGCCAGGCGTGTGAAGCCTTCTTGCCGCAATGCCTTCCATAGGCCGTCCATACCGCCGAAGTAGGTGTAGACGGCCATCGTCGACACCCCGGTTCCGGCGACCAGGGTGCGGAGTGTGACCGGTTGCCTCGTCCGCAGCATTTGTGCGGCCTGGTCGAGCAGCAGGGAGCGGACCGCTGGATCTTTCGTCCTCGCCATGGCTCCACAATACATAGCGCCGCTATGCTTTCATGGGTGCTGATCTTGCTGCTCCTGACGCCAAGAGGAAGAGGCCGATCATGTCCGTGACGCTGGTCAATCCCGAGGGGTTGCCGAAGCCCGAGGTCTACCGGCAGCTGTCGGTCGCCACCGGATCGAAGCTGGTGTTCCTGGCGGGGCAGGTCGCCCGCGACGCCGACGGCCGACCCGTGGGCGACGGAGACTTCGCCGCTCAGGTCGAGCGGTGCTATCTCAATGTCGCCACCGCTCTGGCCGGGATCGGCGGCTCCTTCGATGACGTGGCGAAGCTGACCATCTACGTCGTCGACTGGAGTCCCGAGAAGATGCCGCTGCTGGGTGAGGGCGTGGGCCGGGCGGCAACGAAGCTCGGCATCGATCCGGTCAAGCCGATCACCCTTCTGGGCGTTGCGGCACTGGGGGAACCCGACCTCCTGGTCGAGGTCGAAGCCACCGCGGTCATCGAATAGCCGTATCACTGCGAGCAGGAAGACCGTGGGGCTGGCCATGTTGAGTCGGGGGGGGATCTGACGGACGGCGAGTGGGCGGTGCTGGAGCCGCTGCTGCCAGTGAGCAACCACCGGTGCGGCCGGTGGCGCGATCACCGGCAGGTGATCAACGGGATCATTCACCGGCTGGGCACCGGGGTGCAGTGGCGGGAGCTGCCCGAACGCTTCGGCCCGTGGAAGACCGTCCACAAGCGGCACTTGCTGTGGTCGGCTGACGGCACCTGGGAGAGGCTCCTGCGGCACGTCCAGTCCGCCGCCGACACCGAAGGCGGCATCGACTGGAACATCAACGTCGACTCCACCGTCACGCGCGCTCACCAGCACGCCGCAGGAGCCCCTCAAACCCCACCGCCCGTGACGCTGAGCCCTTCAAAAGGGGGCCGCCGAAGGCCAGGACGGCGACCGTCGGCCAGCATGATGCTGCACGGCCTCCCGGAGGGGGGTGCCCCCGGCGAAGCCCTCGGCCGGTCACGCGGCGGACTGACCACCAAGATTCACATTGCCGCGGAGGGCCACTGCCGCCCGCTGTCCTTGCTGATCACGCCGGGACAACGGGCGGACTGCACGCCATTCGAGTCGGTCATGGACAAGATCCATGTCCCGCGCGCGGTACGCGGCCGTCCCCGTCGCATACCGGACAGCGTGAGCGCCGACAAGGCATACAGCAACCGCAAGATCCGCGCCTACCTCCGCAAACGCGGTATCCGGCACGCGATCCCGGAGAAGCAGGACCACAAGGCCGCCCGCCTGCGCCGGGGTTCACGCGGCGGACGGCCGCCGGGCTTCGACAAGGCACGGTACAAAGATCGCAACACTGTGGAGCGGGCCATCGGCAAACTGAAGCAGTTCAGAGCCGTGGCCACCCGCTATGCCAAGCGCGGATACGTCTACCTCGGCACCGTCACCGCCGCCGCACTCCTCATCTGGCTCCGTTCGTGATCGGAGGGACAGGACCTAGTGCGGGCCGCCTTCGCTGAAAGGACCTCCTCTCGATGGGATCGACCGAGCAGTCACCCGTGCTCACGATGGCAGAGCTCCTCGCAAGCAGCGGGTATGAGCCGGTGCGCAGCTCCGGGTCCCGGCTGGGTATTCCCACGGGGCTGAAGGGGCTCGACGCCGCGATGGGCGGGCTGGAGCCGGGCACGCTTACGGTCCTTGCGTCCCGGCCGGGCCTGGGCAGGAGCAGCCTGTTGCAGAGCATCTGCCAGTGGAACGCCAGCGGCACGTTCTTGAGCGGGTTCCCGAAGGTTGAGGAGCGGGAGGTGGTTCCCGTCCTGTTCGCGTCAGCGGAACAGAGCCCGGAACAGATCATGGTCCGCGCGCTGTCCGCAGCCGCCCGGATGGCCAGAGACCGCATTCGTACGGGCGAGTTCGTAGACGACGAGGACATCCGTCGGCTCAAGCGCGCGCAGTCGCTCCTGGAGGCTGCCCCACTGTATGTCCTGGCCCCGGCCGTGTTCACCGACGGACAGCTGGCGGAGCACGCCCGGCGCCTGGTGGGCGGGCACCAGGTCCAGCTGGTCGGCGTAGACGGCCTGGAAGCCATGGGATCAGGTCTTTCCCTGGGCCAGGCAGCCCGGGCTCTCAAGACCCTGGCCCGCGAGCTGGCCGCTCCCGTCATCGTCACCGCTCCGCTGTGGGCCATGTCGCGGCGGCCGCTCTGGAGGCCGGCCCTGGAGGACCTGCACGACGAGTTCGCCTTCGCAGCGGACACCGTGGTCCTGGTCCACCGCGAGGACGCGTACGACCGGACGGCCCGGCCCATGGAAGCCGACCTCATGGTCGCCAAGGCGCGGAGCGCCCGACCCGCCATCGCAGCTGACATCGCCTTCCAACCCCACTACGCACGCTTCACCGACATCGTGGCCGCCGCGTAAGGGAGAAGCTCTGACGGCTGAGGCCGCCGCGCTGCGCCGAGCCCCTCACCATCTGCGGCATGCAGCCCGTGCCGAGCGTGCCGGGCAGACGGTGCGACCAGCTCTCCCGCGCTGCGTCATGCCCGATGAGTTCGTGCGCTCGTCCGGCCGGATTCAGCGGGCGCCAGCCGGTGATGCGGCGTCGGCTGCGACGACGTACCGCAGGTCTTCGTCTTCGTCCCGGGTCTCCAGGCGAGTGCGGTGAAGCGCAGAGAGCAGTCAAAGACGCGCTCAAGGCGCTGACACGGGGCAGGAGGCGATGGGGGGAGGCTGCCCGCACACGCTGGCCTGCCCCCGTATCTGCACGGTCGCAGCGCCCGGCGGGAGGACATATGCCTGAGGTGAGCCTTCCTATTGAGCCGTCAATTTCCCGCCGGAGGAGCCCTCGTTCGCACCTTCCTGGTCACTTTTCCGACGGGCCTGGGTGCGCAGGGCGCAACAGCAGCGCTGAGACCGGTGGGCGCCGTAAATTTCAGGCCGTTCCGCCCCGATCTTGAAGTGGGGCTAATTCCCCTCGCGTGGCACAGACGTTCGAGCAAATCGCGGTCATGCTCACCGGGATGTGCGCCAGGTTGTGGGCCTCTCGTGACCGCAGGGGTCTGCGAGATATCTCTTCCTGTGGGGGGAAGTCTTGACGCAACGCACCATGGGTGCGCGTGTTTCGCGCGCCCGGACGAGAACCAGCATCGCCACCGCCGCCGCTCTGGCCACCGGTGCCCTGACCCTGTCCCTGCTGCCGGCCGCGGGCACCGCCGCGGCCGACGATCCGGACTCGGCGTGGGGTAAGGACGCTCCGTCGTTCTCGATGCCCGACGTGAAGGTCGGTTCGAACAAGCCGGTCGCACCACAGGCCGAACGCACGCCCTCGCACGAGGTCGCTGCCTGGCGCGCGCAGCAGAAGAAGCGCACAAAGGGCGACGCGGCCCGCTCCGTCCAGGAGATACCCGCCCATGTGCCCGAAGGCCAGGGCGACGTGCCCTGGCACAAGATCAGCAACTTCGCGATCACGGACGCGCTCACAGCCCGCGTCAACTTCTCCACCGGCAACCTGATACTGACCGCAACCGACTTCTCCATCGCGGGCGTCGGCCAGCAGCTCACCCTCGCCCGCACCTACAACTCCCTGGACGCGCCGTGGGGCAAGGTCTCCCAGCGCTGGTGGCAGCAGTACGAGCGCTACCTCCAAGTCCTCGACGGCGAAGTGGTGCTCTACGACGCCTCCGGCGACACCCTGCGTTTCAAGAAAGCTACCGACGGCTCCTTCACCACCCCAAGGGTTACTCCAAGGAACTGAAGAAGAACGCCGACGGCACCTACACCGTCACCAACTGGAAGTCGCACACGAAGGACACCTACAACGAGCACGGCACCCTGACCAAGGTCACGGACAAGAACAAGGGCACCATCACCGTCACCCAGCACGACGAGGGCGACGAGCACAAGGGCTTCAAGCTGACCGAGACCCGCTCGGGCCGCTGGATCGACCTGCTCAAGACCAACGCCTCGCAGTGGCAGGCCAAGGACAACTCCGGCCGCACCGCCGTCTTCGACCTCGACGCCGACGGCAACCTGCACAAGACCACCGACGCCGAAGGCAAAACCACCACCTTCGGCTACGACACCTCCAACCGCCTCACCAAAATCACCACAGCGGAGGGCCGCGTCACCGTCTTCACCTACGACGACGCCAACCGCATCACCTCCATGCTGCGCGCCACCGACTTCAACGGCTCCGGCCGCACCGGCCCCGCCTGGACCTACAAGTACAGTGCGGAGTCTCCGACAGCGGCCGGCACGACGACCGTCACGGACCCCGAGCTGCGCGCCACGAAGTACGAGCACGACGGCGACGGCCAGGTCGACGAGGTCACCGACGCGCTCGGGCACAAGCGATCCACGAAGTACGACGCGAACCACAACGTCGACACGGCCACTGACGCCATGGGCACCGGCACCACGCCCGGCAACGTGTCCGACTACGGCTTCAACACCCGCAACAACCTGGAGTCGGTGAAATCTCCCACCGGCGGGAAGTCGGTCACCAGCTGGCAGACGATCGCCGGCGGAGACAAGCCCAAGGACTCCACCAACGCCGACGGCGAGAAGACCTCCTACACCTACGACACGGCCGGCAACACCAAGTCGGTGGCCCAGACCGGCACCGGCGGCGGCAACGTGTCCTACACCTACAACCCCGCCACCCCCGACTGCGGCGGCTTCGAGGGAGAGCGGTGTACGGCGCAGACGAAGATGTCCGCGTCGAAGACGGTGAAGACGTCCTTCACCTACGACGACAAGGGCAACCTCACCAAGGTAACCCCGCCCAAACCGCTGGGGCAGACGACCTACACCTATGACGCGTTGGGCCGCACCGAGACCCTCACCGAAGGCCGCGGGGTGAAGAAGGTCTTCACCTACGACCACCTCGACCGCATCAAAACGGTCTCTACCAGCAACGGCACGGTCCGCTACTGGTACGACGGTGACGGCAACCTACGTCAGCGCGACGACTCCACCGGCACGATCACCTACCAGTTCGACCCGCTCCAGCGTGAGACGATCCGCACCCTGCAGGACGGCTCCCAGACCCTGCTGCCCTACACGCCCGCGGGCAACATCGACTACTACCAGGACCCAGCCGGCAAGACCGACTACACCTGGAACGAGGTCAACAAGCTCAAGGAGTTCAAGGACCCGGCGGGCAAGACCACCACGTACAAGTACAACAACAACGACATCCGCACCCAAACCGCCTACCCCGGCGGCACCGTGCAGACCGTCGACGTCGACGACTCAAGCCGCCCCAAGAACATCAAGGCCACCTCCCGCAAGGGCACCCTGGTCGACCTCACCTACACCTACGGCTACGGCACCGACGCCAAGACCGACGGCGACAAGATCCGCACCAAGACCGACGCGGTGACCGGCATGAAGACCAGCTACACCTACGACGGCGCAGGACGCTTCTCCTACGCCGAGGAGAAGAAGGGCTCCACGCTCAACTCCTCCTGGCAGTACTGCTACGACCTCGCCGGGAACCTCACCAGCCAGGGCACCGCCGAAGGCTGCCCGCGCGGCACCACCTACACCATCAACGACGCCCAGCAGATCACCGCCAAGAACGACTCCACCACCAACTGGTCCTACGACGCCGAAGACAACGAGACGGCCGGCGCCTCCACACCGGAGGGCACCCGCACCGGCGAGAAGTGGTCGGGTCACAGCCAGCTCACCTCGCTCACCTTGGACAGCAAGAAGTATGACGGTCAGTACGGTTCCACGGACCAGAGCGAGCGCATCAAGCTCGGCGACACCTACTTCCACAACGGCCCGCTCGGCCTGTCGGCCACCTCAACTGCCGGTGTGGACACGGGCTTTAACCGTGAACCCGGGGGCACTCTCAACTCCATGACCCGGGATGGGAAGACGTACTTCTACCTCACCGACGCGCTCGGCTCCGTCGTAGCGGTCACCGACGAGGCCGGCGAGAAGGTCAACACGTACTCCTACAGCCCCCGCGGCGTCACCCGCTCCACGAGCACCGAGAAGACCACCCAGCCCTACCAGTTCGCCGGCGGCTACCAGGACCCCACCGGCCTCTACCACTATGCGGCCCGCTACTACGACCCCAACATCGGCAGCTTCACCCAGCCCGACCCATCGGGTCAGGAAAAGAACCCGTACCTGTACGCGGAGGGTGACCCGGTCAACCGGATCGATCCGAGTGGTCTCTCTGCCTTCGGCAATATCGGCAAGCTTTTCGATGCCAAAGACTATGGCGAACTCGGAGCCTCTCTCATCAAGGGGGACTTCAAGGGCGCGGCGTCGATCGGCATCGGGATCTGGGCAGGCGCGGTTACGGGGGCGGCATGCGAGTCCAGCTTGGCTGCTCTCTCGGTTCCGACGGGAGGAGCCGCAGGTGTGGCCGGTCAAGGGGCCTGCTTCACGGCTTCGTACTACGCCGGTCAATGGGCACAAGGGCAGGCGGAGAAGCACCTATAGAAAGTGAGGTTCCGTAGATGGAGCAGTACCTTGCCGAATCACTTGCCAGAGGCGCGTCAGGGCCCTCGATGCCCCTTTGGCTACTGATCGTCGCGCTCGTGGTTCTGGTCGCACTCGCGATCTACGGGATCTCACGAAAGCGCAAAGGGCACTAGCCGGAATGGGCCCCGAGGTTTCCTTGGGGCCCACTCATTTGGGGCTTGCCCGTCGAGAAGGCCGAACGACAGGTCCTGCGCGAGCTGGCCGCCGGGTGCGGGCAGGAGACGGTGGAGGACGAACCCGCCAGCTGGCCAACGCGTCTGCGCCCCCGGGCCTCCGGGGGCGGACATCCCGCATGACCTCCTGGCGGATCCACCCCTAGGGCCTGTCCGGCGGATCATGCCGCGGGTCGCGGGGTCTGGCACGCCGATCTGCGGCGTTGTCGTCGGTTGACAACGCTCCGCGTTGCCGCCCTCCTCCGCCTTGCATCTCGACGCACCAGACCCCGCTCATCTCGTGCACAGTTGCGTGTTCGCCTTCACCGCGGCTCTCCTGGGCACGCTGTACCGACTGCTCGAGGGCGGCCATGAGGTCGAGGACCTTCCCGGCCGGCTCCTCCTCGGCTGCCCGCGGCGGCTTCTCGCCGTGGGCCTTGGCGTGGATGACCTCCTCCAGGGCCTTGGTGTAGCGGTCGGTGGCCCACCCCTGGCCGGTGATGTCCTCGACGGTCACGGAGCTGATGAGCAGGAGGGCCGGCTGGATCTCGTCCTCTGTCAGCTTCAGGGGTGCGGGGGCGATCGCCTCGGGGCTGCGCACTTCGTCATCCCATGTCATGGCGTGCAGGACGATCACGTCGTCTTTCACCCGCAGCAGGCCCAGCCTCTCGCGCCCGTGCCACGCGAATTTCGCGATGGCCGCCTTGCTGCTGCGTTCCAGGGCTTTCCGGAGCAGCACGTAGGGCTTGGCCGCGACCTGCCCGTCGCCCTGGAGGTAGTAGCCCTCACCGATGCGCACCAGGTCGATCGATTCGTAGGGCACGAACGCCGCGATCTCGATCGCCTTCGCGGTGGGCAGCGGCATGTCGTCCATCTCGGCGTCGTCGATGGCGACGATCGTGCCGGTGCTCGCCTCGTAGCCCTTGCCGATCTCGGCACTCGGCACCTCGCGGTCCTCGATCTCGCAGATCTTCCGCGTGCGGATCCGGCCCATGTCTGCCAGGTGGTACTGGTGGAAGCGGACCGAGTGGTTTTCCGTCGCAGGGAGCACCTTGATCGGGATGGTCACCAGGCCGAAGCTGATGGCGCCGGACCAGACAGGGCGGGCAGGCATGGCGGTACCTCCATGGACGGCCCCGAGACGACCAGCCTAGGAAGGCCCGCCGCCGCTCGCATGCCCAGCCCGCCGCGATCATCCAGGGGCACCGCCGCATCTTGGCCCGCAGGTGCAGGTGGGCTTCCTCAGTCCAGTACGCCGAGCTCGGTGTCGGGCCGGCAGCGGATGCAGGCGCTGACGCCCTCGTTGAGGGCCTGGCGCGCTTGGTCTAGGTCGGCGCCGCGGGTGCGTTTGCCCGCCATGTGGCAGCCGCCGCCACGCGTACACCGGACGCTTCTCCTGGGCTATGCCCCAGCTCGATCAGCCAGTCCGGGGCCGGAGGCCGGGCCCGCAGGCCGCGGATGCGTTCCGCCTCGCGCCGTTCCTCGTCCGCGATCCATCTGCGGGTGCGCGCCAGGTCTCGCTCCTGGACCCGTTCCAGGAAGCGGAGCACCTCGATACGGCGGAGGTCGGTCATCGTGCGAGCCGGTAGTTCCTCCAGCTGCCGCTGTCCGCACGCACCAGGGCGCCGGCCTGCTCCAGGCGGCGCAGCTGGTAGAGGACGGAGGAGGGACTGGACAGGCCCACCGCGGCGCCGATCTCCCGCACAGTGGGAGCCTCGCCGCTCTCCAGGATGCGGTCGCGGATGCAGGCAAGGACCGAGTTCTGGCGGTTGGTGATATCCCAGGAGCGGCGGGTCATGACGGCTCCTGGGCGCGTCGGCGCAGTTCTGCCTGCTCGGCACGCGGCACGTCCTGGACCAGGCGGCGGGAGAGGCCGATGAGCCGCCGTCGCAGGAGGGTGTTGTAGTCAGCGGGGGCCTTGGCGAGGGCCTGGTAGGTGCGGGTCCAGTCGCGCTGGGTCTGTACGAGATCGGGGGAGTAGTTGTTGTGCACCATGCCGCCAGTAGAGCATGCGTTCGAATTGCTGAGCCAGTTGTCGCCTGTCCCGTCTCAGTTGATCTGGTCCGTGGACAGTGCTGTGACCTGCGGCGACCAGTTCATTTGAGACGCCGGGGTGCCGGGAGTCCCAGGTGATCTGGTCCCGGGAGTCGGGATTGTGGGTGTTGTCTCAGGTGATCTGGTCCGGTTCCGCCGTTGGGTTTGACCGCGTCCAGGGGCGAGGCGGCCACTGGCCCGGACGCGCCGGCACGGAGGAATGGCCTTCCGGTTACTGCCGTCTGAGCGCAGTGGCGATGGCGGTTGTCACATTCGTGGGCCCGGCGGTGTCTTCATGCCAAACAGGCAAACGTCCAAGGAGAACACCATGGCGCTACGCATCCCGAAGGCCGAGCTCCCCGCCGGGCTCCGCGAAAACCTGATCAAGCAGCTCGGCTCCGTGCCCGAGCCCAACGAGGTGCTGTGGAACAACCCCAAGCTTGCCAAGGACAACCAGGAGTTCGCAGCCAAGGTGGCCACCTGGGACGCGGCCGACGCGAGCCTCAAGACGT
>NZ_JODF01000070.1:0-32866 GCF_000717945.1 Streptomyces sp. NRRL S-920
CAGGATGATCGAGATCCGCAAACAGAACCCCGCCTTCGGCCTGGGCACCTACACCGAACTCCCCTCCACCAACCCCGCCGTCCTCGCCTTCCTCAGGGAGTACGAGAACGACCTGGCACTGTGCGTGCACAACTTCTCCCGCTTCGCCCAGCCGACCGAGCTGAATCTGCGGGCCTACGACGGACGTCACCCGGTGGAGCTGATCGGCGGGGTGCGCTTCCCGGCCATCGGTGAACTGCCTTATCTCCTCACACTGGCGGGCCACGGTTTCTACTGGTTCCGCCTTACCGAACAGCCACGACGTCCGGCCGCACGCACGGTGCGCTTTTGAAGGGACGTGTCGCATGCTGAAGACCGCAACGCAGTCGCCCGGAAGCCTCAGCCCGCCGCGGCTGCTGACCTCATTGGCCGGAATACTTCGCGCATGGCTGCCCGAGCAGCGCTGGTTCGCCGGCAAGGGCCGGCCGGTCGCCGACCTGGCCGTCCTGTCCATGACCGAGCTGCACCCCGGGTGTCTGCACCTGCTGATCCGCACGGGGCCCGCCGGGCCGCCCGAAGACTGCTACCAACTGATCCTCGGCGTGCGGGAACACCTGCCGCCCCGGCTCCACCACGCGATCGTCGGCCGCCCCGAAGCGGGCCCGCTCGCCGGCCTCACCGTGTACGACGCCCTCCTGGACCCCTGGTCGGCGGGGCTGCTCCTCGAACGCCTGCGGGTCCCCGGCGAGATGGGCCCCCTGCGCTTCGAACGGGACGCGCGGACCGTCGTCCCGGAGGGGCTGCCGCCCCGGCTCCTCGGCGGGGAGCAGTCCAACACCTCGCTGGTGTACGGCGACGCGTTCATCCTGAAGCTGTTCCGCCGCGTGCAGTACGGCGTCAACCCGGACCTGGAGGTGCCGTGGGCCCTGGCCCGCCGTGGCTGCGCCCGGGTGCCCGCCCCCGTGGCCTGGTTCTGGACGACCGAGCCGCACACGGCGACGCTCGGCGTGCTCCAGCCGTTCCTGCCCGAGGCGACCGACGGCTGGACCCTGGCGCTGCGCTCCCTCTCCACGGGCGAGGACTTCACCGACGAGTCCTACGAACTGGGGCGCGCCACCGCCGAGGTGCATCTCGCGCTGGCCCAGGCCTTCGGCTCCGAGCCCCCGGACCCGTACGGAGGCAGCCCGCTGGCCGCCGCCATGACGGGGCGCCTGGAGACCGCGGCCCGGCAGATGGAGGCGCTGGTCCCCTATGTGTCCCGTCTGAAGACCGCGTACGGCGCCGTCGCGGGCCGCGGCCCCGGCCGCGAGGCCCAGCGCGTCCATGGCGACCTGCACCTCGGTCAGGTGCTCAAGGCCCGGCAGGAGTGGTTCATCATCGACTTCGAGGGCGAACCCGCCCGCCCGCTCGACGAACGACGGCGGGCCCAGGCCCCGATACGCGATATCGCGGGCATGCTCCGCTCCTTCGACTACGCCGCCCACAGCCGCCGCCCGTGGCGCTCCCAGTGGGTCAAGCGCTGCCGGGAGGCCTACTGCGCGGGGTACGCGGCGGAGTCGACGTGGGATCCGCGGGCGGAGGCCGAGCTTCTCAGGGCCTACGAGACGGACCGAGCGGTGTACGAGGCGCTCTACGAGGCCCGCCACCGCCCCGACTGGCTGCCCGTCCCCATGGCGGCGATCGCCCGCCTCGCACAGGAGAGCTGACGCCATGCAGACGACCGCAATGACAGCAACGGCAGGGACAGCAGCAACGGCAGGGACAGCAGCAGTCCCGGACCGCCTTCCCGCCGCCCCGCTCGACGCGCGGGACCGCGAGCGCCTCCTGTCGGGCACGCACCACGACCCGCACGCGCTGCTCGGCGCACACCCGGTGCCCGGCGGCATCGCGTTCCTGGCCCTGCGCCCGCATGCCCGGTCGGTCACGCTCGTCACCGAGGAGGGGACGGCCGGGCTGACCGACATGGGCGACGGCCTGTTCTCCGGTGTGCTGCCCCTGCCCGCGATCCCCGACTACCGGCTGCGCGTGGCCTACGACGACCAGGGCGCCGGGATCGAGTACGAGGACCCCTACCGCTTCCTGCCCGCACTGGGCGAACTCGACCTGCATCTGATCGGCGAGGGCCGGCACGAGGAGCTGTGGAAGGCGCTGGGCGCGCACCCGATGACCCATCAGGGCGTCGCCGGCACCCGTTTCACCGTATGGGCGCCGAACGCGCGAGGGGTGAGGGTCTGCGGGGACTTCTGCCACTGGGACGGGTCCGCCGCCTACCCGATGCGCTCGCTCGGCTCGACCGGCGTGTGGGAGTTGTTCGTACCCGGGATGGAGGAGGGGGCGCTCTACAAGTTCGACATCGCCCGCCCCGACGGCTCGCACACCCTGCGCGCGGACCCGATGGCCCGCCGCGCCGAGGTGCCCCCGGCGACCGCGTCCGTCGTCACGCGCTCCACGTACGTGTGGGGAGACGACGCGTGGATGGAACACCGCGCCGAGCGCCCCGTCTGCCAGGCGCCCTTCTCCGTGTATGAGGTCCATCTGGCCTCGTGGCGACCGGGGCTGACCTACCGTCAGCTGGCCGAGCAGCTCACGGCCTACGTCACCGAAGCGGGCTTCACCCACGTCGAGTTCATGCCGGTGGCCGAACACCCCTTCAGTGGCTCCTGGGGCTACCAGGTCACCGGCTTCTACGCCCCGACGTCCCGTATGGGCACGCCCGACGACTTCCGCCATCTGGTCGACACGCTGCACCGGGCGGGCATCGGCGTGCTCCTCGACTGGGTGCCCGCCCACTTCCCCAAGGACGACTGGGCGCTGGCGGCCTTCGACGGGGACCACCTCTACGAGCCGCAGGACCCGCGGCGGGCCGAACACCCCGACTGGGGCACCCTCACCTTCGACTACGGCCGCAAGGAAGTACGCAACTTCCTCGTCGCCAACGCCAGTTACTGGTGCGAGGAGTTCCACATCGACGGGCTGCGCGTCGACGCGGTCGCCTCGATGCTCTACCTCGACTACTCGCGCGACGAGGGGCAGTGGGCGCCCAACGAGTCCGGCGGCCGGGAGAACCTGGACGCGGTCGCGTTCCTCCAGGAGATGAACGCGACGGTCTACCGGCGCTCTCCCGGAGTGGTCACCATCGCCGAGGAGTCGACGGCGTGGGACGGGGTCACACGCGCCACGCACGACAACGGGCCGGGCGCCCCCAGCGGTCCGGCACGCGGCGGCCTCGGCTTCGGCCTGAAGTGGAACATGGGCTGGTCGCACGATTCGCTGGAGTACATCAGCCGCGACCCGGTGTACCGCGAGTACCACCACAACGAGATGACGTTCGCGATGGTGTACGCGTACAGCGAGAACTACGTCCTGCCTCTCTCGCACGACGAGGTGGTCCACGGCAAGCAGTCGCTGGTCTCCAAGATGCCCGGCGACTGGTGGCAGCGGCGTGCCAACCACCGCGCCTACCTCGGCTTCATGTGGGCCCACCCCGGCAAGCAACTCCTCTTCATGGGGCAGGAGTTCGCGCAGGGCGCCGAGTGGTCGGAGGAAAGCGGCCTGGACTGGGGGCTGCTCGACCCCTCCTATCCGGCGCGGCCGGACCACCATGGCGTCCTGCGGCTGGTGCAGGACCTCAACCACCAGTACCGCGCGACGCCCGCCCTCTGGGAGCGGGACAGCGAACCGGCAGGATTCTCGTGGATCGTGACGGACGCGGCCCAGGACAACGTCCTGGCGTTCCTGCGCCATGCCGCGGACGGGACGCCGCTCCTCGCGGTGTGCAACTTCTCGCCGGTCGTCCGTGACGCCTACCCGCTCGGCGTCCCCGAGGAGCCGCACGCCTGGCGGGAGGTCCTCAACACCGACGCGGCCCGCTACGGCGGCGGGGACGTGCGCAACCCGCAGCCGCTGAAGCCCGAACCCGAGGGCGCACACGGCCGCCCGGCCCGCCTGCGCGTCACCCTGCCGCCGCTGGCCACGGTGTGGCTGCGCCCGGAGTGACGGCAGGCGGAGGCCGGAATGGGCCCTCGCGCGTCAGCGGACGGTGATCTGGACGACGTTGGAGACGGCGCCGCGACCGACGACGCGGACCTTGTTGAGGCCCTTGAGGCCGAGCTTCACGCGCAGGTTGTACGTGTGGTTGCGGGCGGTGTTCATGTGGGCCGGCAGGGAGACCCACTTCTTGTGCTGGAGCTGCTGCAACGTCACGCGCGTGCCCGCGGGAAGGCGCGTGGAGGAGCCGTGGACGCGGAACTGCTGCCACGCCTTGACGGACTTCGCCGTGGCCTTCGCGGTCAGTGTGGGCCGCGGCGCCGACTCGTGCGCGGCCCCCTTGCCGGTGGTGTCGGAGGGGGTGTCGAGCGCGTGCGCCGCCGTGAGGGGGGCGGCGCACAGCAGCAGACCGGCGCCGAAAGTGACGGCACGCGTCAGGGCAGGATTCATGCGATCTCCAGAGGGGCCAGAGGGAGGGGACCGCAGTAATTTAAGACGATTCATCCCCATTTCCCTGGAATGACATGCCCTGACGTGCGCCGCCACTCGAAGTGGTCACCCCGGTGCCCCACCCGGGTGGTCAGCCGCCCGTACCCCTGGAGTCCGCGGGATCCTCGCCCTCCGCGGGGATGATGTGTACCGCTGCCTCCTCGGCGGAGGCCGCCCCGCCGTCGACGCCCATGTCCTCGCCGACCATGTCCTGTTCCGCGGCGTCCTCCGGGTCCTCCGTGGCCCCCTCGTCCGGGGCGAACAGGCGTCCGGCGCGGGCGTCTCCCACCTCCGCCTCGTCGATCGGTTCGCCGTCGGTGTCGGTCGTGTCGCCGATGCCGTCGTCGTCCTCGCCGGGCGCGGGGACCTCCAGGGCGGGGTCGGGCACCTCCTCGGAGAGCCGCTCGTCCAGCGTCTCGCCCTCTCGCTGCTCCTCGGCGGTGGTCCCGGTGTGGTTCACCCCGAGAGGGCGCTCGGGAGGCGACCAGCCTTCGTCGTAAGGGTCGGACGCGCGGTCGTTGAGCGTGTCCTCGGGGTCGAGGATGCCCTCGTCCTCGCGGACCTCTTCCGCGTCGGGCTGGTAGACCTCGTCGCCCATGACGTCGTCGTTGTCCATGGTGCTCGTACTCCTTCATGCGCGGCGTGGTGCCGATGTCATGCGTGTATCCACCCTGATCCAGAACACACGTTCAGGCACGTGGGGAGGTCGCCGGGCGCGCCGAATCAGCGGGTGCGGGGCGGACGCCATTCGAGCAGCAGCAGTGTCGCGTCGTCCCGCAGCTGGTTGTCCTGCCGGTCGAGGATGGAGTGGATGAGCTGGCGCAGCGCCTCCGGAGCCGGTTCACCCGCGGCCGTGGCGCGGATGATGCTGTCGGTGAAGCGTTCGAGGCCGAACTCGGAGTCGCCTCCCGTGCGCAGCTCCGTGACGCCGTCGGTGTACATCAGGACGCGGTCGCCCGGCTGGAGCGCCTCCTCGTGCACCTCCCACTCGACGCCGGCGAGCAGCGCGGGCGTGCCCAGGGGCGGCTGGGCGGGCCGTTCGAGCGCGCGGTCGAGCACGCGGTGGTCCCGGATCAGCAGGGGCGGGGGATGGCCGCAGTTGCACCAGCGCAGGACCCCTCCCGCCAGGTCCAGCTGGGCGAGGATGCCCGTGCAGAACTGCTCGGGCAGCCACCGCGCGAGCGCCTGCTGGACGGTGTCCACCAGCTCGGGCAGCTCGGCCTCCGCCCGGCGGGCGTTGCGACAGCCGGCCATGGCCACGGCGGTCGTCAGGCCCGACATGAGGTTGTGGCCCATGGCGTCGAGGATCGTCACGTACAGGGTGGAACGCGTCAGGGCGTGGTCGAAGACATCGCCGCCGATGTCGTAGGCCGGTTCGAGGACGGCGGTCGAGATGACGTCGGAGTTGCCGATCGTCCGGGGCGGCAGAAAGGCCCGGAGCATCTCGGCGGGCAGCTGCATCACCTCGGAGCGTGTCCGGCGCGCGAAGGTGTCGCTGGCGGCGCGCTTGGAGGTGATCACCATGGCCAGGATGGAGGCGAGCGTGCGGCAGCGCCGCAGCAGCACCCCGTCGATGGCCGACGCCGTGGCGCCGATGACGCCGAGGCGTTCGACCCCGTCGATCAGCGGCAGCCAGGTGGTGATGCGGCCGTGCGCCAGTTCCTCGACGCGCAGCGTGTGGGCCCGGTAGGCCGAACCGGCTACGGAGGAGTCCACCCCGAGGGCGGGCGGCCCCTCGGCCAGCGGCACCAGATGGCGCTGTTGCAGATCCACCAGGTATACGTCGATCCGGTCAAGCCCCGCCGCGTCGGCGAAGCGCTGCACGAGGGCGGGCAGCTCCATCGGGGTCGCCGCATGCGCGGAGGCGAGCAGTTGTTCGAGTAGTTGCTCTCCGGGGCCGGGGGCCCTGGGTTGGCTCGCCATCTGTGATCACCACCTCACCGGCAGTCTCACACCAAGGCCCGGATCCTGCCCGAATTCAAGGCCTCGAAGTCCGGCCGGAAGGTGCCCTTGGTCCCGCGGGTGAGTGAACAAGGTCCCGGTACGCGGCCTGCTGTTCGCGGAACACCACCACAGACAGCAGCGACGGGCCGAGGAGAAGGCTGTGCCAAGGGACATCGGTGTGAGCGGCGAGAGCGGGCACGGGACCGGCGGGGCCGACGGAACCCGGCAGCCCGGGGGAGGGCGGCCGACGCGGCGCACGGCTGCCCCGGGCCGGGCGGCGTGGCCTCCCGCGTGGGCGGGCGGCAGGCCGACGCGGGAGTCCGTACGGGAGTCCGTACGCAGCGCCCGCGGCCTGCGACCGGTACCGCCCGGCGGGCGGGGGCCCTCCGCATCCGAGCCCGGCGGGCAGCGGGCCGCCGCGCCCGCCGGAAGCCCGCCGCCGGGCGCCACGCGGGTGGCACGCGGCGCGCCCTGCTGGCTGAGCCTGGCCGCGCGGGACGTCCGGGCCGCCGAGGAGTTCTACGGCCGGGTCCTCGGCTGGTGCCACGTGCCGCTGCTCGGCCCGCCGGGCAAGGCGCGTTCCTTGATGCTGAAGGCCGGGGCGCCGGTGGGCGCCATCGGCAGCACCACCTGCGAGTCGGGCGTCCACGCGGGCTGGATGCCGTACTTCGCCGTCGACGACGTCGACGCCGCCGTCGGGCGGCTCCGCGACCGGGGCGCCACCGTGGCGGTCGGACCGCTGGCCACCCCCGCCGGGCGGGCCGCCGTGGCCGCCGGGCCGGACGGCGCGGTGTTCGGACTGCGCCCGCACGCCCCGGACCCCCGGTGGACGGTGGGGCAGGGCCCGGTCGGCCGCCTTGAACTGCACACGCGCGACATCTTCGCCGCGGCGCTCTTCTACGGCGGCGTACTCGGCTGGGCGGGCCCCGGCGACAGCTGCGCCGTGGAGTACGTGCACGAGCAGATCGTGGTGCGGGACGGGGCGCGCCGCGTCGCCGCACTCACGCAAGGGGCGGCGCCCGGCACCGAGGCCCGCTACCGCTGGCACACGTCGTTCCGCGTGGCCGACGTCGACGCGGCCGCCGCGGCCGCCGTTCGCGAGGGCGGACGCGTCATCGCACCACCGCGCGGGTCGGGCGCCCGGCGGGAGGCCGTGCTGGAGGATCGCGAGGGAGTCCCCTTCACCGTCCTCGAGAGCTGAACCGCGCACGTCACGACTTTGGGGAAACAGAGGATGTTCGTTCGAACCATCGAGGCGGAACTGGCCGCTGATCCGACCGAGGGGACGCAGGGTGAGGCCGCCCCTCTGCCATGGATCGAGGAAGCCCACCAAGTAGCGCCGAAGGACGCCAGGGAACTGTCGAAGCTCTTCTTCGACCGGCTCGCCACGCTGGAGGACGGCTCGCCCGACCACGCGTACACCCGCGACACCCTCATCGAGATGAACCTCTCCCTCGTCCACTACGTGGCGGGCCGGTTCCGCAATCGCGGCAACGGCCAGCTGGAGGACATCGTCCAGGTCGGGACCGTGGGCCTGATCAAGGCGATCGACCGGTTCGACGTGAGCCGCGGCTTCGAGTTCGTGTCGTTCGCGGTGCCCTGCATCCTCGGCGAGATCAAGCGCTACTTCCGCGACACCAGCTGGGCCGTGCATGTGCCGCGTAGATTGCAGGAGTTGCGTACGCGACTGTCCAGGTCCCAGGAGCGGCTGAGCACCGTGCTCGGCCGCGAGCCCACGGTCAAGGAGCTGGCGGCCGACCTGGAGGTGACCGAGGAACAGGCGCTGGAGGCGATCGTGGCCGCCAACGGCTACCTCGCCGGCTCCCTGGACGCCCCGCACGGCTCGGCCGACGAGGCCGACACGTACCGCAGCGGCCGCACGCTCGCCGACGTCATGGGCGCGCCGGACCCCGCCATCGAGGTCTTCGAGCACGTCCACGCCCTGGCCCCGCTGCTCGCCGAACTCGACGAGCGGGAGCGGCGCATCATCGAGATGCGCTTCGGCCAGGAGATGACCCAGGCCGAGATCGGCGCCGCCCTCGGCATCTCGCAGATGCACGTGTCACGGCTGCTCTCGCGGACCCTGGCCGAACTGCGGACGGGCCTGCTCACCCGGGAGTGACCGGGCAGGCGCGGACCACCCGCGAGACGGTCAGGTCATCAGGTCTGCCGGCGGTGGCGCTGGTAGTAGGCGTACGTCAGGGCGAGCACCAACGGACCCCACAGGGTGATCAGGCCGCTGACCGAGGCAGCCAGGATGTGCCACCACACGTTGTCGTAGGGGCCGTCCGAGAACCCGGCGATACCGAAGGTGCACAGGGTCCAGTCGACCAGCAGCGCGGTGAAGAGCAGACCTCCGAGGGTCCCGGGGATGATCACCACGAAGGGCGGGACGCGTCTGCCGCGGAGGACGGGAACCCAGCCCGGCACGACTTCGCCCCACGGACGCACCAGGCCGCGGCACAGCAGGGCGAACGTCTCGGACAGGAGGCTGAGCACGACGACGTAGGACACATTGGCCCACCGCCCCCACGTCATCGGGGGACCGTCGATGCCCATCATGAAGTCGAACCCGATGGGCAGCCGCCACAGGCATACGGGCAGGCCGATGAGGGGGATCAGGCGCGCGGCGCGCTCGGCCCAGAGCGGCACGGGCCGCTCGGTCCCGCCGGCCACACGCAGGGTGTTCGTTTCGCTGATTGCCATGCGTCCACTGTTGTGGAACCACGGTGCGCGGAGATCGGGCCGGAGCATGATCCGCTTCCCCCGCGCGGCGGAGGTTGCCGGCAGGGAACTACTCCTGCTCCCTCTCGACCCGGTAGGGGCGCAGACCGCGTGCTCGGTAGTTGCCGAGAGCGCGGGGGTGGTCGGTCGTGGAGGTGTGGAGCCACACCCGGCGCACGTCGCGTGCGCCGATTGGCTCGGTCGCCCATGCCTGCCGCAGCGCGAGGGTCAGCGCGTAGCCGCCGAGGCCCCGGCCCACGTACGGGGGCAGCAGCCCGAAAGCGGTGACCTCCACGTCGCCGCCGGGCTGCGGTTCGAGGTAGGCGACGCCCGCGGGTTCGCCCTCGAAGGTGATCAGCCAGTACTGGCGCAGTGGCCGGGCCGCCTGGTGTGCGTCCCACTCCTCCTCGGTGCGGTAGGCCGCGCTCCAGCCGTGGGCCTCGCCGACCTGCCCCTGGACGCTTCGGACCAGCGGCGAGTCAGGGGCCAGGAGGCGCAGGCCGAGTCCGGGGGCGACCGGCGCGGGTCGAAGCTCTCCCGGGTCTGTCATCTCCAGGTAGGTGATGGTCTTCCGAGGGCGGGAGGAGCCCGACGGCGAGTCGGGGCCGGGCGCGGCCGTCCGCGCGGATCCGTCGTTCACGGGTGTCACCTCGGCGGTGTGGTCTGTGGTGGTCTTTGGTGGTTGTGGGGGCGGGCTGCTCACCTGTCATGATGCGTCAAGAGAGCGCTGTGTGGCGGAACTTCACCGGCCTCAGCCGTGACGTCGTCGCCGGAAGCGGCGCCGAGAGGCAAGCGCGCGTGCTGACGGCCAACGCCCTCCGGCCGCTCACGCGGCCGTCCGCTGCTCAGGTCGAACCCCGGCGCTCAGCCGCGGATCACCGACATCAACAACTCATGCGTCCCGGCGTCCGCGGCCGCCACGAGCCCCCGCACCCCAGGGCCGACCGGAGCGCCGTCGACTCCGGTGACCACGCATCCAGCGGCCCGGCACAGGGCGATGCCGGCGGCGAAGTGGACGCTCTCCGACAGGTCTTGGCCGTCGGTGACGTACGCGGCACGCCTGCCGGCCGCGACCCAGGCCAGCGCCAGCGTCGAGGAGACGACCCGCGGGCGGAAGTGCTCGGCGAACCGCGGCCGGGCCAGCAGGTCGACCGCCCGGAACCCGGGGGCGCTCGGGAACGGCGGATCCAGGTTGACGTCCACCAACCCCGTGGCGGACGTGGGCGCCAGGGGCCTGTCGCCGTCGTCGTCCCGGACCCACGCGGACTCGCCGTCGGTGCAGAAGACCTCGCCGCCGAACGGATCCGCCACCGCCGCCGCGCCGCCCCTCAACGCCACGTTCACGGCCACCACCATGGTGCCCGCGGCGTAGTTCAGCGTGCCGCACAGCGGGTCGACACGCCATTGGCGTGCGGCACCGGCCGTGCCCTGCTGCCCGCCCTCCTCGCCGAGCACCCCGTCCTCGGGCCGCGCGGCGCGGAGGGTGGCGAGGATCGCCTCCTCGGCCGCCACGTCGGCGGCGGTGGCGAAGTCCCCGGCTCCCTTGTCGATGCGGGCGAGCCGTCGCCCGTAGAGGTCGCGCACCACGTCCGCGCCCGCGCGGGCCGCGGCTATGGCGACTTCGGTGTCGTGGATGCCGTCGGTGTCGGCGGTGCTGTCCCTGGCGATGATCGAGTCGGTCACGGTGCGCAGATTAGCGAGGCGCGGGGCCGGTCGACGGCCCCGAGTCGGGGAGACGCACGTCACATCGAGGGGTGTCACATCCGTCGGTGGCCGGTCCGTCAAAGGGGTGTAGCCACCACAACGGCAGAGGAGCAGCACCCACCATGGACGCACGCCTGAACTTCTTCACCAGCCCGATCGCGGGCAAGGCCCTCAAGCACTTCACCTCCGCGGGCAAGGCGCTCGCGGAGTCGACGCTGCCGGCCTCGACACAGGAACTCGTGAAGATCCGCGCCAGCCAGATCAACGGCTGCGGATTCTGCCTCGACATGCACACCAAAGAGGCCGCCGCCGCGGGGGAGACCCCGCTGCGCCTCAACATGATCGCCGCCTGGCGCGAGGCGAAGGTCTTCACCGACGCCGAGCGGGCCGCGCTGGAACTGACGGAACAGGGCACCCGCATCGCGGACGCGGCCGGCGGCGTCACGGACGAGGTCTGGGCGGACGCCGCCAAGCACTACGACGAGGAGCAGCTCACCGCCCTGGTGTCCCTGATCGCCCTCATCAACGCCTTCAACCGGCTGAACGTCATGGTCCAGCAGCCCGCCGGCGACTACGAGGTCGGCCAGTTCGGCTAGTTCGGGTAGTTCGGCCAGGAAACAGCCCCGGTGCCCGGTAGCTTCCGCCGGGCACCGGGGCTTCTTCACGTGCAGATCAGTAATGGAGAAGCGTGGCCGCCGGGCCACGGCTAGCGTGACCGCCATGGACACCCCTGAAGCGGCCGACCCCGACAGAAGCGCCCCCGCGGCGCTCCGCGAGCCGAGTACCGCTGCCCTGCCGATGGAGACACGATGAGCAAGCCCAAGAGGACGGACCCGCGGTCGCCCGCGTCGCACGCCGCCGACAGCCACGACCTGATCCGGGTGCACGGCGCTCGGGAGAACAACCTCAGGGACATCAGCATCGAGATCCCCAAACGCAGGTTGACGGTGTTCACCGGGGTGTCCGGTTCCGGCAAGAGTTCGCTGGTGTTCAACACGATCGCCGCCGAGTCGCAGCGGATGATCAACGAAACCTACAGCGCCTTCGTGCAGGGCTTCATGCCGACCATGGCGCGGCCCGACGTCGACGTGCTCGAAGGGCTGACGACGGTCATCACCGTCGACCAGAGCCGGATGGGCGCCGACCCGCGCTCCACGGTCGGCACCGCCACCGACGCCCACGCGATGCTGCGCATCCTCTTCAGCCGCCTGGCCGAGCCGCACATCGGCCCACCCAGCGCGTACTCCTTCAACACCGCCTCGGTCCGGGCCAGCGGCGGGATCACCGTCGAACGCGGCTCCGCGAAGACCAAGACCGTCAAGGCGACCTACCAGCGCACCGGCGGTATGTGCACGCGCTGCGAGGGCCGGGGCACGGTCTCCGACATCGACCTCACCCAGCTCTACGACGACTCCAAGTCGCTCGCCGAGGGCGCGTTCACCATCCCCGGCTGGAAGTCGGACAGCCAGTGGACCGTGCAGACCTACGCCCAGTCCGGCTTCGTCGACCCGGACAAGCCGATCCGGCAGTACACCAAGAAGGAGATGCAGGCCTTCCTCTACGGAGAGCCGGTCAAGGTCAAGGTCAACGGCATCAACCTCACCTACGAGGGCCTGATCCCGAAGATCCAGAAGTCGTTCCTCTCCAAGGACAAGGAGGCGCTCCAGCCGCACATCCGGGCGTTCGTGGAACGGGCGGTCACCTTCACCACCTGCCCGGAGTGCGACGGCACCCGCCTCAGCGAGGGCGCCAGATCGTCGAAGATCAAGCGGAAGAGCATCGCCGACCTGTGCGCGATGGAGATCAGGGACCTGGCCGAGTGGGTGCGGGACCTCGAAGAGGCGTCGGTGGCCCCGCTGCTCGCCTCGCTGCGGCAGACCCTCGACTCGTTCGTGGAGATCGGTCTCGGCTACCTCGCCCTCGACCGGCCCGCCGGCACGCTCTCGGGCGGTGAGGCGCAGCGCGTCAAGATGATCCGCCACCTCGGCTCCTCGCTCACCGACGTCACCTACGTCTTCGACGAGCCCACCGCGGGCCTGCACCCCCACGACATCCAGCGCATGAACGACCTGCTGCTGCGCCTGCGCGACAAGGGCAACACGGTCCTCGTCGTGGAACACAAGCCGGAGATGATCGCGATCGCCGACCACGTCGTGGACCTCGGTCCCGGCGCGGGACAGGCCGGCGGCACCGTCTGCTTCGAGGGCCCCCTGGAGGGGCTGCGGGCCTCCGGCACGAGCACCGGGCGGCACCTCGACGACCGGGCCGCGGTCAAGGAGACCGTACGGAAGTCCACGGGCGCGCTGGAGATCCGCG
Source organism: Streptomyces sp. NRRL S-920 (assembly GCF_000717945.1). Taxonomy (NCBI): domain Bacteria; kingdom Bacillati; phylum Actinomycetota; class Actinomycetes; order Kitasatosporales; family Streptomycetaceae; genus Streptomyces; species Streptomyces sp. NRRL S-920. The sequence goes on from NZ_JODF01000070.1 coordinate 13,144, forward strand.
GCGCGACGGCGAACAATCTGCGGAAGGTCGACGTCGACATCCCGCTCGGGGTGCTCACGGTCATCACCGGGGTGGCCGGTTCCGGCAAGAGTTCGCTCGTGCACGGATCGGTTCCCGCCGACGCGGGAGTGATCTCGGTCGACCAGAGCCCGATCAAGGGCTCGCGGCGCAGCAACCCCGCGACGTACACCGGGCTGCTCGACCCCATCCGCAAGGCGTTCGCCAAGGCCAACGGCGTCAAGCCGGCGCTGTTCAGCGCCAACTCCGAGGGCGCCTGCCCCACCTGCAACGGCGCGGGCGTCATCTACACCGACCTCGGGATGATGGCCGGGGTCTCCACGACCTGCGAGGACTGCGAGGGCAAGCGGTTCGACGCGTCGGTGCTCGACTATCGCCTCGGCGGCCGCGACATCAGCGAGGTGCTCGCGATGCCGGTGGCCGAGGCCGAGGAGTTCTTCGGCTCCGGGGAGGCGCACACCCCGGCCGCCCACAAGATCCTGGCGCGGCTCGTCGACGTCGGGCTCGGCTACCTCACCATCGGCCAGCCGCTGACCACGCTGTCCGGCGGCGAGCGGCAGCGGCTCAAGCTGGCCACGCACATGGGCGACAAGGGCGGTGTCTACATCCTCGACGAGCCGACCACCGGACTGCACCTCGCCGACGTCGAGCAGTTGCTCGGCCTGCTGGACCGGCTCGTCGACTCCGGGAAGTCGGTCATCGTCGTGGAGCACCACCAGGCCGTCATGGCGCACGCCGACTGGATCATCGACCTCGGCCCCGGCGCCGGCCACGACGGCGGCAGAATCGTCTTCGAGGGCACCCCCGAACAGCTGGTGGCCGCGCGCTCCACCGTCACCGGGGAGCACCTCGCGGCGTACGTCGGGAGGTGAGCGCGGCATCGGCGGTCCTGAGGATGCCGCCGAACGTACGGGTGATGACGGGCCGTGCGACCCGCCGGGTGAGGAGCGGGCCGAGCAGTGGGACCGGAACCTCGGCGCGGGTCGTCCAGCACACCCGCGTGCCGCCGTCGACCTCGGTGAACGTCATACGGCCGATCTCGTGCCTGGACGGCGGCACGCTGCGGTCGACGACGTACTCGGTGGCGTACGGCGGGTCGTAGCGGGTGATGCGTTCCCGGAACCAGCCGATCAGCCAGAGGTGTCCGCGCACCGCGCCGACACCGTAGGGCACGCCCTCGCCGTGCCGGAGCAGGCGGCAGCGCAGCACCAGGGGCGAGCGCGTGTAGTGGGTGGTCGTGGTGAGCCAGGCGAAGACGTCCTCGATCGGGGCGTCGATGGTGCGTTCGACCGTCATGGTTTCCATGGCGGGGCTCCTCCTCGGTCGAGGGTGTGCACCGTGTCGGCACGGCGCAGCTTGTCGGGGTTGCGGATGCCGTACAGGCCGGTGATCCGCCCGTCGTGGATCTCGAAGGCGAGCAGCCAGTCCAGCTCACCGTCCGCGAGGAACCGCGCCGCGGGCATGCCGTTGCAGATGCCGTGCTCGACGGGGGCGGCCGCGTGGTGGAGACGGGCCAGACCGAGGACGAACCGGGCGACGTCGTCGCGGCCGACGATCGGGCGGCGGGCGGCGGAGACCTTCCCGCCGCCGTCGGAGATCTGCACGACATCGGGTGCCAGCAGGTCCATCAGAGCCTGGATCTCGCCCGTCGCCGCCGCGCGCAGGAACCGCTGGACGATCTCCCGGGTGGCGGCGGAGTCCGGTTCGAACCGGCGTCGCCGCGCGTGGACGTGCCGGCGGGCACGGTGAGCGATCTGCCGGACCGCGACCTCGGTCTTCCCGATCGTGGCGGCGATCTCCGGGTGGGTGTAGCCGAATACGTCGTGCAGGACGAAGACCGCGCGCTCGGCCGGGCTCAGCGTCTCCAGGACGAGCAGTACGGCCATCGACACCGACTCGGCAAGGACGGCGTCCTCGCTCACCTCGGGGGTGGTGCGGATCGGCTCGGGCAGCCAGTTGCCGACGTACTCCTCCCGCCGTGCCTTGAGCGCGCGCAGGTGGTTGAGGGCCTGGCGGGTCACCACGCGGACCAGGTAGGCGCGCGGATGCTCGACCGTCGCCTGGTCGACGGCGCTCCACCGCAGATAGCTCTCCTGGAGGACGTCCTCGGCGTCGGTGGCGCTGCCGAGCATCTCGTAGGCGATGGTGAACAGCAGCGGACGGTGTTCGATGAACGCGTCCTCGGTCATGGGCGTCGGCCCCTCGCTTCCCTGCGCGGCTCCTCTCCCGGGGGTTCCCGGGTGTTCATCGAGACACGTCGGACGCCCGGACCGTGACACGCGGTGACTGTGATCCCCTTCACAAGGCGCGCGGCCCGGCCCGGCGCCGATTACCGGTGAAGCTCTCCCCTTGGGCAGGATGGGGCCATGACCGAGATCCGCACCCCCCGCCTCCTCCTCCGCCGCTGGCACGACGGCGACCTCGCGCCCATGGCGGAGATCAACGCGGACCCGCGCGTCATGCGCCTGGTCGACGACGGCCGCGTCCGCGACCTCGAACAGACGGCGGAGGAGATCGAGCGGTGGGAGGAGGAGTGGGACGACGAGGGTTACGGCCTCTTCGCCGTCGAACTCCTCGCCTCGGGCGAGCTGGCCGGCTTCACGGGTCTCTTCGTCCCCGAGTTCCTCCCGGAAGCGGCGTCCGACGCGGCCATCGGCTGGCGGCTCGGCGCGCAGTTCTGGGGCCAGGGGTACGCCTCCGAAGCCGCCCAGGCCACACTGGAGTTCGCCCTCCAGGACCGCGGCCTCGAACGGGTCGTCGCCATCCACCGGGCGGAGGACCAGGCCTCCGAGAACGTCGTCCGCAAGCTCGGCATGGCACTGGAGCGCGAGACGACGCACCCGGTGTCCGGCCACGCGCTGCGGGTCCACGGCATCGACCTCACCGAGTACCAGGCCTGACGCGGAGCGGCCCGCCTACAGCAGGTGGGCGTTGGGCGCCTTCGCCGCGTCGGCGTACTCGGGCAGTTCGAGGACGGTGACGCCCGCGGCCTCCAGGGACTCCGTGCCCCGCGCGCAGGCGGTGACCACACGGCGGAGCCCGGATCCGCCGATCAGCCCGGTGCGGGGCAGGGGCCGGGGCCGCGCGGAGGGTTCCGCGCACGGTCCGAGCGAGCTGTACAGCGTCGCGTCGGACAGCCGCGGGTCGCCGGCGTCGACCTTGGCGAGGACGCTCTCCTCGGCGTGGGCGTCCGTGTCCCGCTCGCGGGAGTGGGCGCGGGCCAGCTCCGTGCCGTCGTCGGCGACGATGACCGCCCCCACGCTGAACGCGCTGTCCGAGGGCGGGCACTGGGTGGCGAGCCGGCAGGCGATGGCCAGCCAGGCCCGGTCGGCGACGGTGGGCTGGTCGCCGGGCCCGGGGCGGCCGCAGGCTTTGGGGGTACGGTCCTCGTTCACGTCGTCGTTCATACGGTGCAGGCCTCCTTGTTGGCGTAACGGAGGAGTACCACGCAGGCGCCAGGAGAAGCCGTATCCGCCGTGGGGGCCCGGCACGGCTCAGGCCGCGCTCCCGGCCTCCGTCAGGCGGCCCGCCAGATACCGCTGGAACTGCCACAGCGGGCGCTCCAGATGGGAGAAGCGTCCGCCCGACGGGGCGGGGTCGGTGGCCAGGCCGCGCTGCACGCCCCGCACGGCGACCAGATCCTCGTTCTGGATCACCTCGAACTGGCGCCTCGACGCCTCCACGTACGCCTCGAACCCGGGCTGCCGCTTGGCGTGAGCGGGGACCAGCACCGTCACGAGCGCGTCGTGCGTGACCGGCCCTGTCGGCACCCAGCGCACGAACGTGACGCTGTCGGGCAGCAGGGCCATCACCAGGTTCGGGAAGACACCGGCGACCGTCATACCGGACAGCTGCCGGGCGCCGAGCCCGGGGATGAGCGTGCCGACCATGGGCGTACCGTCCTCGCCCGCCGCGCCGTCCTCCCCTACCGCGTCGGCCGCGAAGGGGGTGTACATGCTGAACCACCGTCCGTCGCTCTCGTCGACGACGGTGTCCTTGCCAGGGACGAGGACGTCGAGCGTGCCGGCGTGCGTGCCCATGTGGTGGTAGTTCTCCGAGCCGTTCTCGAAGGCCACCTTCCAGTTGGCGGGCACCCCGTCCCACCGGTCCGTGTACGCGACCACCAGATCCGCGAGGCCGTACGGCGCGAGCCGTTCGGCAAGCCCCGTCAACTGCGGTGCGAGTGGCGGCGCTTCGGGGTCGGCGCAGACCATGAGCAGGCCGTTCCACACCTCCAGGCGGTAGCGGGGCAGGCGGCACGCGGCGCGGTCGAAGCCGACCTTGCTCATCATGGGGGCGCCGGCCAGCTGACCGGCGTACTCACCGTTCAGCCGGTACGTCCAGGTGTGGTAAGGACACATGAGGCGCTCCAGGGACCCCTGCTCGGGGGCCGTCTCGGGCGGCAGGATGTCCATGAAGCGGTGCCTGCACACCCGGGACAGCGCGTGCAGCCCGCCGTCCTCGTCGCGGGTGACGACCAGCGGCTCACCGGTCGCGTCGGTCCGCAGGTAGTCGCCCGGCCGGGCGACCTGGTCGACGTGGCCCACGCACAGCCAGTCGCCGCGGAAGACGCGGTCGTGTTCGAGCCGGTGGAAGGCCTCGTCGGTGTAGGCGCGGGCGGGCAGGGTCTCGCCGCGCTCCAGGGGGAGTGCGGAAATCCGCGCCAGCTCGGTGAGCAGGGCGTGAAGCGTGTCGTGCAGCATGGTGCCACCGCCTTCGTCCGGGATCTCCTTCCAGGCTGGGCGGCGGTGCGCCGCGGCGAATCGCCGCCGGGTACGACATTCCGGTACATCCTTCGGATTACTGACCGCATTACCGGCATATCACTCGGGGGCAAGGTGGGGCCCGCCCGGCAGGGTCACGACGTGGTCTGCGGCGGCGAGCCCCGCCCGCTCGTGGGTGACCAGGAGCGTCGTGCGCCCGCGTGTGGCGTCGAGAATGTCGGCGAGCACGGCGGCCGCCGTCTGCGGATCCAGCCCCTCGGTGGGTTCGTCCAGCACCAGCACCGGCGGGTCGGCGAGCAGCGCGCGGGCCAGCAGCAGGCGGCTGCGCTGGCCGCCCGACATCGCGGAGCCGTCCCCGCCGAGGTGGGTGTCCCAGCCGTCGGGCAGCGACTCGATCCACTCCAGGAGCCGGGCCCTGCGGGCCGCTTCGCGCAGGTCGGCGTCCGTGGCGTCGGGGCGGGCCAGCAGGAGGTTGGCGCGGATCGTCGCGTGGAAGACGTGCGCGTCCTGCGTCATGCCGGTGATCACGCGCCGGGCATCGGCTCCCGAGACCTCGCGCAGTTCGCGCCCGCCGACGCGGATGCTCCCCGCCTCGTACGGGACGAAGCGCATCAGCGCCGCGATCAGCGTCGACTTCCCCGAGCCGCTCGCGCCGACGAGCACGACGCGGCGGCCGGGCGGCAGCCGCAGGCTCACCCCGTCCAGGGCCGGGAGCCCACCGGGGCGGTGGCGTACCCGCAGACCGGTGATGTCGACGCCGAGCGGCCCGTCGAGGGGGAGCGGGGCCGGGCGGGGCGGTTCGGCCACGGGCGGCGGCGTGTCGAACAGAACCGCCAGCCTCCCCGCCGAGGCCCGTACCTCCGACAGACGGCGGGCCGCGGCGGGCAGCGGCGCGAGGGCCTCGAAGGAGACCAGCGCGAGGACCACGAGGACGGTCAGCTGCACGGCGGGCAGCGCACCGTCCGCGTGCGCGCGCAGCGCGCACCGGGCGACACCGACCGTCGCCCCGCCCTGGAGCAGCAGCACCGCGGCCGAGGCGAGTGACGTGGTCAGGGCCTTACGGCGCTCCAGCGCGGCGATCCGGGCACAGGCGTGCCGCACGCGCGCGTGGGCCCGGTCCCGCGCGCCGTACGCGGCGAGGTCCGCCGCGCCCTCGGTCAAGTCCAGGGTGAGAACGGCCAGTTCGCCGCGTGCCGCCTTCTCCGCGTGGCCCGCGCGGCGGGACAGCGCGAGCACCAGGGCGGGTACGAGGAGTCCCGCCACGGCCAGCAGCAGACCGAGCGGTACGCCCGCCGGGGGCAGCAGCACCGCGGCCGTCCCGGTGGCGGCCGCGGCCACCACGCAGGCTGCCGCGGCCGGGATGAGCACCCGGAGCAACAGGTCCTGCGCGGCGTCGACGTCATCGACGAGCCGGGTCAGCAGGTCGCCGCCGCGGAAGGCGGGCGTGCCCGCCGGGGCGAGCGGCACCAGCGCTTCGTACACCCGGGTGCGGAAGCCCGCGACGGCCCGCAGGACGCTGTCGTGGCCGAGGAGCCGGTCGGTGTAGCGCAGCGCGCCCCGGCCCAGGGCCAGCGCGCGTACGGCGACGATCGCGAGGCTCACCGACGCGAGCGGCGGCTGCTGCGCGGCGCGGGTGATCAGCCAGGCGGCGGTCGCCATCAGCGCGGCGGCGGCGAGTTCACTGCCCGCCGCGGCGAGCGCGGCGGGCAGCAGCCTGCGCCAGTACGGCAGGAGATGCCGAAGGAGCCGCAGGGTGGGGCGGGGGATGTGCCGCGGGGCGGCTGCCGTGGCGGTGGGCGAGGTCATGAGGCCACCAGCCCTTCTGCGAGCGGCGGTCGGGGGACGGTGAGACGACCCGCGCGTACGGTGACGACCCGGTTGGCGTGGGGCAGCAGGCTCGTCCGGTGAGCGACCACGAGCGAGGTCCTGCCCCGCATCAGGGCGACCGTGGCGCGTGTGACGGCGGCCTCGCTGCCGGGGTCGAGGTGGGCGGTCGGTTCGTCGAGCAGCAGCACAGGGGCGTCCTTGAGGAACGCGCGGGCGAGCGCGATCCGTTGGCGCTGGCCGGCGGAGAGCCCCGCGCCACGCTCCCCGAGCATCGTGTCGTACGCCTGTGGCAGCGCCTCGACGAAGTGGTCGGCGAAGGCCGCCCGCGCCGCCTCCCGTACCTCGTCGTCGCCCGCGTCGGGGCGCCCGAGACGGATGTTGTCCGCGACGGACGCCGCGAACAGATGGGGGCGTTGTGGAACCCACGCCACCTGGGCGCGCCACTCGTCGGCGTCGAGGTCGGCGAGGTCCGTGCCGCCGACCGCGACCCGGCCCTCACCGGGGCTCACGAAGCCGAGGAGCAGCGCAAGCAGGGTGGACTTGCCCGCCCCGCTCGGTCCGACCAGGGCCACGTGCTCGCCGGGGTGTACGGCGAGGGAGACCTGGTGGAGGGCGGGCGCGGCGCGACCGGCGTACCGGACGGTGACCTCGTCGAGGGACAGGTGCGTCCGGCCGGTGGCGCGCGGCGGGCGGGCTTTGATGGGGGCGCTTGGAGCGCCGTCGTCGGGATCGTCGCCGCGCTCACCGGCCTCGTCGAGGAGGGCGAAGACCCGCTCGGCCACCGCGACGCCCTCGGCGCTGTCGTGGAAGGCGGCGCCCGCGGCACGCAGCGGCAGATACGCCTCGGGGGCCAGGAACAGCACGGTCAGCGCCGTACGCAGCTCCAACTCGCCCCCGAGCAGCCGCAGTCCGACCGGGACGGCCACCAGCGCCACGGAGAGGGTGGCGACCGTCTCCAGGACGAAGGAGGAGAGGAACGCCACGCGCAACGTCCGCATGGCGGCACGCCGATGGGCGTCCGCCATCTCGCCGACCACCCGGGCCTGGTGCCGCTCGCGGCCGAACGCGCGCAGCGTCGGCAGCCCCGCCACCACATCGAGGAAGTGCCCGCCGAGGCGCGAGAGCAGCGCCCACTGCCGGGCGGTGCGCCGCGCCGTGTGCATGCCGACGAGCGCGCCGAACACCGGGATCAACGGCAGCGTCACGGCGACGATGAGGGCCGAGGTCCAGTCGGTCCACGCCAGCCAGGCGACGACCGTGACGGGCACCACGGCGGTGGCCGTCATCGTGGGCAGATAGCCGACGACGTACGGGTCCAGGGCGTCCAGGCCGCGGGTGAGCAGCGTGGCCGTCTCGCCGTGGCGGCGGGCCGCGAGCCGCAGCGGGCCGGTGTGCCGCAGCCGGCCGGTGATCCGGTCCCGCAGCGCGTGTTTGGCGTCGGCCGCGGCGCGCTGCGCGAGCCCTCCGCGCGCCCAGGTCAGCAGCGCGCGCAGCGCCATGACGGTACCCAGCGCGGCCAGCGGCACGGTGGGTGAGCCGCGCCCGGCGAAGCCGTCCGCGAGGACCGCGGCCAGCAGGCCGGCCTGGGCGATGACGAGCCCGGCGCCGAGGAGCGCCAGCGCCGCGGAGCACGTCATATGGCGCCGCAGCACGGGGAGTTCACGCAGCAGTCGGCGTTCGACCGGCTTCATCGTGGAGGCCTCTCGTCGCGGGTGGGGTTCGGTGGCAGTCGCTCAGGATCGGCGGCCGGTCAGAAGTAGCTGGGGTGACGGCGGCCCGTCCGCCCGCGGAAGGCCCACCAGCTCCACGACTGGTAGGCGAGGATCACCGGGATCAGTACGACCCCGAACGCGGTGAGGATCCGCAACGTGACGCCGTCGGTGACCGCGTGCCCGACCGTCATCCCGCCCCCGGCCGCGTCGACCAGGACGTAGGGGTAGTGACCGGCCCCTATGAGCAGTACGGGCAGTACGGTCGCGCAGCAGGTCGCCGCGAACGCCCGGACGCGGTGCCCCCGCGAGAGGGACCACCAGGCGCAGGCGAGCGCCGCCGCGAACAGGGCGGTGAGGGCCACCGAGGTCACGCGGTTGGTCATCGAGGCACCAGCGCCGAAGAGCGTGAGCAGCAGCGGCAGACAGCCCACGGCCGCGGCCGCTCGCACCAGCGCGGCCCCCAAGTGCCGGGCCCTGACGGCGATGTGAGGGGCGGAGCGCAGGCTGACGAAGGCCGCCCCGTGTGCCGCGAAGAGCAGCGCGGTGGTCAGTCCGCAGGCGAGCACGAACGGCGTGAGCACGTCACCGGCCCCGATGTGGAAGCTGCCGTCGGACCGGCGGGGCACGCCGTGGAGCAGCAGTCCCAGCAAGAGCCCCCAGCACCCGGCGGGCAGCGCCCCGCCGAACACGATCAGGGCGTCCCACCACCGGCGGCCGAGGGTGCTGTGGGCGCGGCCGCGCAGCTGGACGGCGGCGTTGCCGAGGACCAGGCCGACGAGGATCGCCACGATCAGCGGATACATGCCGGACAGCAGGCTGCCCTCCAGGTGCGGGAAGGCCCCGAAGAGGACACCGGTGAAGGCGACCAGCCAGACCTCGTTGCCCAGGAAGAACGGCGCGATGGCGTCCAGGGCTGCGTTGCGGCCCGGCTCCTCGGCCTCGGGGCCGGGGCCCTCCCCGTCGCCGAGGAGGGGGTGAAGCATCTGTACGCCGTAGTCGTAGCCGCCGAGCACGAAGTACCCGGCGAGAAGCAGGCCGAGGAGGGCCAGCCAGAGGGTCTCCAGACTCATTTCGTCCAACTTTCCATGGGACCGGGGGAGTTCATCTCAGTACGCCGCTATTTCTGTACGTGTGGCGGGCGAGTCGCCGGGGAGCGGTTCGGTGGCGCCGAGCTGGGTGGCGTCGGGGCCGCGCAGGGCGAAGCGCGTGATCAGGGTCCAGTTCGTCACCGCGAGCGCCAGGAAGATGGCGATGAATACGGCGCAGGAGACGGTCAGCGCGGCCGTACCGACCGGGGAGGCGGCGTCCTCGACCGTCAACTCGCCGTACACGAGCCAGGGTTGGCGCCCCACCTCGCGGACGATCCACCCGCCGACGGCGGCGATGAAGGGGAAGGGGACCGTCGCCACCAGGAGGTACAAGAGGACGCGGCGGCGGAGGAGCCAGTCCTTCCAGAGCAGGGCGACGGCGATGAGCGTGATGGTGGACACCGTGTTGCCGATGATCGTCATCACGTCCATCGAGATCCGGATCGTGTCCTGCCAGGGCACGTAGTCGCCGGGCCCGTACTCCCCGACGAGTCGCGCCTGTACCTCCGCGACGCCACTGTTCCGAAGGACCGCGTGCTTCATCGGCTGGGTCCGCTCGATCACGGGCCGCTGCATCTCGCCGACGACGACCACGAAGAAGGAGGCGAGCATGCTCACCCACAGCCCCAGCCGCAGCGAACCGCGGAACAGGTCGGTCTCCTTGGTGCCCCGGATGAAGTGCCACGCGCTGACCCCGGCGACGAAGACGCCGCCCGTCGTCAGTGCGGCGAGCGCGATATGGCCGAGGGCGACCAGTGCGCTGCCGTTCGTGAGCAGCGCCCCGAAGTCGGTCAAGTAGGCCTCGCCGCCCCGGACTTCGTAACCGACGGGGTGCTGCATGAAGCCGTTGGCGACCATGATCCAGTATCCGGAGGCATACGCGGTCAGGGCGACGAGCCAGATGAGCGTGACGTGCACGCCCTTGCGCAGGCGCCCCCAGCCGAAGATCCACATGCCGAGGAAGGTGGACTCGGCGAAGAACGCGATGAGGGTCTCCAGAGCCAGCGGGGCACCGAAGACATTGCCCGCGAACTTGCTCAGCCCGCTCCAGCTGAGCCCGAACTGGAACTCCATGACGAGGCCGGTGACGATGCCGACCGCGTAGTTGATGACGTAGAGCTGACCCCAGAAGCGGGTCATGCGCTCCCGGACGGCTCTCGTGACGGGATCTCGGGTGTACGCGGCCCGCGTATGCATGATCGCGACGAGGGGGACGAGCCCCATGGTGAGGATCACGAACAGCCAGTGGATGCCGGTCGTGGCCGCGAACTGGAGTCGGGCCAGGTCCGCAGCGCTCATGATGCGACCTACTTCTGTGGGAGACGGACGGGGAAGACGGAAGGGTGGTGGGGGCGGTGGCCCCGCTGAGATGACCGTAGGGAGAATTGCTTATGCGTTCCAAGACCGGTTTCGTCATGTGCAGATGACGCGGGGGGCATAAGCGAGGCCGGAAGACGTGAGGGAAGCCGACCGACATGGGTGAAGGTGGATCAGGTGGATCTTTTGCAGTTGCGCTACTTCCAGACGGTGGCCCGTTACGAGCACATCAGCCGCGCCGCCGAGGAACTGCGGATCGCCCAGCCCTCGCTGAGCCGCGCCATCGCACGCCTGGAGACCGATCTGGGCGCCGCGCTCTTCGACCGGCAGGGCCGCCGCATCCGGCTCAACCAGTACGGCGTGATCTTCCTGCGCCATGTCGACCGAGCCCTGAGCGAGCTGGACGACGGGCGCAGGGCTGTGCGGGAAGCCCGGGACACGGGTCTCGGCAGGGTCAGCGTCGCCTCCGAGACCCTGCTGACGATCACCCCGCTCCTCGGCAGTTTCCGGGCCGCCCACCCGCGCGCCGATGTGCGGCTCTTCCAGTCGAACGCGCAGGAAATGGACCGTCAACTGCGCGCGAGGGAGGTCGACTTCTGTGTGGCGTCACAGCCGTTGAGCGGGGCCCATTTCGAGGCGGTCGAGCTGGACCGTGAGGAGGTGCTGCTCGCGGTGCCGCGCGGGCACCGGCTCGACGGGCGGGAGAGCGTGACGATCCGGGAGATCGCCGACGAGCCCTTCGTCACCACGCGCGTGGGCCATTGGCAACGCGCCCTGCTCGACCGGCTGTTCGCATCCGAAGGGCTCACGCCCCTGATCTCCTGCGAGGGCGACGAACCGGCCGCCAGCCAGGACATGATCAGCGCCGGGCTCGGCATCGGCCTGATCCCGGCGGTGTCCCGCAAGGTCGGCTCGCACTCGCGGGTCCCCGTGGCCTGGGTGCGGGTGGACGCGCCCGACTGCGTGCGCGTGCTCACCCTCGTATGGAACCGCGACACTCATCTCTCCGAAGCGGCCCTGAAGTTCAGGGAGTTCACCACGGGGAGGCCCTTCGTGACCCACCACCTCCCGGAACCGCATCGCGAGTGAGATTAGGCAGGCCCCTCGCGAGGGGCCGCCCGCTCGGCGGCGTCCAGGGCGCGTGCGGCGCAGGGGCTACGCGTTCACCGGGGCCCCGGCGCCGGCCCCCGCTTGCCCGGCCTGATGCCGGGGCTCGTCCCGCGGTCCCGGACGCTCTTGCGCCGTGCACCGCAGGCACGCGTCTCCCGCGTGTACCGAGGACTCCAACCAGTAGGCGCCAGTCAGCAGTTGGCCTTGTGCGAACGCGGCGAAATCGCCGTTTACGTCATCCATGTGCCGATTAACGAGATCTGCTCGCGCCGGTGCCGCGGGAAGACAACCTCACGGCCCGGAAACCGTCCATGTGCCTGAACTTCTCTTCACAGAGTCATGAACCGGGAAAGAGCGGGCAGGCGGAGGGGCTTCGCGGGTGGCTTGGCGGGTGGCTCGGCGGGGTGGCCTCCGCGTCGCGGACCGGCCGCTGTCGACCGGCGGAGCACGCGGCCCCGGGCGCGTCGATGCCGAGCAGTTCGACGTACCGCGCGACCTCGACCGACGCGCTCAGCATGGCGAGACCCCGGGTGGTGAGGGCCTTCCGCCAGTCGCCGAGGGCGGCGTGCAGGGCCTGCGTACCGCCCGCTGTCCGGATCTGTTCGACGATGGTGCGGATGCGGTCGAGCCGATGGCCGCCCCGCCGGAGCAGCAGCGTCAGCTCCGCGTCGCGCAGGTCGTCCGCGCTGTACGAGCGGCGCCCGGAGAGGGGCTCGCGACGCGGGACGAGGATGCCCGCCCGCTCCCAGTTGCGCAGGGTCGCCGCGGTGACGCCGAGGCGGTGGGCGAGTTCCCCGACGCTGAACCCCTTGGTGCCGGTAGGAGGTCGGGGCGCTGAGCCCGCGGACGGGGCGAGGTCTGCCAGGGCCACCTCGACCGTGTCGAGCGTCTCCCGGTCGCGCAGCAACTGGGCGTGGCCGCGGTCGATGGCCGTCAGCGCCGCGTCGGCGTCCCCCGTGTTCAGCGCGCGCATGACCTGGCCGCTCACCGCGTATCCGTGCGCCGGCAGAAGTGCCAGATAGGCGCGCAGCGCCGCCGCGTGCACCGCCGTGTAGGCCCGGTAGCCGCTCTCGGTACGGTCGGCAGGGGGAAGGCACCCGTCCTGCTCGTAGTTGCGGACCGCCTGGGTGGAAATGCCGTGCTCGCGGGCGAGGTCGACCGGACGCAGGAATCTCATGGATTGCGACTTTACCCGCTGCTCTCGCGGCGAAATGAGGCAAAGTTTCAACAGAATTCGCAGCTAAACGCTCGAATTTCCGTCCTGGGTGCTCTGCTCACGCCGGACGGCCGCCGCCCGGCCGCGGGTGCGAGCCCGTGTCACGGCTTCGCCAGGACCACGACCGCGTTGTGTCCCCCGAACCCGAAGGAGTTGCTGACGGCGACGGTCGTCGCCTGCCGGCGGGACGACCCCGTGACGAGGTCGATGGCGAACGCCGGGTCGGGCTCGCTCAGTCCCGCGACCGACGGAACGATGTCCTCGCGCAGGGCGAGCACGGTCAGGGCGGCCTCGATGGCGCCCGCCGCGCCCAGGGTGTGGCCGAGGGTGCCCTTGGCGGAGGTGACGGGCGGACCGTGCGGGAAGACCCGGGCCAGGATGCCCGCTTCCACCGCGTCACCCCGCGGGGTCGACGTGCCGTGCGCGTTGACGTGGCCGACCTCCCCGGGGCCGATCCCGGCCTCCTCGAGCGCGGTCCGCAGAGCCCGTTCGGCCTCCCGCCCCTCGGGGTGCGGCGCCACCAGGTGATGGGCGTCGGTCGTGGCTCCGTACCCGATGAGCCGCGCCAGATGCGGCGCCGAGCGAGCGGCTGCGTGCTCGGGCCGCTCCAGGATCAGGGCCCCCGCGCCCTCGGCGATGACGAAGCCGTCGCGGGCGGCGTCGAACGGGCGAGAGCCCTGGTCGGACAGCGCGCCCAGTTGGGCGAAGCCGGTCACGACGGCCGGGGTCACCGCGGCGTCGGCGCCGCACACGAGGGCGATGTCGCACTTGTCCGCGGCGAGGAGGTCGCGGGCCGTGCCGAGGGCGGTGGCCCCGGAAGCGCACGCGGTCGCGACGTTCAGGACCGGCCCCCGTACGCCCAGGTGCAAGGCGATGGTCGCGGACACCATGTTGATCAGATAGCCGGTCAGGAAGTAGGGCGAGACGCTCGTCGGGCCGTCGGCGGCCAACCTCGCGGCGGCGGCCCGCGCGGAGTGCATGCCGCCGAGAGAGCAGCCGGTGACGACGGCCACGCGGGCCGGGTCCCAGTCGCCGGGGTCGAGTTCGGCCCGCTCCAGCGCCTGCGCGACGGCGGCAAGGCCCATGCGCGCACAGGGGTCGGCCCGCGGGGTGGGGCCGCTTTTCCACGCCGTGTCCGTGAGGTCGGCGCGGCAGCTCAGGGAGACCGGGAGGTCCCTCAACTCCGGGTCCCGGCGGGCGGTGGCGCGGCCCTCGCGGACGGCGGCCCAGGTGGCTTCCGCATCGCCCGCCGCGGTGAGCAGACCGAGCCCCGTCACGGTGACGTCGGGCTCCCGGCTCACCCGGCACGTCGCTGGTCGACGCGAGCGGTGAACTCGGCGAAGGTGAGTTCCCGCAGCTCATCCTCGGTGGCGACGACGCCGAACCGGTCCTTGAGCGCGATGGCCATCTCCACGACCATCAGCGAGTCGGCGAGCAGGTCGGTCATGGGGGCGTCCGCTCTGATGGCCGCCGTACTGACTTGGAAGTGGTCGACGAGCAGGCCGGCGATCAGGTCCGCGGTCCCGGTCGAGAGCGTAGGCGTAGGCGTATCGGGCGTAGTGGGTGCGGCGGGTGCAGCGGGTGTCACGGAGGAATTCATGGCGCCTTCCCTGACGGATGAACCCGAAATCGGGCCGTTAGTTAAAAGGACCACCTGATTGGGTTCTTCAGTCTTGCGGTAGTCCATTTTCAGTAGAAAGTGAGAACTAATGGCGGAATCGAATCCCAAGTCACTCGACGAGATCGCCACCGACGCGGTGAGCGGCGTGCTGGGCTGGTTGGCCGACGACTACCTCCGGGTCGAGGTGTCGGGCCTGGACAACATCCCGGACCGCGGGCCCGCCATGCTCATCGCCAATCACTCCGGGGCGTTCGGTCTCGACGCGCTCGTCCTGCACAATCTGCTGCTCCGGGAACTGTCCCGCCCGGTCTACTTCTACGCCTCCCCAGTCGTCTTCCGGCTGCCCGCGGTGGCCTCGTACGCACGACACCACGGCGTCTTCGCCGACGATCCGACCCTGGGCCGCGACCGGCTGACCGACGGCCACCTCGTCGGGGTGTTCCCCGAGGGGCTCGACGGGGTCGCCAAGCCGTTCTCACAGCGCTATCGGCTGCGGCCCTTCAGCCCCGGATTCGCGGTCACCGCGATGCGGACCGGTGCGCCGGTCATTCCGGTGTCGATCGTGGGAGCCGAGGAGACCTATCCGAAACTCGGGAGCATCACGTCGCTGGCCCGCCGGTTCGACCTCCCCTATTTTCCCCTCACCACGCTGCTGCCGCTCCCGGCGAAGTGGCGCATCACCGTGGGCGAACCGGTCACCGGGTCCGTAACCCCCGAGGCCTCCGATTCCTTCGCCGAACGGTCCGCCGCGGCGCGTCGGTTGTGCGACGGGGTCTGGATCACCGTGCAGGCCATGGTCGACCGGGACGTACGCCGACGGACGAACCCGTTCTGGTGACGGCCCCGGCCCGAGGGAGGGAGGGAGGCCGGGGCTCACCTCGCGAACCACTGCGCGGCGCGGCTCACGTCCGCGGCCGCCCGGGCGCAGCGTTCGGCATGGGCCAGCAGCGTCATCCGGCACTGCTCCCCGAAGGCGTCCTGGTTCCAGCCGGGCTGCCGCGCGCACTCGGCGAGCTGTCGGGCGTGCTCCTCCAGGCGGCGGGCGCTGTCGGAGGCGAGGGCGGCGTGGCGGGCACTCCCGCGTCCCCCGACCGGAGCGGCGGCGCCCGCGCCGGGGATGAACGTTCCGTCGGCCATGGCCACGGCCATGTGCGGGTGGACGTCCGTGAGAGCGAGGTCGAGGGAGTCCGCGTGGAGATCCGCCGGTAGCGCGTCACGCTCGACCTGGGGGGAGAGCACGACCGGTTCGGCGTGCCGCAGCAGGGCGCGGGTGAGTTCACAGGCGGCCAGCACGGCCAGTTCGGCCGCGGCGCAGGGTTCGGGAGCCGCGCACAGCGACGCCGACGGGGCGTCGTCCCCATGCCCCCGCGTAGGGTCCAGATCGCGCAGCCAGGCGGTCGCGTACAGGATCTCGGTGCCCGCGTCGACGCCCGTGCCGCGCCACCGGAACGGGGCGCGGACCTCGTGCACCGTGGCGGACAGGGGCGGGTAGTGGCGCAGCGCCGACCCCACGGCCTGCTCCACCCGGTCGATGGCGGGCGCGGCGGGACGGACCGACGCGAGCGCCAGAGCCTGCGGCACCGTGTCGCTGAGCGCCCGGGTGACGGTCTCCAGGACGTGCTCGACCACACCGTCCCTCGAACCGTCGTCGGGGACCGCCGCGGCGACCGAGTCGGGGGCCGGGTCATGGACGTACGGATCGAGGCGGCGGCGCAGCGCGGCGACGCGAGCGGCGTACTCGGTGGCGTCCGCGGCATGCAGCGTCGCTTCGAGGATGTCGTTGACGAGGGTGTCGTCGCCCGCCCCGTCACCGAACACGAGCCGCCGTGCGAGCCGCCGGGTGACGGCACACCAGTCGGCGCGGTCCAGGGCGGAGTTGGCGCCCCGCACGGCGAGGATCTCCAGGGCCTCCTCGGCGGCGACCGCCCGCACCCGCGCGCTCAGGGACGCGAGCGCGACGGGCAGCGGGGTGTGCGCCGAGAGCCGCAGCCGGCGGCCGTGGGAGGTCAGACCGGTGACGGCGCCGCGGGCACCGGCCTCCTCGGCGGCGCCGATCAGGCTCCGGGCGTCCTCGGCGTTCAGCGGGGTCAAGAGGGTGCCGAACGCCGTACGCAGCAGGATCGGCCGGCCGCGCGCGGTACGCCGCAGTTGTGCGAGGACCTGACGCGTCAGATACCGCCGGGTGAACACCTTGAGGCCCAGTGCTCGGGCCGGGGCGTCGATCCACGAGATGCGCTGGGCGGCCATGGCCGCACTGACCAGGGCGTTCTCCAGAGGCCAGGCTGTCGTGGGCCGACGGAGCACGGTCGTGATGTCGCTGGCGTTCATCGCCGGCCTCCCGGGAAGCGAGAGCGGGTCATGGCGGGGGTCATCGGTCCAGCAGCAGATAGGGCTGGTTGCCGACGATCTCTCCGTCGTACGTGGTGATCAGCGCGTTCACCTGCGTGCGGTACGGCAGTCGGTCACCGCGCAGCGTGTTCGCGTACGCCTGGGGCGAGTGCGACAAGGGGTAGTCGTACGTCTCGTCCACCCACGTCAGTTCGAGCCAGTCGTCGGGGATGTCGATGGCCGAGGCCGGTCCTCGCCCGTCGAGGCCGGGGATGACGTCGTACTTGTTGACGAGACTGACCACGCGGACGGTGGGATCGATCGCGCGCTTGGCGTCGATGGGCGACCCGACGGTGAGCACGTGAGTGAGCCGGTACGTGGACACGAAGTCCAGATCGGACGCCAAGTTCATGGCGGTGATGCCACCGAGACTGTGCCCGACGATCATCATCTCGGCACCCTCGGGCACTCCCGCGCGCACGAGGAGATGTTTGATGGAACGCGTGTACGTGGTGTCGGCGCGCAGCAACCCGTCGAACGCCCCGATGAGATCCTGCGGGCCGCGATTCCGCAGGCGTCCGAAGCCGGTGCCCGGCAGCAGCAGGACGTACCGTTCCGCGCCGTCCGCGCAGCGGATGCGGCGCAGCAGCGAGAGGCCGTGGTTGCCGAGCGCGGAGATGTCGTCGATGTAGCGGACGATGTCGTTGCCCGAGCGGGCCAGGACCCGGCAGAGCAGGGCGTCGGGCTCGGCGCGTTCGGCCTGCCCCGTGCCCTGGTTGAAGCGCCGGAGCAGCCCGCGGGGCAGCCCCAGGAGGGGCTCGGTGGTGGGTATGCCGCCGGCCAGGGTCACCCAGGCGAAGCTGTCGTTGGTCGGGTTCTCGTCGAGGAGCGTGAGGAGCGCGAGCAGCTCCATGATGACGGGGCTGAGCGTGGTGAGCGTGCGGGTGACACCGAGCAGTCGCACCAACTCCCGTGCGGCACGCAGCGCTTCTACTCTGCGACCGGCCACGACGGCGTCGGTGAGGCGCTTGGCGAGCGGCACGGCCAGGTTGGGATGCTCACCGGTGGCGGCCTCGATGCGCAGGGTGAAGGCGTCGACCGCCATCGTCACCGGGGCCGCCTTGCGTCGGGCGACGGTGGCCATGGACCGCGCGACCTCGCCGACCGGGCCGCCGTTGACGGCGAACCCGAGACCCGCGGAGTTCGTCACGGCACGCCCCACCGCCAGCGCGGTGCCGAGCCCCCACATGGGGTGGCGTACGGCGCGTAGCCCGAACCGCCAGCTGGAGCAGGCGGCGGTCAGCTCCGCCCCGGACCTGCGCGCGGCCAGAGCGGCGTCCGCCAGCAGTACGGAGGCCTCCATCAGCAGGGCGGGGTCGGTGCGCCGAGCGGTCGCGGCGGCGTACGGGGCGCCGACCGGCGCCTGCTCAGCGATCCCGCCCGCAGTCTCGGCCGTCATCGTGCCCACCTCGCTCCAGAGTGCCGGGGACCTCAGCGGGTCCTTCCCGTAGTACATCCGGCGGAGCGCCGGGGGCAGGGCTGCTGCGGCCGTTCGGGTGCGTCGGCGCGTGGGAGGGACGGCGTGGGAGGGACGCGTCGGCTAGGCCCCGGGGAAGTACCTGCCGAAGGCCGACGAGTCGACCGCCATGGGGCCCTCGAACGGCTGGTCGAGTTGGTAGATGAGCAGCACGGTCAGGGTGATCAGACCGGTGAGGCCCATCACCATGACGACATGGGTGGCGCTGCGCTGGATGCCGAACATGAACATGAACGCGATGGTGAGCAGTCCGCCGCTCAGCAGGCCGAACCAGAGCACCGGCGAGAGGCCGTCGCGTGCGTCCGCCTCCCGTCCCCGACGCGCGTCGTCCAGGACCAAGAGCTGGGCCAGCACCTCTTGTGCGGTCGCCTGTTCGATGGGCTTGGCGTCGGGGGACACCTGGTTGGCGCTCCGCACGTTCCGCAGCAGGTGCCAGCCCTCCTGCGCCGGGGGATGCCCTTCCGCCTGGGCCGGCAGCTCGACGCGCGTCGTGTGCCGTACGTACCGCGTCACACTGTCGCGTAGACGCACCGCCTCGGCGGCGGGCAGGCTGTCGGCGAGCTGGTAGATCTCGTGGGCCGCGCCCGCCTCGATCTGCATATGCTCCTCCGCGCTGGACCGGCTCTCCCAGACCGACACCAGGGAGAGCCCGAGCAGCAGCGCGTACAGCACGCCGACCATCATCGCGATGTACTCGGCGACGTCCTCGCGCGGTTCGCAGTCGTCGTCCCTGGGCCAGTAGCGGTGGTGCAGGAGCACGCCCGCGGCGGCCAGCAGGGACACGCCCAGGACCAGCCCGATCGTTTCCGTCATCGATTCCCTTTCTGCGGCAGGGGCGGCTGGGTCGGCGGACGCGGCCGGGGCGGGCTGGAGGGCGCCCTCGGATCACTTCAGGCGAGTGCCGAGAAGGATCGCCGCCAGGACGGCCGGCAGCACGACGAGGAACAGGATGGCCAGCAGGCCGGTCCCGGTGGGGCCATGTCCCGGACGATAGAGGTGGTCCATGATCGGTACATCTTGGCCGGCCTGTCGCGGTACCGGCGCCACCCGGGAGGTGTCCGGGTCCAGGAGGGGTGGCGGCGGCGCGATGCCCGCCACGAAGGGCGGCGGGGCCACTCCTGCCACGAGGGGTGGCGGGGCAATCCCGGCGCCGGGAGGCGGCGGGGCGATTCCGGCCACGGGGGGCGGTGGGGCAATTCCGGCCACGGCGGGTGGCGGGGAGATC
>NZ_JODF01000071.1:0-33549 GCF_000717945.1 Streptomyces sp. NRRL S-920
CCACAGGCGCGGGCGGCTTGAGCGGGCCCGCGACTGCGCCGGACCACCGGCGTGGCGGACGCCACAGGCGCGGGCGGCTTGAGCGGGCCCGCGACTGCGCCGGACCACCGGCGTGGCGGACGCCACAGGCGCGGGCGGCTTGAGCGGGGCCGCGACTGCGCCGGACCACCGGCGTGGCGGACGCCGCGGGCGCGGGTGGCTTGAGCGGGGCTGCGGCTGGCTCAAGGCATAGCGACATTAGGGACCCCGGGCAGGCTGGATCGCGTTACGCCTGAGTTAGGGCACGCTGACGCCACAGAGTCCGGGCAGCTCGAACGCGTCACGCCCGAGTCCGGACACAGCCGACACCCCAGACCCCACGCAGCTCGAATGAGGCCATGCCCGACGGCCGACGCGGCAGACCGGCCGCAGGCTCCAACACGTCACGCCCGACGCCGGGCGCAGCCAACACCCCAGACCCCGCGCAGTTCGAACGCGGCCGTGCCCGACTGACGACCCGGTCCACGCCACGGACCCCGATCGGCTCGAACGCGGCCGCCGTGCCTAGCGGGCGCCGCAGCCAAGAGTGACTCGCCCGGCATGGGCCACGCCCCGCCGCTCACCGTGCGAAGAACAGGGCCTCCGACCCCACCGGGCGGTACCCCGCCGCCTGGAAGGCGCGGACGCTGCGTGCGTTGCCCGGTGACTGTTGTGCCCACACCATGTCCCCCTCCGGTATGAGATGCCGTGCCGCGCTCGCGAGGGCGCGGCCGAGGCCTCGGTGGCGGGTGTTCTCCTCGACCTCTATCGCCGTCTCCCAGCGGCCCGCGACGCCCCGGCCGATGACCAGCACGCCGCCGCCCGTGGACGCCCACACCCGTACGTCGTCACGGCGCTTGCGGGCGCGGGTGACGCGCGGGTGGTCCGGGTCGTCCAGTTCGCGCAGTCCGAGAAGCGGATCGGGGGCGCCGGGGCTGGCCGCGGCGACGGTGAGCAGGTCGATCGTGTCCGACGTACGGCCGGTGCGGTCCAGGAACGCGCTGTGGAAGCGCGCGCTCATGGTGGCCGCCAGCGGATCGCAGTCGAGGGAGGCCAGCGTGGACCGCACCCACTCCGGGTCCTCGTCGGTGAAGACGACGGAGTGCGCCGTGAAAGCGATCACGCCCGCGTCGCGGTGGCCGGCCTGCGGTACGACCGTCGTGGAGCCGTCCGGTGGCGGGAACACACCCCGCGCGGCGGCGTCCAGGAGCGCCCCGAGGGAGGCTGAGGCACTGGCCATGGACGTACTCCTTGTGATGCGTACCGGGGACGGCCGTTACCCTAACCCCCGTCAGTAGTGCACCAAGAAGGGGTGGATCCGGTGGCGGACATCGAGGAAGCGCGCAGGACGTTCGACCAGTTCGACGCGGACGGCGACGGCTTCATCACGGCGGCCGAGTGGAAGAGCGCCATGGCCAAGATGGGCGACTTCTACATGACCGAGACGGTGGCCGAGGCCGTCATCGGCACGAAGGACAGCGACGCGGACAAGCGCCTGTCGTTCGACGAGTTCTGGGCGAGCCTGAAGAAGTAGGCCGAGCGGGAGGGGCCCGGCGCACGTGGTGTGCCGGGCCCCTTCGCTGTGCCGGTCAGCCGCTCCCTTCGTCCTCCCCGCCCGCCCCGTACAACCGCGCCGACGCATCCACATGCGCGAGCCGCCGCACCGCGTTGAACACCACCTCGCCGAGCACCGTGCCGATCACCACGCTCTCCACCAGGTCCTCGACCGCCACCCGCCGGTCCACGTAACCGAGGTCGGCGCGGGCGACGAGTTCCGCTGCGTCGGCGTAGTCGTCGAGCAGTTCCGTGAACGCCCCGTGTCCCACGCGGCCCATGGCGGCCAGCGCCCGTGACAGGTCCTCCGCGGCGGGGTTCGACTCATGGGTGCGCCAGCCGCGCCGGGCGATCAGCTGTTCGACGGCGGTCTTCGCGAGGGCCGCCTCGGCGTCGTCGCCGGCGACGCCCTGCCCGCCGAGCCGGTCCGCCGCCGCGCCGAGGACCTTGTGCAGCGGGCGGTCCGGGTCGTCGACGGCGCCCAGCACCTCCGCGATCGCGGCCACCTTCAGGCCTCCCACCTCCAGGAGCGCGCGGATCAGCCGCAGCCTGCGCTCGTGCACCTCGTCGTAGTGGGCCTGATTGGGGCTGGACAGTTCGCCCGGCGGCAGCAGCCCCTCACGGACGTAGTACTTGATCGTCGGCACCGGCACGCCGGTCCTGCGGCTCAACTCGCCTATACGCACGACCTGTTCCCGCTCCTCTCCATCGATCCCCCCGGTTCATCGAGCCCCTGGCGGGATCCTGTTTGCGCGACCAAAGAGTGGAAGTGAACCCAATCGAGGGGATACCCATGTCCTTATGGCGCTCGTGGCACCGCCCCCTGGTGCTGTTCTCCGCGTCGATGGCCGTCGTGGCCGTCATCTCCGCAGTGGGCCTCGTGGTCGATGACCGGATGCTGGTGGGGGCGCCGATCTGGGCGAAGCCGCTGAAGTTCGCGCTCTCGTTCATCGCGTACGGACTCTCGCTCGCCTGGCTGCTGTCGCTGCTCGACCGCGACCGGCGGGCGGGATGGTGGGCGGGGACCGTGGTCGCAGCGACCAGCGCCGTCGAGATGCTGATCATCACCGGTCAGGTGGTGCGCGGGAAGCGCAGCCACTTCAACCACCAGACTCCGTTCGACGAGACCCTGTTCAACGCGATGGCCATCACCGTCGTCATCCTCTGGCTCGCCACCGTCGCCATCGCGGTCCTCCTCCTGCGCGCCCGGATCACCGACCGCGCCGCCGCCTGGGCGATGCGCTGCGGCATCGCCATCGCACTCGCCGGAGCCGCCATCGCCTTCCTGATGACCCAGCCCGCGGCCGGCCAGCGGCGCGGCGAGTCCCCGGTGGTCGGCGCGCACAGCGTCGGCGTCCCGGACGGCGGGCCCTCGATGCCCCTGACCGGCTGGTCGACGACCGGCGGCGACCTGCGGATACCCCACTTCGTCGGCATGCACGCGCTCCAGCTGCTCCCGCTACTGCTCATGGCGCTGACGGCTCTCGCGCCGCGCGTGGCCCGCCTCGCCGACGACCGCGTACGCCTGCGGCTCGTCCTGGTGGGCTCGGCGGCGTACGCGGCGCTCTTCGCCCTGGTCACCTGGCAGGCAGTGCGCGGGCAGCCGCTGATCCACCCGGACGGCGCGACCCTGACGGCACTGATCGCGGGCGCCACGGCCGCGGGAACCCGCGCGGCCCTGCGGACCCCGGCCGGACCAACCACCCCCTCCACCACGGAATTCGAGGTCACGGCATGACCGGCACCCTCGCCGTCTACCTCACCATGGCGACCGGTCCTGCCCGAGATATGGGCCGCGGTCAGCAGCCCCGACATCGACGGCTTCCGCGAACTGACCGCGCGCGCCAACGGCGCGGGCGCGATCTGGGCGCAGGTCATCGCCTGGGACCTGCTCATCGGCCAGTGGATATTCCTTCAGGCGCGACGGCTCGGCGTGCACCCGGTCGTGACGGGGCCGCTGCTCGTCCTCACCATCCTGCTCTCGCCGTTCGCTCAGCTGGCGTTCCTCGCCCTGCGTACGACGCTCATCCGGCGGCGCGCAGCTTCCGGTACCGGCCCGGCGCGAGACCGAACTCCCGCTTGAACGCCTTGGCGAAGGCGAACTCCGTCGCGTATCCGGCACGTTCGGCCACCGACCGCAGCGGAGCACCGTCCGGCTCGCGCAGCCAGCCCGCGGCCGAGGTCATCCGCCACCACGTGAGGTACGCGAGCGGCGGCCTGCCCACCGAAGCGGTGAACCGGCGCGCGAACGGCGCACGCGACAGATGGGAGAGCGCACCCAGCTCCTCGACCGTCCAGGGGTGTGCCGGATCGCTGTGGATGGCGCGCAGCGCGGCCGCGACCGCCGGGTCAGCGAGCGCCGCGGCCCAGCCGGTCGGCTCACCCTCACCACCCCGCACCCGCAGCCACCACGTGCGCAGGATCAGAAGCAGCAGCGTGTCCAGAAGCGAGGTGACGATCGTGTCGGATCCGGGACGCGGCCGGGCCAACTCGTCGCCCAGCAGGTCGAGCACGGCCCGCAGCCCACCGTTCCCGGCGTCGCTCGCGGGCAGGTGCACGACGTCCGGCAGCTCGGAAAGGAGCGGATGGCTGCGGCCCTCGTCCAGCAGATACGCGCCGCAGATCATCACGGCGGACGGCGGACGTCCGTCCCCCGGGTCGGGCTCGGGGGCCCGCGGCCAGGTGCCGTCGGGGAGCAGCGAGACGTCCTCGACCGGCATGCCCGGCTCGCCGACCAGCGCGTGCCCGCCGCGGTGCGCGATGAAGACCAGGTCACCGGGGGCCAGCCGCACGGGCGGAGCGCTCTCGTCCGCCGGCACGAGCCACGCGGACCCCTCGAGCAGCGCGTGGAAACCCGACCTCCCCTCGCTGTGGAACCGCAGGCCCCACGGAGCGTGCTTCTCCGTCCGCGCGGAGTGCGGCCGACCGGTACGCATGACCGCTATCGCGTCGCTGAGTACGTCCATGGAGGCACCGTAACCCCCGCCCGCGGGCCCCGAGACGATGAGACGATGGGACATAGAGGCAAGATCGGCGGGCATGTTCCGCCCTTCACCGTCCGCCTAGCGTCGGGGACATGACGACGAACACCGCGCGTACCGTCCTGTTCGACGAGGTCGGCGGCCCCGAGGTCCTGCGCATCGAAGAGGTTCCCCTGCCCGCCCCCGGCCCCGGCGAAGTCCTCGTCCGTGTCGAGGCGTTGGGCCTCAACCGCGCCGAGGCCCTGTTCCGCTCCGGCACCTACTACTACCCGCCGCGCCTGCCCGCCTCACGGCTCGGCTACGAGGCGTCCGGCATCGTCGAGGCGGTCGGCGAGGGGGTCCACGCCCACTCCCCCGGCGACGCCGTCCTGACGGGCCCCGGGATCGAGATGGGCGCCCAGGGCGTCTACGCCGACCGCGTCGTCCTGCCGGCCGCCTCCGTGCTGGCGCGGCCCGCCGGGCTCGACGCGGTGACGGCGGCGGCGACCTGGCTCGCGTACTCGACGGCGTACGGCGGAATGCTGGAGACCGGCGGGCTGCGGCCCGGCGACCACGTCGTGATCAGCGCCGCGTCGAGCGGGGTCGGGGTCGCCGCGCTCCAGACCGCGGCGCGGATCGGCGCGGTCCCGATCGCGGTCACCCGCGGCGGCGGGAAGCGGCAGCAGCTCCTCGGTCACGGGGCCGCGCTGGTCATCGCATCGAACACGGAGGACGTCGTCGAGGAGGTCCGGCGCTTCACCGACGGCAAGGGCGCCGAGCTGATCTTCGACGCGGTGGGCGGCCCCGGCCTCGCGGAGCTGTCCCGCGCGGCGACGACCGACGGGACGGTCGTGCCGTACGGCTTTCTGGACCAGCGGCCCATGCTGATGCCGCTCAACTGGCCGGTCACCGTGCGGGGTTATGCCAACGGACACTTCGATTCGACCCCCGGCGGGGTGCGCCGCGCGGGCGTGTTCATCGCGTCGGGCCTGCGGGACGGCACGTTCCGCCCGGCGGTCGCCGAGGTCTTCGAGGGCCTGGACCGCATCCGGGACGCGCACCGCCTGATGGAGAGGAACGACCACGTGGGGAAGATCGTCGTGAAGGTCTGAGGCCCAGCCGTGCGGTCGAACGGCGATCCGATCGGATTTGTTCGGCGGGCCCGGAATACCCCGGGCGGTTCCGGAGGTTACCTCCGTTACGACCGTACGGACCTTCGAAAGGGCAGTCATGAAGATCGGCATCATCGGGGCGGGCAACATCGGCGGCAACCTCACCCGCCGCCTCACCGCCCTCGGCCACGACGTCTCCGTCGCGAACTCCCGTGGCCCGCACACCCTGACCGCCCTCGCCGAGGAGACCGGCGCGACGCCCGTCCCCGTCGAGGAGGCCGCCCGCGGCGCGCAGGTCGTCGTCGTGACGATCCCGCTCAAGGCCGTGCCCGACCTGCCCAAGGGCTTCCTCGACGGGGCGGCCGATGACGTCGCCGTCATCGACACCGGCAACTACTACCCGCAGCAGCGCGACGGCAGGATCGCCGAGATCGAGGACGGCCTGCCCGAGAGCCGTTGGACGGAGCGGCAGATCGGCCACCCCGTCATCAAGGCGTTCAACGGCACATACGCCGACGACATCCTCGACAAGCCGCAGCCCAAGGGCGCCCCGGGCCGCGTGGCCCTGCCGGTGTCCGGCGACGACGAGACCGCCAAGAAGGTCGTACGCGACCTCATCGACGAACTCGGCTTCGACACCGTCGACAACGGCGGCCAGGACGAGTCGTGGCGCCAGCAGCCCGGAACTCCCGTATACGGCAACCGCGGCGGCGTCGAGGAGATCCGCAAGGCCCTCGCGGCGGCCACGCCGGAACGCACGGCCGACTGGCGCGCCTGACGCGCCGAGGGGGCAGCCCGGGACGGGTGACTAGGGCGACGCCCACTCCCGCATCGCGTCCTCGCTCTCGAAACAGGCGACGTTCTTGTCGATCGGCGACGACGTGTACTGGTGGATCTTCCACTCCGCCTGGATGCGGGGTTCCCCCTTGGTCACGTAGTCGGCGATCCACAGGCCGTCACCCGCGTAGGACGTCGAATCGTGGTTGAGCCAGAAGTCCCGGTTGCAGTACAAAAGCACCTTATGGTCCGGGCGGAGCCGCTTCACCTCACGGATGAAGCGGTCCTTCTCGCCGTTGGTGGCGCGCGTGTGATCGCCCGTCCACTCCCAGTCCACCGCCAGCAGCTCCCCCGTCTCCTCGGGGGCCTTGCTGACGAAGTACTCCGCCTGGGCCGTGATGTTGCCCGGCCACAGGAAGTGGTAGAAGCCGACGACGCAGCCGCCGTCGCGCGCCAGCTTGGTCTGGGAGGTCAGTTTCGGGTTGACGTACGAGCGGCCTTCCGTCGCTTTTATGATCACGAAGGAGAGGCCGTCGGTGGAGAATGTGGACTGATGGGAGCTGACGTCGATGCCACGCAGCATGGCGGCCTCCGAGAGCAGTGATACGCCGGGGGGGTTTGCGAACTGCCCTTTTTGTGCCCGGTGTCGGCATCGATCAACCGTCAACAGTCAATCTGTCAACGGAAGATACCCGTGTGTCCGAGGGAATAGCGGCCCGGCTGCGGGTAGACGGCGAGGCCGTGCGGCCCGCTGCCCACCGGAATGCGGGCCAGCTGGACACCTGTGCGGGTGTCGATGGCGTACACCTCGGAGTCGTAGCGCCCGGAGAGCCACAGCGTGTTGCCGTCCGCCGAGACGCCACCCATGTCGGGGCTGCCGCCCTGCGGGAGCTTCCACTTCTTGGTGAGCCTGTTCTTCGGGAAGTCGAAGACGGAGATGGTGCCCTCGCCGCGGTTGGAGATGTACATCTCCTTGGAGTCGCGGCTGACGTACAGGCCGTGGCAGCCCTTGCCGGTGCGCAGGAGCTTCGGCGTCGTGAACTTCTTGCCGTCCAGGACCCACATGCCGTGCGCCATCATGTCGGCGATGTAGAACCTCTTGCCGTCCGGTGACATCTTCACGTCCTGCGGCATGGCGCCCTTGAACGGGATCTTCTGCTGGCCGACGACCTTCATCTTCTCGGTGTCGACCTTGAGGAGTTCGCCGGAGAACTCGCAGGAGACGATGAAGTAGCGGCCGTCCATGGAGAAGTCGGCGTGGTTGACGCCCGCGCAGGTGACGGGGACCGTCTTGACGCGGTTCATGGTCCTCGGGTCGCGGAAGACGAGTTCGCGGTCCATGGAGGCCATGACGATGGCGTGCTTGCCGTTCGGCGTGAAGTAGAGGTTGTACGGGTCCGACACGTCGACGGTGCGGCCCGTCTCGCCGGTGACCGGGTCGATGGCGGTGAGGCTGTCGCCGAGGTCGTTGTTGACCCAGAGGGTCTTCATGTCCCAGGAGGGCACGACGTGCTGCGGCTGGTCGCCGACCTTGATGGTCTCGACGACCTTGAACTTCTTGGGGTCGATGACGGACACCGTGTCGGACTCGGTGTTCGGGACGTAGACGCGCGGCAGGAACTTCTTGGCCACGGGCGCCAGGGCGTTCGGCCGGTCCGCGGCGTAGGCGTCCTTGGGGTCCAGGACGGGCGGCATGCCGGGCAGCCCGGGGACGGACCTGGGCTTCGCGGGCTTGCGGACGCCCTCGGTGCCGAGGGCCTCGTCGGACCGCTTGTCGCTGCCGCAGCCGGCGAGGGCGGTGAGGACGGCACCGGCGGCGAGAGCGGCGGCGGCGCGCTTGGTCAGGTTCAGTCGCGTACGGGACATCAGGTCAGCAGCTCCGTGGTCGTCACCGCGCGCAGGCCGCGGCGTTCCAGTTCTTGCAGGATGTCGGGGAACGCGGCGACGGTGTCCGCGTACCCGAAGTGCAGGCTCACCACGGATCCCGCGCGGACCTCGGCGGCGATCGCGCGGGTGACGGCCGGGGCGCCCGGCGAGGTGAAGTCGAGGGAGTCGACGTCGTACGAGAGGACGTGCGGGTACCCCGCGCGGTGGGCGAGGCGGGTGACGAGCGGGGTCGCGGTGCGGGCGCGCGAGGGGCGGAACCAGGTGCCGACGGAGCCGGTGAGGCGCCGCAGGCGGTCCGCGCAGCCGGTGATCTCGGCATAGGCGTCGGCCTCGGACATGTCGTTGATGTCGAGGTGGCGCAGGGTGTGGTTGCCGAGGTCGTGGCCGCCGTCCAGGATGCGGCGGGCGAGGCCGGGGTGTTCGTCGAGCCAGCCGCCGACGGCGAGCACGGTGACCTTGGCGCCCGCCTTCTCCGCCTCGGTGAGCAGCGCCTCGGCGGTGGCGGGGTCGCCCTGCCCGTGGAAGGTGAGGGCGACCCGGGGGCGGTCGCGGGGGCCGTGGGTGATCTGTTCGGGCAGGCCGGGGAAGCGGCGGGGCGCGGGTCCTGGCGAGGGCGCCCCGGAGGAGGGAGGGCCGTTGCCCGCGGGGTCGGTGGTGCGTGCGGGGCCGGTGGCACGCCCGTTGCCCCTTCCGCCGGACCCCGTACCACCGGAGCCCGTACCACCGGACCCCGTGCTGCCGGACCCCGTGCTGCCGCATCCCGCGAGGAGCCCGCCCCCGAGCGTGGCTCCGAGTGCGGCTCCGATTCCCGTGGCGGTCACCGCCGCCCCGGCCCGCAGCACCCCCCGCCGCCCGCCGTCGGGGGCTCCCGCGTCCGTCGCATGCTCAGTCACGCGACCATTTAAGGGGCGTTATGGGAGATTCACGGTCATTGACCCGACTTGCGAACCCACCCGGACGACAGCGCCGGACTTTTCGGATCTTGTTTATCGCCTGCCGCAGCCGCACTTTAACCAGCCTTTACCAGGCAAGTGGCGCAACTCACCAAGGATTCACCCTACAACTGTCAGCATTTGCCCCTGAATGTCCCCACGGGCCTTTTGGATCTTGAGCCCCCGTCTGCCATAGTCGGGAGCACGACCCCCATTGACCCGGGCTCAGGTCGTCTCGGCGGCCGTGGACACACCCCAAATACGTCCACGCCGCGCCACGGAGGCCCCCCGCCCGCTCGCGGCCGCAGGGGGCTTTCGCATGTCAGCGGTCGGAGACGCGCATCTCGAACCACGTCGTCTTGCCGCGCGGCAGCAGATCGACGCCCCAGCGGTCGGAGAGCTTGTCGACGAGGAAGAGGCCGCGTCCGCTCAGGTCCATCTCGCGCACGGGCATCAGACAGGGCAGACCCCGCGAGGGATCGCGGACCTCCACGCGGATCCAGCCGCGCCGCTTGTCCATGCGCAGGCCGAAGACCCGGGCGCCGGTGTGCCGCACGGCGTTCCCGACGAGTTCGGAGACGAGCAGGACGACGTCCTCGGTGAGCTTCGGGGAGAGGTGCCAGTGGCGCAGGACGACGACCTGGGCGAGCCGGCGCGCGATGGCGGCGGACTCCGGGCGCGACGGCAGCGGAACTTCCGCGTCCGTCGGATTGCCGAACAACTCGAGCGCCTTCAGCGCGTGTTCGTCCTCTACCGCCGGCGACCAGCGCGCCGCGGTCGCACTCCCGTGCCGCCGCGGCCGTTCGTAACCCTCCAGCCCCGCCATGCCCCCCATCATGGCCGCCCAGAACCCCCGCCGGGGCCGTTCCGAAGGAATAAGCCCCCCGGAACCATCCATTCCGGGGGGCGAGGTAGGCATATGCCAGGGGCAGAAATGAGCCGGGGAAGCCGCTCTCACCTGCGATGACTTGTCGTTTACAGGTGATCGCTTACAGCCTCGTACCGGGCAGGTTTAAGGCTCTCTTAAGCCGCCGATAAACCGCCCCTTCGGGGGAGGACGTCGGCTGACGTCCGTTCAACTGGAGCGGGCAGCAAGGGAGTTCATACGAACTTCGCCTTGCCGGGACCCTCCTCGACGAAGCTTCGCATGCCCCGCTGCCGGTCCTCCGTGGCGAACAGGCCCGCGAACCACGTCCGCTCGATGGCCAGGCCCGTGTCGAGGTCCGTCTCCAGGCCCGCGTCGATGGACTCCTTGGCGGCGCGCAGCGCGATGGCCGGCCCCTGCGCGAGCCGCGCGGCCCAGGCGTGCGCCTGCTCGTACACCTCCGCGGCGGGTACGACGCGGTCCACCAGGCCGATGGCGAGCGCCTCCTCCGCCTTCACCTGGCGGCCGGTGAAGATGAGGTCCTTGGCCTTGGACGGGCCGACCAGGCGGGCGAGGCGCTGGGTGCCGCCCGCGCCGGGGATGAGGCCCAGCAGGATCTCGGGCTGGCCGAGCTTGACGTTGTCCGCGGCGATGCGGAAGTCCGCGCACAGGGCCAGTTCGCAACCGCCGCCGAGCGCGTAGCCGTTGATGGCGGCGACGACGGGCTTGGGGATGCGGGCCACCGCGGTGAAGGACTCCTGGAGGGCCCCGGAGCGCGTGATCATGGCCGCGTGGTCCATGGCCTGCATCTCCTTGATGTCCGCGCCGGCCGCGAACACCTTCTCGCCGCCGGAGATCACCACGGCGCGCACGTCGTCGCGGCGCGTGGCCTCGGCGGCGAGTTCCTTGAGGCGGTCCTGGGTGGCGATGTCCAGGGCGTTCATGGGAGGACGGTCGAGTCGGATCGTGCCGACGCCGTCGGCGACTTCGAGGTGTGCAGTCATGACAGGCACGTTAGCGGGGGTTAACGCCGCGGGACCCGGTGCACTTGGTCACAGTGCGCCGGGTCCCGCGGGTCACTCCTCGGGAGGCGTTACGCCTTCCACTTCTCCCACGACATGTTCCAGCCGTTGTAGCCGTTCTCGGGCTGGATGTTCTTGTCCGCGGAGTTCTTCACCACGACGACGTCGCCGATCATCGAGTTGTTGAAGAACCAGCCGGCGGGGGTCTTCTTGCTGTAGCCGCCGCGCACGTCGCTCAGGCCTATGCAGCCGTGGCTGGCGTTGCTGTTGCCGAAGACGCCGCCCGCCCAGTAATTGCCGTGGATGAACGTGCCGGAGGTCGACAGGCGCATCGCGTGCGGGACGTCCTTGATGTCGTACTCGCCGCCGAAGCCGACGGTCTCGCCGTTCATCCGGGTCACCTGGAGCTTCTCGCTGATAACCATCTGGCCGTTGTACGTGGTCGTGCCGGGCGCGCCCGCGGTGATCGGGATCTTCTTGATCTGCTTGCCGTCGCGGACGACCTTCATCTGGTGCGTCTTGGCGTCGACGGTGGAGACCTGGCTGCGGCCGATGGTGAAGTCCAGGGTCTTGGACTGCTTGCCGTAGACGCCCGGGCGGCCCTCGACGCCGTCGAGGTTGAGCTTCACGGTGACCTTGGTGCCGGCCTTCCAGTACTTCTCCGGGCGGAAGTCGATGCGGTCGTTGCCGAACCAGTGGCCCTCGACCGGCACGGACGGCTCGGTCTTGATCTCGATGGCCTTCTCGACGGCCTTCGGGTCGGTGATGCCGCGGGTGAACCGCACCGAGAACGGCATTCCGACGCCGACCTTGGAGCCGTCCTCCGGCGTGAACTGGCCGATGAAGGTGTTCTGCGGGGTGAGGGTGGTGAAGGAGGTGTCCTTGGCCGAGGCGCGGCCCTCGGAGTCCTTCGCCACCGCGTGGACCTTGTACGTGGTGGCCGCCGCGAGGTGGTGCGCGGGCGTCCAGCCCGCGCCACCCGAGGTGATCTTGCCGGGGACGGGATTGCCCTTGCTGTCCTCGACCTTGACCTCGGAGAGCTTGCCCTTGTCGGCGGATATCTTCAGGGCCCCGCTGGTGGCCACCGACTTCGCCCCGTCCTTGGGGGCTATCGTCACGACAGCCGCCGACGGGGCGTTCTTGTCCGCCTTGCCCTTGCCGTCCCCGCCCGCGTCCGAGCCTCCGCCGCCGCAGGCCGCGACCGCCAGCAGTGCCGCTCCCGACAGCAACGCCGTCAGCCCTCTCGCGCCCCTTCGCCGCGTGCGCGTGCGCACGCCAACCGACGCCCCCGATATCGGTCGCCCGTTCAAGATGTGTCTCCCCTCGCACGGCCTGGATCCAGGCCCGCACCCCAGTGCACCTGCGCGTTTCAGACACGCGCCAGCGATAGATAACCATATGGATCCGGGCGGCGACTCCCCGCCAATGTCACCGTTCCGTTCCAACTGCCCGCGGGGTGCGGATGGATCATGGTCGGCCGTTCTTCACCCTGACTTCACCCAGTCCTTCCACCCCATGTTCCAGCCGCCGAGGCCGTTGTCGGGAGCGACTTTCTTGTCCTCGCTGTTGACCACTTCGACGACGTCCCCGATGAGGGTGCGGTCGAAGAACCAGCCCGCGGGTGTCTTGGAACTGCCGCCCTTCACATCGCGCAGGCCCACGCAACCATGGCTGACATTCGTGTTGCCGGGGGCGTCCGGGGCCCAGTAGTTGCCGTGCAGGAAGGTGCCGGAGGTCGTCAGGCGGATGGCGTGCGGCACGTCGGGGATGTCGTACTCGCCGCCGAAGCCGACCGTGCGGCTGTTCATGCGGGTCACTTCGAGCATCTCCGTCACCACCATCTTCCCGTTGTACGTGGTGGTCTTGGGGGCTCCCGCGGTGATCGGCACGGTGGAGATCAGCTCGCCGTCGCGGCGTACCTCCATGGTGTGGTCGGCGGCGTCGACCAGCGACTCCTGGTTGCGGCCGACGGTGAACGCGAAGGTCTTGTCCTGGAGGCCGAAGACGCCGGGCGCGGCCTCGACGTCGCGCAGCCGCAGTCCGACGGTGACCTTCGTGCCGGGCTTCCAGTACTTCTCGGGGCGGAAGTCCACGCGGGTGCTGCCGAACCAGTGCGGGCGGATGTCGACGGCCGGGCGGGCGGTGATCTCGATGGCGCGCTGCACCGCCGCGCGGTTCTTCACCTCCTGGTTGAACTCCAGGGAGATGATCATGCCGGTGCCGACCGTGGAGCGGTTCTCGGGCGCCACGTAGGCGACGAAGCGCTTGTCGGGGACCTCCGTCCGGAAGGTCGTATGCCGGGCGGTGCGGCGGCCGTGGCCGTCCAGGGCGACGGCGTCGACCTTGTAGGTGGCGGCGACGGCGAGCGGGCCCTTGTCCAGGGGGCGCCAGGTCATGCCGTCCTCGTCGATGCGGCCGGGCACATCGAACTGCTGCGCGTCCTGCGTCCGGACCACCTCGACCGACTCCAGTCGGCCGCCGGGGACCTTCACCTCCAGCCGTTCGTCGGGCTTGACGCCTTTGCTCCCGTCGTCGGGGGTCACCCGGATCGCGTCCGCGGGTGAGCGCGGTTTCCCGAGGACTCCGTCGAGGCCGGCGCCGGTGCAGCCCGCCGCCCCGGCCAGCAGGCCGGCCCATGTCACTGCCGCGGCCAGCGCGGCCCCTGCGCGCCGTGCGCGCCTCGCAACCTGTCTCACGTGGGACCCAACGACCGTCCCGGCCCGGGGAAACGTGAGTGCGACGCGCGCGCTGGGCAGAACTAGTGGGGAGGACGACGCAGGGGGAGCCGCGGCCGGGACGCCGTACGCCCTTTTTCGCGCGTCGGCCGACAGAGCCGCGGGAGGCTGACAGGTGTCGAGCGCATCCGAGCAAGGGGCAGTGCGGGAGGCACGGGCGAAGGGGCGCGCCGCGCCCGAGCGGCCGGCCCCCGCGGTGAACGGGAGCAGGAGGCCCGCGGGCCGCGTGGTGCCGACGCGGCCGGTGTGGCCGGGGGCGCCGACGCCGCTCGGGGCGCGCTTCAGGGTCGGTCCCGACGGGGTGGCGGGGACCAACTTCGCGCTGTGGGCGGGCGGGGCGGAGTCGGTGGAGCTGTGCCTGTTCGACGACCGGGGCGGTGAGACGCGCTGTCCCCTGACCGAGCTGACGCACGAGATCTGGCACGGTTTCGTGCCGGGCGTGCGGCCCGGCCGGCGGTACGGCTATCGCGTGCACGGCCGCTGGGATCCGTGGACGGGCGCCCGCTGGAACCCGGCGAAGCTGCTCCTCGATCCGTACGCGCGAGCGGTGGACGGCGATTTCGCGCTGCCCGCCGAGGTGTACGGCCATGTGCGCGACTGGCCCCAGCAGCACGTGGCGGACACCGTGCGCGACGACCGGGACTCCGCGCCGTACGTCCCCAAGGGCGTGGTCGTGCACGACGACGCGCCGGACGACGAGTGGGCCGACGACCGGCGGCCGAAGACGCCGTGGGCGGACTCGGTCATCTACGAGCTGCACGTGCGGGGCTTCACCAAGCTGCATCCGGGGGTTCCGCGGGAGCTGCGGGGCACGTACGCGGGTCTCGCGCACCCCGCCGCGCTGGATCACCTCGTACGTCTTGGGGTGACGGCGGTCGAGCTGCTGCCGGTGCACCAGTTCGCGCACGAGGACCATCTGCTGCGGCGGGGGCTCAAGAACTACTGGGGGTACAACTCGATCGGCTACTTCGCCCCGCACGCGGCGTACGCGGCGTCGGGTACGACGGGTCAGCAGGTCGGCGAGTTCAAGCGGATGGTGCGGGCGCTGCACGAGGCCGGGATCGAGGTGATCCTCGACGTGGTCTACAACCACACGGCGGAGGCCGGTGAGCTGGGCCCGATGCTGTCGCTCAAGGGCATCGACAACCGCGGCTACTACCGGTTGCAGCCGGGGGACGCGCGGCGGTACGCGGACTACACGGGCTGCGGGAACACGCTCCAGGTCGTCCAGCCGCACGTGCTGCGCCTGATCACGGACTCGCTGCGGTACTGGGTGACGGAGATGGGCGTGGACGGCTTCCGCTTCGATCTGGCGGCGGCGCTCGCGCGCTCCTTCCACGATGTCGACATGCTCTCGCCGTTCCTCGCGGTGATCGCGCAGGATCCGGTGCTGCGGCGCGTGAAGCTGATCGCGGAGCCGTGGGACGTGGGGTCGGGCGGCTATCAGGTGGGGGCGTTCCCGCCGCTGTGGACGGAGTGGAACGACCGCTACCGGGGCGCGGTACGGGACTTCTGGCGGGGCGCGCTGCCGGACGTACGGGATCTGGGGTACCGGCTCTCGGGGTCCAGCGATCTGTACGCGTGGGGCGGGCGCAGGCCGTACGCGTCGGTGAACTTCGTGACCGCGCACGACGGTTTCACGCTGCGGGACCTCGTGTCGTACGAGCGCAAGCACAACGAGGCCAACGGCGAGGGGAACCGGGACGGCTCGGACGACAACCGCTCCTGGAACTGCGGGGCCGAGGGCGAGACGGACGACGCGGACATCGCGGCGCTGCGGCGCCGGCAGCTGCGCAACCTCATGACGACGCTGCTGCTGTCGACGGGTGTGCCGATGTTCGTCGCGGGGGACGAGATGGGGCGCACGCAGCGCGGCTCGAACAACGCGTACTGCCAGGACAACGAGGTCAGCTGGGTCGACTGGGGGCTGCGGGAGGAGCCGGGCTGGCGTGAGCTGTTCGCGCTGACGTCACGCCTGATAGAGCTGCGGCACCGGCACCCCGTCCTGCGGCGGCGGGCGTTCTTCTCGGGGCGCGCGCACTCGGCGGACGGGCTGCGGGATCTGGCGTGGTTCACGGAGCGCGGCACGGAGATGACGGAGGCCGACTGGTACGCGCCCGCGGCGACGCTCGGGATGTACCTCTCCGGGCGTGACATACCGGGCCGTGACGCCCGGGGGGCGCAGGTGGTCGACGACAGCTTCCTCGCGGTCCTGCACGCGGCGGACCGTCCGGCGCGCTTCGTGCTGCCGGGACCGCCGTGGGCCGAGTCGTACGAGGTCGTCGTGGACACCGCGCTGGAGGAGCAGGGGGAGCCGCCCGGAACCGTGCATCCGGCGGGGGGCGCGGTGACGGTGGCGGGGCGTGCGGTGTTGCTGTTGCGGGTCCGCGACGCCTGACGCGCGTGGTCTGGACCTACGTATTGCCCCGGCCTGCGTCGCGCCCCAAGCTCGCCGTATGGACCTGGAGTTGCGGCACCTGAAGACGATCCGGGCGATCGCCGACGCGGGCAGCCTCACCAAGGCGGCCACCGCGCTCGGGCTCGCCCAGCCCGCTCTGAGCGCGCAGTTGAAGCGGATCGAGCGGGTTCTCGGCGGGGAGTTGTTCGAGCGGGGGCGGCACGGGGTGCGGGCCACCGCGCTCGGTGAGTTCGTGCTGGCGCGGGCCCGGGTCGTGCTGCCCGCGGTGAGCGGGCTGCGGGAGGAGGCGCGGCGGTTCGCGGGGGCCTGGGAGGGCGGCGCGGGGTTCCGGCTCGGCGGGACGCACGGGCCGCTGCTCGGCGCGCTGGTGGACCGGCTCGCCGCCGCGCATCCGGGGGTGCCGGTGTCGACCCACACCTCCTGGTCGGAGCGGGACATCGCGGCACGCACGGCGGCCGGGCGCCTTGACTTCGCGCTGGTGGGGACGTGCGGGGCGAGCGCGCCGCCGGAGAGCGGGCTGCTGGTGTGGCGGGAGGTGGGCCGTGACCCCGTGTTCGTCATGCTGCCGACCGGCCATCCGCTGGCGGGCCGCCAGGAGATCGAGCTGGCGCTGCTGGCGGGCGAGGCGTGGACGGACGTGCCGGGGGACGGCTGTTTCGGGGACTGCTTCACCGCGGCGTGTGCGCGTGCGGGGTTCACTCCCGCTCGGGTGTACGAGACGGATGTCGCCTCCTGCGTCCATCTGGTGCAGGTGGGGCGGGCGGTGGGCCTGTGCCGGGCGACTTTCCCGCCGACTCCGGGCCTGGTGACCAGGCCCCTGGCGGGGACGCCGCTGTACTGGCGTCATGTGCTCGGCTGGCACCCGGCGGCCCCGGCCCGCGACACGGCGGCGGCGGTCTTCAATCAGGCCCGCACGGCCCACGCCGAGGCGGCGGCCCGCAGCGAGAGCTACACGGCGTGGCTGGCGGCACCTTCGGCGACGCGGGGCGCGGGGGCCTCTCCTGACAGCGCTTGACGAGGGACGCGGGGGCCTGGCCACGGCTTCCATAACACGGGGTACGGGGGTCAACCGACGTGTACTGGCGTGCTGTTGAGGGCCCTACGGTGTGGGCGAATCCCCGCTCACCCCCTCTCCCCCCGAGGAGACCCCCACATGCTCCCCATACCCCACAGACGTGCCGCCGCGACCCGCGCCGCCGTCGCCGTCGCGGCCGGCGCGCTGGTGTTCGCCGGGCTGCCCGGCAGCGCCTTCGCGCAGGCCGAGCCCGTCGCTTCCCCGTTCCCCTCCCCCGCCGAGAGCGCCGCCGTCGGCAAGACCTCTCCCGGAGTCTTGAAGGCGATGCAGCGCGACCTCGGCCTCACGTCGGCGCAGGCCAAGGCCCGTTTGGTCAACGAGGCCGAGGCCGGCGCCGACGCGGGAGCCCTGCGGAACGCGCTCGGCCGTGACTTCGCGGGCGCCTGGGTGCACGGCGCCACCTCCCACAAGCTCACCGTGGCCACCACCGACGCCGCCGACATCCCCCTCATCGAGGCGCGCGGCGCGCGGGCGCGGGTCGTGCCGTACTCGCTCGCCCAACTGGACGCGGCGAAGGCCGGGCTGGACCGGGCGGCGAAGCAGGAGGCGACGCGCGACGCACCCGTCTGGTACGTCGACGTGCGCTCCAACACGGTCGTGGTGCGCGCGGTGAAGACCGGCGCCGCGAGGTCCCTCGTCTCGGCGGCGGGCGTGGACTCCTCCCTCGTACAGGTGGAGAGGACCCGGGAACGGCCCCGCCCGCTGTACGACCTCGTGGGCGGTGACGCGTACTACATGGGAGGCGGCCGCTGCTCCATCGGCTTCCCCGTCACCAAGGGCGCGCAGCAGGGCTTCGCCACGGCGGGGCACTGCGGGCGCGTGGGCACGGCGACCACCGGCTACAACCGGGTGGCCCAGGGCACGTTCCAGGGGTCGATCTTCCCCGGCAGGGACATGGCCTGGGTCGCCACGAACACGCAGTGGACCGCCACCCTGTACGTGAAGGGTCCGGGCGGCCAGCGGGTCGGCGTCGGGGGCTCCACACAGTCCCCGGTGGGTGCGTCGATCTGCCGGTCTGGCTCCACGACGGGGTGGCACTGCGGCACCATCTCGCAGCACAACACCAGCGTCACCTACCCCGAGGGCACCATCAGCGGCGTGACCAGGACCACGGTCTGCGCGGAGCCCGGTGACTCGGGCGGCTCCTACATCTCCGGGAGCCAGGCGCAGGGCGTCACCTCGGGCGGGTCGGGCAACTGCCGCAGTGGCGGTACGACGTTCCACCAGCCGATCAATCCGCTGCTTCAGCAGTTCGGCCTGACGCTCAGGACTACCGGGGGTGGGGGCGACCCCGGGCCCGGTGAGCCCGAGCCCGGCGATACGTGGGCCCCCGGCCAGGTTTACGCGGCCGGTGACTCCGTGACGTACGGCGGCTCCACGTATCGCTGCTTGCAGGCGCATCAGGCGCAGGTCGGCTGGGAGCCGGCCGGTACGCCCGCGCTGTGGGAAGCCGCCTGATCGGTATTGGCAGATTGCGGGCCCTCAGCCCGGGATGCCTCCGAAACTCGGTGGGCGCTGTCAGTGGTCATCCGTAGGCTCGCTCCTGATGTCGAAATCAGATGCGCCCGCCGAGGGGCCCGCCGACGCACCCGCCGAGGGGCGGTCCACCGTCCGGACGCTGCTGCGGCTGTGGCCGTACGTGCGCCCGGTCCGAACTCGCCTGATCACCGCGGCGTTCGTCGCGGTGATCGCCTCCTGTACGGGGCTTGTCTTCCCCCTCGTACTGAAGTGGATGGTGGACGGCCCGGTGGCCGAGGGGGACGAGGCGGGGGTGTGGCTCGGGGCGCTCGCGCTGCTGG
This sequence comes from Streptomyces sp. NRRL S-920, assembly GCF_000717945.1. Taxonomy (NCBI): domain Bacteria; kingdom Bacillati; phylum Actinomycetota; class Actinomycetes; order Kitasatosporales; family Streptomycetaceae; genus Streptomyces; species Streptomyces sp. NRRL S-920. The sequence goes on from NZ_JODF01000071.1 coordinate 19,156, forward strand.
TGCTCGGCCTCGCGGAGGCCCTGCTCTTCGGGCTGCGGCGGTGGCTCGTCGCCCGGCCGCTGGCGGGCGTGGAGGCGTCGATGCGGGCGGACCTCTTCCGCCACCTCCAGCGGCTCCCCGTCGCCTTCCACGACCGGTGGGCGTCGGGGCAGTTGCTCTCGCGCGGCACGACGGACCTGTCGCTGCTGCGGATGTTCCTCGCCTTTCCGCTGACGTTCCTGCTGGTCAACGGAGCGACGATCGTGGTGGGCGTGATCATCCTGCTGGGCCAGGACTTCACGCTCGGGCTCGTGCTGCTCGCGCCCGTGGCGCCGATGGTGATCGTGTGCGCGTACTACGAGGGGCGGTACACCGCCGTGGCGCGGCGGGCCCAGGACCAGGTCGGCGATCTGACGACGGTCGTCGAGGAGAGCGTGCTCGGCATCCGCATCATCAAGGGCTTCGGCCGCCATCGCAGCCAGGCGCGGGCCTTCCGCGAGCTGTCGCACACCCTGCGGGGCACGGAGCTGGCCAAGGCGCGGATCCTCGCGGCGATCTACGCGGTCATCATGGCGCTCCCCGAGGCGGCGATCGGGGCGGCGCTCGTCCTCGGCACGGTGCGGGTCGCGGACGGCGACCTGTCCGCGGGCACGCTCGTCGCCTTCCTGTCGACGGCGCTGGCGCTGCGCTGGCCGGTGGAGTCGATCGGCTTCCTGCTCGCGATGAGCCAGGAGTCGGCGACGGCCACGGAGCGGTACTTCGAGGTGATGGACGCGGAGGTGGAGGACGACGCGGTGACGTCTGCCGAGGGGCGCGACGGGCGCCACGGCGGCGACACCGGCGGTGGGGACGGTGGACTGCGGTTCCGTGACGTCGAGTTCCGGTATCCCGACGCCCCGCCGGACGCGCCACCGGTCCTCGCCCACGTGGACCTGCACATCCGGCCCGGCGAGACCATGGCCCTCGTGGGCGCGACCGGCAGCGGCAAGACGACGCTCACCGCGCTGGTGCCGAGGCTGCACGAGGTGACCGGCGGGAGCATCACCCTCGACGGCGTCGACATCACGGCGATGGACCGCGAGCGGCTGCGCACGCTGGTGGCCGTCGCCTTCGAGGAGCCGACGCTGTTCTCCGCGACGGTCGGTGAGAACGTCCTGATGGGTGCCGAGGAGAGCGCCGGGGACGCCGAGTTGGCCCGCGCCCTGGACGTGGCGCAGGCCGACTTCGTACACGGCCTGCCGCAGGGCACCGCCACCCAGGTCGGCGAGCAGGGCCTGAGCCTGTCCGGCGGCCAGCGCCAGCGCCTCGCCCTGGCCCGCGCGGTGGTGGGCCGCCCCCGCTTCCTGGTCCTCGACGACCCGCTCTCCGCGCTGGACGTCCATACGGAGGCGCTGGTGGAGGCGGCGCTGCGGCGGGTCCTCGCGGACACGACCGCGCTGATCGTCGCCCACCGCCCCTCCACGGTGCAGCTCGCCGACCGCGTCGCCCTGCTGTCCGGCGGACGCGTCGCCGCCGTCGGCACGCACCAGGAACTGCTGCGGGAGAACGCGGAGTACGCCTGGCTGATGTCGGGCGCCGAGACCGGGAACCGCGCCGACCACGCTGCCGAGGAGGCTGCCCGATGACCACCTCGTCGACGTCCACGCCACGGAGCACGGGGCCCGAGCCGGAGCGGGAGCCGGATCGGCCGCGGGCGGCGCACGACCTCACCCCGCCCGCGGACAGCCGCACGGAACCCCCCGTACCGGACAAGCCGGCCGTCGCGGAGGACGACCCCTTCGACAAGGACGACCTGCCCACGCCGCCCGGCGCCACCCGCGCCCTCCTGCGCTCGCTGCTCTCCCCGCTGCGCGCCCGCGTCGCCCTCGCCGCCGTCCTGCTGCTCGTACAGCAGGCCGTCGTGCAGGCGGGCCCGCTGCTCGTCGCGTACGCCATCGACCGCGGCGTACCCGCCGTGCGCGCCGACGACTACGGCCCGCTGATCGCGATCGCCGTCGGCTATCTGCTCTGCGCGGGCGCGTCGGGCGCCCTCCAGTACGCGTTCATCGTCGCCTCCGCGCGCGTCAACCAGGACGTGCTGCTCGATCTGCGCGGCCGCATCTTCCGGCACGCGCAGGCGCTCAGCGTCGACTTCCACGAGCGGTACACCTCGGGGCGGCTGATCTCCCGCTCCACCACCGACGTGGAGTCGCTGCGCGAGCTGCTCAGCGAGGGACTCCAGGAACTGATCACCGTCCTGCTGTCGTTCGTCTACATCTCGGCGATGCTGCTCTGGCTCGATCTGGGCCTCGGCGCGCTGGCGGTGGCGTCCTTCGTGCCGCTCTACCTCCTCGTACGCCTCTATCAGCGGCGGGCCGGGGCGATGTTCCGCAACCGCTCGACCGCGATCGCCGGCGTCATCGTGAAGTTCGCGGAGACGGTGAACGGCATCCGGCCGGTGCGGGCCTTCCGCAGGGAGCGGGCCAACGACGCGGAGTTCGCCGTCCTCAACCGCCGGCACGAGCGGAGCAACGGCGACGCCATGCTGGAGATGGCCCGCTACGTCGTCGGCTCGCGGCTGGTCGCCAACGTCGCCGTCGCCGCCATCGTCCTGTGGGGCGCGCACCGCGTCGCGGACGGCGGGCTCGCGCTCGGCGTCCTCGCGGCGGCCGTGCTGTATCTGCGGCGGCTGTACGACCCGATCGACCGGCTCGGCATGTTCCTCAACTCCTACCAGTCGGCGGCCGCTTCCCTGGAGAAGGTGGCGGGGCTGCTGGCCCAGACCCCGGCCGTGCCCGAGCCGGAGGCGTCCGCCGCGCGGCCGCTGCCGGTCCGCGAGTCCGGCCACCCGGGCCGCGAGGTGCGCTTCGACGGGGTGCGCTTCGCCTACCGCACGGGCGGCGAGGTCCTGCCCCGCTTCGATCTGACGCTGCCCGCCGGGCAGACCGTCGCCGTGGTCGGCTCGACCGGCGCGGGCAAGTCCACGCTGGCCAAGCTGCTCGCCCGCTTCTACGACCCCACGGCGGGCCGCGTCCTGCTGGACGGCGTCGACCTGCGCGAACTGTCGGGGACCGAGCTGCGGCGCGGGGTCGTCATGGTGACGCAGGAGGCGTTCCTGTTCTCCGGAACCGTCGCCGAGAACATCGCGATCGGCCGCCCCGACGCCACCCGCGAGGAGATCGAACAGGCCGCCGAGGCCATCGGCGCCCACGACTTCATCGCGTCGCTGCCGGACGGCTACGACACGGACGTACGCAAGCGGGGTGGCCGGATCTCGGCGGGCCAGCGCCAGCTGGTGGCCTTCGCCCGGGCCCTGCTCGCCGACCCGGCGGTCCTGATCCTCGACGAGGCGACCAGCTCCCTGGACATCCCCGGCGAGCGGGCCGTGCAGCGCGCGATGCACACGGTGCTGCGCGGCCGCACGGCGGTGGTGATCGCCCACCGCCTCTCCACGGTGGAGATCGCGGACCGGGTACTGGTGATGGAACAGGGCCGCGTGGTGGAGGACGGCAGCCCCGCTGAACTCATCGCGGGTTCGGGCTCGTTCGCGGGGTTGCATCGGGCGTGGCGGGAGAGCGTGGTGAGCTGACGGTGACCCTCCACCCCCGCGCGGGCGCCCCGGCCCGAGATCCCCGCCACCCCCTCCCCCCAAGCTCCGCATAGTGAACGTTCCACACCGGCCAACGGACTAATTCCAGCCAACTCTTGATGCGCCCCTGACATACGACCGGCTCCGGTGCCACTCTTCCCCTCAACCGCCGCACGGCTTTCAACAACGTGGGGCGGCCAGCGGTTCCCCACACGCAACACCCCATGTGCACCGCCCAGTTCTGCGTTCCGCCTTGCTCTGCCCGGACAGCGATCCAGCCGTTCGGTAGCTCTGGCCGCGCACCCCCGCGGCCGCGCAGAAGGAGTCCGTGTTGAGAAGCACCTCCCACAGACGTGTCGCCGCGGCCGGCGCCCTCTCCGCCGTCGCCGCCCTGCTGGCCGTCGCCGTTCAGGCGGCCCCCGCCTCGGCCGACGACCCGTGGTCGGCCGCCGCCAAGGCCCCCGCCCAGAAGCTCGGCAAGGTCGACCCCGGCGCGCTCGCCGCCAAGCTCTCCCCCGCCCAGCGCGCTCAGCTCCTGCGCGACGCCAACGCCACCAAGGCGGACACCGCCAAGGACCTGGGCCTCGGCGCCAAGGAGAAGCTCGTCGTCCGCGATGTCACCAAGGACCGTGACGGCACGGTCCACACCCGCTACGAGCGCACCTACGACGGGCTGCCCGTCCTCGGCGGCGACCTGGTCGTCGACACCGCGAAGTCGGGGAAGACCGAGGGCGTCACCAAGGCCGCGAAGGCACGCCTCAAGGGCATCGACATGAGCGCCGAGGTCAAGGCGTCGGCCGCGGAGAAGCAGGCGCTGGCCGCCGCGAAGGCCGAGGGCTCGAAGAAGACCGACGCGGACCGGGCTCCGCGCAAGGTCGTCTGGCTGGCCAAGGGTGAGCCGGTCCTCGCGTACGAGACCGTGGTCGGCGGCCTCCAGCACGACGGCACCCCCAACGAGCTGCACGTCGTCACGGACGCCGCCACCGGCAAGAAGCTCTTCCAGTGGCAGGGCATCGAGAACGGCACCGGCAACACCCAGTACAGCGGCCAAGTGCCCCTGGGTACCGCTCAGTCGGGGTCGAACTACACCCTCACCGACACCGCCCGCGGCAACCACAAGACGTACAACCTGAACCGCGGCACGTCGGGCACCGGCACCCTCTTCTCGGGCGCCGACGACGTGTGGGGCAACGGCCTGCCCTCCAACCTGGAGACGGCCGGCGCCGACGCCCACTACGGCGCCGCGCTCACCTGGGACTACTACAAGAACGTGCACGGCCGCAGCGGCATCCGCGGCGACGGTGTCGGCGCGTACTCCCGGGTCCACTACGGCAACAACTACGTCAACGCCTTCTGGTCGGACGCCTGCTTCTGCATGACGTACGGCGACGGCGAGAACAACGCCAAGCCGCTGACGTCCATCGACGTGGCGGCCCACGAGATGACGCACGGCGTGACGGCCGCGACCGGCAACATGACGTACAGCGGCGAGTCCGGCGGCCTGAACGAGGCGACCTCCGACATCTTCGCGGCGGCCGTCGAGTTCAACGCCAACAACGCGCAGGACGTCGGCGACTACAACGTCGGCGAGAAGATCGACATCCGGGGCAACGGCACCCCGCTGCGCTACATGGACAAGCCGAGCAAGGACGGTTCATCCAAGGACTCCTGGTACTCCGGGATAGGCAACATCGACGTCCACTACTCCTCGGGCGTCGCCAACCACTTCTACTACCTGCTGAGCGAGGGCAGCGGCAAGAAGGAGATCAACGGCGTCCAGTACGACTCGCCGACCTCCGACGGCCTGCCGGTGACCGGCATCGGCCGGGACAAGGCGTCGCTGATCTGGTTCAAGGCGCTCACCACGAAGTTCACGACCACGACCAACTACGCGGCGGCCCGCACCGGGACGCTCGCGGTGGCCGGTGAGCTGTACGGCACGACGAGCACCGAGTACAAGGCCGTGGCGCACGCCTGGGCCGCCGTGAACGTCGGCGCCCGCCCCGGCGGCGAGGAGCCCGGCGGCACCTCCTTCGAGAACACCACGGACGTCTCCATTCCGGACAACGGCGCCGCGGTCACCTCGTCGGTCAACGTCACCGGACGCACCGGCAACGCGCCGAGCGCCCTGAAGGTCGGCGTCGACATCGTGCACACCTGGCGCGGTGACCTCCAGGTCGACCTGGTGGCCCCCGACGGCACGGTCTACCCGCTGAAGCCGACCAGTGGTTCGGACTCCGCGGACAACGTCAAGGAGACCTACACGGTCAACGCCTCCTCGGAGGTGGCCAACGGCACCTGGAAGCTGCGGGTCCAGGACAAGGCCGCGCAGGACACCGGCTACATCAACAGCTGGAAGGTCACCTTCCCGTAGACCTGCCGTCCCGCGTGAGAACGGCGCCGCCCCGGGTGAGTCAACTCCCCGGGGCGGCGCGCTTTTGCCACCCCGGCCGTTGGCGGGCCGTTCGCATTGCGTATGTTGACCATCGCTCAGCGGGCCATTTCCGGCCAATATCCAGCCAAAGTCCTGACATGTACCTGGCCCGAATGACACTCTTCCCCGCAACACACTGCACGTTCAGCACCTCGCTGCACACCCGCACCACGTGTTGCCTGCCCTGGGCGGCGCCCCATGCCACCCAGGTCCCCCACAGAAGGAGCCCGCGTGTCCACCCAGATCTCCCGCATATCCCGTAGACGTTCGACCCTCACGATCGCCACCGCCGTCGCCGCCGGTGCGCTGCTCACCGCCGGACTGACCACCGGCGCCTCCGCCCAGCCGGAGCCGGACAAGGAGTCCGCCCCCGCCGGCGCGCCCGCCGCCCTCTCGGTGTCCGCCCGGGCCGGCCTGCTCCAGGACGCGAACGCCGACAAGGGCGCGACCGCCGAGCGGATCGGCCTCGGCGCCAAGGAGAAGCTCGTCGTCCGCGATGTCATCAAGGACCGCGACGGCACCACCCACACCCGCTACGAGCGCACCTACGACGGCCTGCCGGTCCTCGGCGGCGACCTCGTCGTGCACACCGCGAGGAGCGGCGCGCTGAAGGGTGTCACCAAGGCGACCGAGGCGAGCGTGAAGGTCGCCTCCACCGACGCCGGACTGCCCAAGTCCTCCGTCGCGAAGTCCGCCGAGTCGAGCGCCGCGAAGGCGAAGACGGCCGACGCCGACGCGCAGGCCCCGCGCAAGGTGATCTGGGCCGCCTCCGGCAAGCCCGTCCTCGCCTACGAGACGGTCGTCACCGGTGTGCAGCAGGACGGCACGCCCAGCAGGCTGCACGTCATCACGGACGCCGCGACCGGCAAGAAGCTGTACCAGTACCAGGACATCGAGAACGGCACCGGCAACAGCCAGTACAGCGGCAAGGTCACCGTCGGCTCGAAGAAGACGGCGAGCGGCTACGAGCTGACCGACAAGGCCCGCGGCGGCCACCGCACCTTCGACCTGAAGCACGCGGAGAATGGGGCGGGCAAGCTCTTCAAGGACGCCAACGACATCTGGGGCAACGGCAAGCCGTCGAGCGCGCAGACCGCCGGTGTCGACGCCGCCTACGGCGCCCAGCTCACCTGGGACTACTACAAGTCGACGCACGGCCGCAAGGGCATCAACGGCGACGGCAAGGGCGCGACCTCGCGCGTCCACTTCGGCAACAACTTCGTCAACGCCTTCTGGGACGACAGCTGCTTCTGCATGACGTACGGCGACGGCGAGGGCAACAAGAAGCCCCTCACCTCGATCGACGTCGCGGCGCACGAGATGACGCACGGCGTCACCTCCGCGACCGGCAACATGGAGTACAGCGGTGAGTCCGGCGGCCTCAACGAGGCCACCTCGGACATCTTCGCCGCCGCCGTGGAGTTCAAGGCCAAGAACCCCAAGGACGTCGGCGACTACCTCGTCGGCGAGAAGATCGACATCAACGGCAACGGCACCCCGCTGCGGTACATGGACAAGCCCTCCAAGGACGGCGGCTCCCTGGACTACTGGAGTGCCGGCGCCGGGAACGTGGACGTCCACTACTCCTCGGGCATCGCCAACCACTTCTTCTACCTGCTGTCCGAGGGCAGCGGCAAGAAGCGGATCAACGGCGTGAACTACAACTCCCCGACCTTCGACGGCACCAAGGTCACGGGCATCGGCCGCGCCAAGGCCGAGAAGATCTGGTACAAGGCCCTGACGACGTACTTCACGTCGACCACCAACTACAAGGCGGCCCGCAAGGGCACGCTCAGCGCCGCGAAGGACCTGTACGGCGCGAACTCCACCGAGTACAAGCGCGTGGCGGCGGCCTGGAAGGCCGTGAACGTCAAGTAACCAATGGCGTAAAGAGGGGGGCGGCGTCCGACCAAGGACGCCGCCCCTTTCGTCGTCACCTCATCAGCACCCCGGCCGCCTCGCCGGTGGCCTCCGACGGCACCGCCACGAGCCCCAGCTCGGCGCCGCCGGCCAGCAGCCGGTGCGCCGGAAGAATCCGCACCGTGTACCCGAACGACCCCGTCCGGTCCAGCGCCAGCGGCCCCTCGTACACGCGCCGCCCCTCCTGGTCGAGCCCGCCGACGGGCTTCAGCGGCACCGGTGTGGCCCCGCTGATGCGGTCCTCGGGGTCCGCGCGGCCTGCGAGGGCCTGCACCTCCACGTCGTCCGGCGTCAGCTCACCCAGGTGCACGCGCACCCGCAGGGCCAGCGTGGAGCCCAGTTCGGCGGTGGCGCCGGTCGCCGACGCCTCCACGTGGTCGACGGCCACGCGCGGCCACGCGGCCCGCACCCGGGTCTTCCAGGCGGCCAGTTCACCGGCCGCCGTGGCGTCGAGGGCGCGGTGGGCGCGGGCGGCGGGGGCGTACAGCTCCTCCACGTACTCGCGGACCATGCGGCCCGCGAGGACCTTCGGGCCGAGCCGGGTCAGCGTCCTGCGGACCATCTCGATCCACCGGTCGGGCAGCTGCTCGGGGCCCCGCTCGTAGAAGCGGGGGGCGATGCGGCGCTCCAGGAGGTCGTAGAGGGCCGCGGCCTCCAGGTCGTCGCGGCGGTCGTCGTCGGTGGCGGCGCCGTCCGCCGTGGGGATGGCCCAGCCGAAGTCGGGCTCGAACCACTCGTCCCACCAGCCGTCGAGTACGGACAGGTTGAGGCAGCCGTTGAGGGCCGCCTTCATCCCGGAGGTCCCGCACGCCTCCAGGGGCCTGAGCGGGTTGTTCAGCCACACGTCGCAGCCCGGGTAGAGCTTCTGCGCCATCGCCATGCCGTAGTCGGGCAGGAACACGATCCGGTGGCGTACGCGCGGGTCGTCGGTGAAGCGCACCAGCTCCTGGATGAGCCGCTTGCCGCCGTCGTCGGCCGGGTGCGCCTTGCCCGCGACGACGATCTGGAGGGGCCGCTCGGGGTGGGTGAGCAGCTCCATGAGCCGGTCCCGGTCGCGCAGCATGAGCGTCAGCCTCTTGTACGAGGGGACGCGGCGCGCGAAGCCGACGGTGAGGACGTCCGGGTCGAGGACCTCGTCGATCCAGCCCAGCTCGGCGGTGGCGGCGCCGCGTTGCCGCCAGGAGGCGTGCAGGCGCCGCCTGACCTCGTGGACCAGCTGCTCGCGCAGGGTGCGGCGCAGCTGCCAGATGTCGGCGTCGCGGATGTCGGCCACCGCGTCCCAGCGGTCGGAGCCGCCCACGGACAGGGCGTCCTCGGTGCGCCGCTCGCCGATCTGGCGGGCGCCGAGCGCGAGGACCTCGGGGGCGACCCAGGTCGGGGCGTGCACGCCGTTGGTGATGGAGGTGATCGGGACCTCCTCCGGGTCGAAGCCGGGCCACAGGCCCCCGAACATCTCCCGGCTCACCGAGCCGTGGAGGGTGCTCACTCCGTTGGCGCGGCTGCCGAGGCGCAGGCCCATCACCGCCATGTTGAAGAGGTTGGGCTCGCCGCCGGGGTAGGTCTCCATGCCGAGGCGCAGGATGTCGCCGACGTCGATGCGGGGCAGCTCGGCGGCGGGCCCGAAGTGGTGGGCGACCAGCTCGCGGTCGAAGCGGTCGATGCCCGCGGGGACGGGCGTGTGGGTGGTGAAGACGGTCCCGGCGCGGACGGCTTCGAGGGCTGCGTCGAACCCGACGTCCTGGAGCGCCAGTTCGTGGATGCGTTCGAGCCCCAGGAAGCCCGCGTGCCCCTCGTTGGTGTGGAAGACCTCGGGCTCGGGGTGGCCGGTCAGCCGGCAGTACGTCCGTACGGCGCGCACCCCGCCGATGCCGAGGAGCATCTCCTGGAGGAGGCGGTGTTCGCTGCCGCCGCCGTAGAGCCGGTCGGTGACGTCGCGTTCTCCGGGGGCGTTCTCCTCGACGTCGGAGTCGAGCAGGAGCAGGGGCACGCGGCCGACCTGCGCCTGCCAGACGTGGGCGCGCAGCGAGCGCCCGCCGGGCAGGGCGAGCGCCACCCGGGCGGGGCTGCCGTCGTTCTCGCGGAGCAGGGAGAGGGGGAGTTCGTCCGGGTCGAGGACCGGATAGTGCTCCTGCTGCCAGGCGTCGTGGGAGAGCGACTGGCGGAAGTAGCCGTGGCGGTAGAGCAGTCCGACGCCGATGAGCGGGACGCCGAGGTCGCTCGCGGCCTTCAGGTGGTCCCCGGCGAGGATGCCGAGGCCGCCGGAGTACTGGGGCAGGGCGGCGGTGATGCCGAACTCCGGGGAGAAGTACGCGACGGCGCGCGGCAGTTGTCCGTACCCCCCGGTCTGCTCCTGGTACCAGCGGTCTCCGGTGACGTATTCGCGTAGTTCGTCCGCGGCCTCGGCGAGCCGCCGCAGGAAGTCCTCGTCGCGGGCGAGTTCGGCGAGCCGCGCGGACGGTACGCCGCCGAGGAGGCGCACCGGGTCGCAGCCCGACGCCTCCCACAGCACCGGGTCGACGGACATGAAGAGTTCGCGGGTGCGCGGGTGCCAGGACCAGCGCAGATTGCGGGCCAGCTCGGCGAGCTGACCGAGGGGGTCGGGAAGGACGGGACGTACGGTGAAACGACGGATTGCCTTCACGGTCTCCACCTTCGCGGTGTTTCGCGGGGGTCCACGGGGATCCACAGGGGTTCACAGGTATGCGGCACATATCCACCTACGCGACACGAAGGTAGCGGTGGCCCTCTTCCGTCACCACGGCGCACAGGGCGCACGGTGGGCGGCCGGAGGGCCCGGGGCGGGGCCGGCTCAGCTTGACCAGGCCTCCCGTTCCGGCCGCAGCGGGTCGTCCATCAGGCGTGGGGCGGCCTCCCAGAGCCGGACGGCGCGGCGGTCGCGGGTGTAGCGCGGCCATGCCTCGCCCGGGTCGAGATCGCGGACGAAGGCGACGAGGGCGGCGTGCAGCGCGTCGGCCAGTCGCCGCGGCGGGTTCCGGCCCGCCGCCGCGGCGACGCCCTCGGCGTCGAGCAGGTCGAACGCGAAGGGCAGGTCGAGGCAGTGGAAGGCGAGTCCTCGGCCGCTGCCCGGGGCGGGTGAGGGCCAGCGGAACTCATAGAGCCACGTGGGGCGGCCGCGCGCGGCACGCGCCTCGGCGATCGCGAGGTTCGGCCTGCGGAAGACGAGGTCGGTCAGCTCCTGGCCGCCGAAGGAGTTGAACTCCTGCCTGGTGAAGCCGAGCAGCAGCGGCACGTTCGCGCCGAGGCCGCCCTCGGTGAGTTCGCCGAGCACGGGCCGCGGGACCAGCTCGCCGTCGGCGAAGGGCGCGAGGAGCAGGCCGGGGAGTTCCGCGCGGTCGGGGCCGGGTGCGCTCGTGGCGTCCTGGAGGGCGAGGACGCGCTCGTCGGTGAGGTCGCGCAGCGCGGCGGCGGTGGCGGGCACGCCGGTGCGCCGGGTGAACAGCTCGGACACGGCGAGCCCCGCCCGGCGCCCCTGCGGTTCCATGAGCGAGGCGGACAGGGCGATCGCCCCGCGGAACAGGCCGTGCGCGGCGGGGGTCGCCATCAGGGTCTGGACGGCGCCGCCGCCCGCGGACTGGCCGCCGACGGTGACCTTCGCGGGGTCGCCGCCGAACGCGGCGATGTTGTCCCGCACCCACTGGAGGGCGGCGATCCAGTCGCGTACGCCGCGGTTGTCCGGGGCGTCGTCGAGGTGCAGGAAGCCCTCGACGCCGAGCCGGTAGCCGAGCGAGACGAGGACGACGCCGTCACGGCTGAAGGCCGCCCCGTCGTACCAGGGACTGGCGGCGGACCCGGCGACGTAGGAGCCGCCGTGGATCCAGACCAGGACGGGGAGCCCCGCGGCGGTGCCGGGGGCGGGGGTGAAGACGTTCAGGTTGAGGATGCCGTCGCCGGGGACCGACGGCTCGGGGATCGTGGCGCCCTCGCCGGTCCGGCGGCGCTGCGCGGTCGGCCCGTACGCGACCGCGTCCAGCGGCCGGTGCCAGGGCGTCGGAGCGGTGGGCGGTGCGAAGCGGAGGTCGCCCACGGGGGGCGCGGCGTAGGGGATGCCGAGGAAGCGGGCGCCGTGTGCGTGGCGTGCGCCGCGGACGGGGCCGTGGGTGGTGGGGAGGGTCGGGTGGCCGGGCATGGGGTCTACGGCACATGAGATTCGGCCGCCTCCGCAAGGGCGTTGCCGCCGGGTGCGGGGTGAGTATCCGCCAGCCGCCGGTGGGGGCGGGGACACAAGTGCGGTGCGGGGGGGCGTGGTTCAGCACCGACAATCCGGGGGGCATATGCGCCTGCCCCGTACCGAACAGTGTGTTTTCGGACCGGCTCGGCGCCGTACGGCGGGGCCGGTCTTGCATGGGCCGTTACGCACTAGTAGTTAACAAAGCGCCGGATTGCCCACCCGGAGAGTGTGGGAAGGCTCCTGCGGTACGCACCGGCACACCGCGGCCGGCACGCACCGCGGAACCTCTCCCCACCCCCGTATCCGTGCACGCGGACAGGAGCGGTCAGACATGCCTCTTGGCTCGACCCCGCAACCGACCATCCCCGTTCTGGACGTTCGTCCGGCCGTCCACTGCGGCCGAAAACCGGCGAAGGCCGTACCGGGTGAAACGTTCCAGGTGACCGCCACGGTCTTCCGCGAAGGCCACGAAGCCGTCGCCGCCAATGTGGTCCTGCGCGATCCCGAGGGGCGCTTCGGCCCCTGGACCCCGATGCGGGAGCTGGCGCCCGGCACCGACCGGTGGGGCGCGGACGTCACGCCGGACGCCGAGGGGCGCTGGACGTACGCCGTGGAGGCGTGGGGCGACCCGGTCACCACCTGGCGGCACCACGCGCGGATCAAGATACCGGCGGGCCTCGACACGGACCTGGTCCTCGAAGAGGGCGCCCGCCTCCATGAACGCGCGGCCGCCGGAGTGCCACGGGCCGAGCGGGCCGTCGTACTCGGCGCGGCGAAGGCGCTGCGCGACACGGACCGCGCGCCGGCCGCCCGGCTCGCGGCGGCCCTCACGCCCGAGGTGGAGGCGGTGCTCGCCCGGCATCCGCTGCGTGAACTGGTCACGTCCTCCCCGGAGTTCCCGCTCGTGGTGGAGCGGCGGCGGGCTCTGTTCGGTTCCTGGTACGAGTTCTTCCCGCGCTCGGAGGGGGCGGTGGTCCGGGAGGGGGAGCCGCCGGTGTCGCCCAACAACTCGCTCTCCCCCGGACCGCACGACGTGGGCGTGCCCTGGGCGATCGGCTCGCCCGAGGGCGGGCACGACGCGGTCCACCCGGACCTCGGGACCCTCGACGACTTCGACGCCTTCGTGCGGCGCGCGGATGAGCTGGGTCTGGAGGTCGCGCTGGACTTCGCGTTGCAGTGTTCGCCGGATCATCCGTGGGTGGACAAGCACCCGGAGTGGTTCCATCACCGGGCGGACGGCTCCATCGCCTACGCGGAGAACCCGCCGAAGAAGTACCAGGACATCTATCCGCTCGCCTTCGACCGGGACATGCCGGGGCTGATCGCGGAGACGGTTCGGCTGCTGCGGTTCTGGATGGGGCACGGGGTGCGCATATTCCGTGTCGACAATCCCCACACCAAGCCGGTCGTGTTCTGGGAGGAGGTGATCGCCCGGATCAACGGCACCGACCCGGACGTCATCTTCCTCGCCGAGGCCTTCCTGCACACCCTCGCGGCCATCGGCTTCCAGCAGTCGTACACGTACTTCACCTGGCGCAACGACAAAACCGAACTCACCGACTACCTCACCGAGTTGTCCCGGGAGACCGCGCACTTCCTACGCCCGAACTTCTTCGTGAACACCCCGGACATCCTGCACGCCTACCTCCAGGACGGCGGCCGTCCGGCCTTCGAGACGCGGGCGGTGCTGGCCGCCACGCTCTCGCCGACCTGGGGCGTCTACAGCGGGTTCGAGCTGTGCGAGAACACCCCCGTACGGCCGGGCAGCGAGGAGTACCTGGACTCGGAGAAGTACCAACTACGCCCCCGCGACTGGGAGTCCGCGGCCCGCACGGGCGTCACGATCGCCCCGCTGATCACCGAGCTGAACCGCGTCCGGCGGGCCAACCCCGCACTCCAGCAACTGCGGGACCTGCACTTCCACCCCACCGACAAGGAAGCGGTGATCGCCTACTCGAAGACCGCCACGGACACGCACGGTTCGAACACGGTTCTGGTGGTGGCCAACCTCGACCCCCACCACACCCAGGAGGCCACGGTCTCGTTGAACATGCAGCAACTCGGCCTGGAATGGCACGAGACCGTGCCGGTGCGCGACGAGCTATCCGGCGAGACCTATCACTGGGGCAGGGCCAACTATGTGCGCCTCGAACCGGGCCGTGCGCCCGCGCACATCTTCCGGGTCCTGCGACCGTCCTCACCGTTGATCGGAGGGTCACCCACATCATGATCGTCAACGAGCCCGTCCAGGACACCTTCGAGGACACGCCCGCCAGGGACCGGCATCCCGACTGGTTCAAACGC
>NZ_JODF01000072.1:0-31981 GCF_000717945.1 Streptomyces sp. NRRL S-920
CGATGACCTCCTCGACCCGGTGGGCTACACCACCGTCTGCGACCCCCGCCTCAACATCGACCAGGCCGTAGCAGTCGTATCCGCCTGGCACCGCTGAACGACGCGACCACCGGGTCATCGCTTCCGCGGTGCCGGTTCGGGCCTCGTGGCCGCGGCCGAGGCGCGGACGGGCCGAAGCCGGGCGGGAGTTGGTGTGCGTACTCCCGGCAGTTCCCGGCCTCAGCCTCCTCCGAACCCCTTGGTCAGACGCGGGAAGTGGGAAGCAGCGGCAGGCTGCTGAGGTGGGGCAGGGAGCTGTTGACTTCGCTGATCCGCCTGGTGCCCGGCGCTATCCGGAGGTCCCAGCGGGCAGCCAGGGAGGCGAGGATCACCGTCATGGTGGTCAAGGCAAGGTGTTCTCCGATGCACCGGTGCGGTCCGGTACCGAAGGGGAAGTAGGCGCCACGCGGGCGGTCGGTCCCGTCGTCGGGTCCTGCCCGGTCCGGGTCGAAGACGCTCGGGGCCTCGTAGAGGTCTGCGGCCCGGTGCACGGCGCGCGGGCTGTAGCCGACCTCGGCGCCCTTGGGGATGTCGACCCCGGCGAGGGTTACGGCGCGTTTGGCGCGGCGGGTGGACAGCATCGGGGCGTGCAGCCGAAGCGTCTCGTCAATGACCTTCCGAGTGAACACCAGGTCGGTGAGCCTGTCGTACGTCACCGGGCCGCCCCCCAGCACGCGGTCGGCCTCGTCCTGGAGACGCCGCTGCACCTCGGGCCGCACAGTGGACTCGAAGACCGCCCAGCTCAGCGAGGTGCTGGTGGTTTCGAGGGCGGCGAAGAGCAGGATGAGGAACTCGCTGCGGATCTGGACGTCGGTGAGGTGAGCGCCCGTCTCGGGGTGCGTGGAGTCGAGGAGCGCGCTCAGGACGTCATGGTGCTCCCCCGGGGCGGCACGACGCTCGCGGATCAGCTGGTCGACGGTGGCATGGAACCGGTTTACGGCAGCGGTGAAGCGCCGGTTACCGGGGGTGGGGATGGCGCCGAGGGCGGCCGGCAGGATGGTCTGGGGGAGAAGCCGCCGAGAGATCGCGCCCATGGTTTCCCGCACCTCGCGCACAGTGGCATGGCTCAGTTCGGTGCTGAACAGGCAGCGCATGACCACCGCCGCGACCAGGTCGGAAATCTCCTGGTCGGCGGCCACTGCCCGACCGGCCTGCCAACCGCCGACGCGCGCCTCGGTCTCGTCGGCGATGACTTCGGTGTAGTCACGGACGCTACGACGGCTGAAGGGCGGCTTCAGCGTACGCCGCTGGTGTTGGTGCAGCGGGCCGCTGGCCGCGATGAGCGGGTTGCCGAAGTTGCCGGCCAGCGCTTCGAAGAAGCGGCCTCGTTCGAAGGTGTCGGTGTCCACCTGGATGCGGTGGACCAGGGCCGGTTCGTTGGCCAGGAACACGCTGACCGGCCCGAACCCGACTCGGACCAGTGGGTCGGCGGTCCGTGTCGCTTCGAAAAACGTCAGCGGTCTCCGCAGCAGGGCGGGGCCGTGGCCGAGGAGGGGAACCCGACCGGGGGCAGGTGGGCAGTACGCGGTAATGGGCATCGGCGAACTCCAGAATCGATCGAGTGGCCAGGGCTGTTGAGCGGCGGGAGGAGAGAGTGCTCCGTAGTAGCGGTTCAGCGGTTCAGCGGTTCAGTGGATACGGGCTCGGGGCCCGGGGCCCTCGCCCCGGGCCCCGAGCAGTCCGTCACCGGCGGCACTCAGTCCTCGGCGGGCGGGACCAAGCCCACGGCCACCGTGTTGCCCTCGCTGATGTAACCGTGCCGGTGGCTCAGGGGATGGTCCGTGCTGTCCGGGTCCAGGAAGGGCTGCCAGTCTCCCTGGAGCCCCAGGTCGGTGGCCTGCTGGGCGATGCGGGCGCAGGCAAGTGCGTAGAACCGCTGGGCAGCGGGCCGCAGTGGCGCATGGTGTTCGATCAGCATCGTCTTCTGCCGCACCGAAACCAGGCCCGCCTTGTCGAGCCAGCGGTGCAGATCGCGAGTGCGCAGCAGCTGCCGGGCGTAGCCGGGCGTGCTGGACGCGTGCCGGAAGAAGTCCGTGAACAAGAAGGGGTCCGCGGGGCGCGCGGTGATCAGGGAGGCATCGAGATCCTTGATCGCCACCACCCCGCCCGGCCGGACCACCCGGCTGAACTCCGCGAGGACCGTGTCGAGTTCATCATCATCCAGGTACTGCGTGGTGTTCGCGCACCAGACCGCGTCAAAGGTGTCGTCCTCGTACGGCAGCTTGCGCAGATCCCCCTGCTGGACATCGAAGGAGCAGCCGGACCGGCTGCCGCGCATGCGCTCGGCGGCGAGCGATGCGTTCTCCTCAGCGAGGTCGATGGCCGTCACGTGGCCACGGGAGCCGACGAGGTCGGCCAGCCAGGGCAGGAAGGTGCCGCTGCCGCAGCCCGCGTCCAGCACGCGCCATCCGGCCCGGATACCGGCTTGCTCCAGTGCCGCCCGGTACTGGACCTCGCAGGCCTTGAAGTGGGCTTCGACGATCTCCTCATGAGTGAAACCCAGACCAGTCGATGCGGCGTACCCCCACGAGGCATGGTCTTTCGTCGGCATGCGTGCTACCTCTTCCCGTCCGCTGTCGCGGCGTCGTCGAGCAGTGTGGTGAGCAGGTCCGTGACGTAGTCCGGTGCCTCCAGCGGCTGGAGATGCCCGGCACCCGGGACGGTGATGAGCCGCCCTCTCGGCAGAGCGTCGGCCGTGCTCATCGCCTCCTCCAACGCGACGAGTTCGTCCTCCTCACCGGTGACGACCACGGCAGGCACGTCCGCGCTCCGCAGAACGGGGAGCGAGTCGGGGCGTGCCGCGATGGCACGCTGCGCCCAGGCCACCGCCTCGGGCGCCGCAGCCTTCGCCATCGTCAGGATCTGGTCGACCAGATCGGGGCGCCGGGCCCTGGTAGTGGCGCCGAGGAGGAGCGGTGTGGTGCGGGCCACCACGTGGTCGCGGGTGGCGTCGTCGAGCATCAGATCGGCGAACTTCAGGCGTTCGGCGGCCGCTTGGGGGCTGTCGGCGGTGGCTCGGGTGGCGAGCAGCGCGAGGGCGCGGACGCGGTGGGGATAGCGTCGCAGGAAGGCCATCGCTGTGTAGCCGCCCATGGAGCAGCCGACGAGCGTGACCTGGTCGATGCCGCGCTCATCGAGGAGTACCGCGAGGTCGTCGGCCACGGTGTCGAGGGAGGGCTGCGCGCTTCCCAGCGGCACGGTGCCGAATCCGCGCTGGTCGGGCGTGATGACCGTATGCCCGCGCGCACGCAGCGCCGCTGCCTGTTCCTGCCACATGGCAGAGCTGAACGGCAGGGCGTGCAGCAGGACGACGGGTACGTCGTGGTTCCGCTTCATCGCGCGGCCCCCTCGACGAGCGCACCGCGCTCCGCGTCGGCGACCAGGGCGGCTGCCCGTGGGGACAGCGCCACGTCACGCAGCCAGGCGAGCGTCACGGGTGCGGGCGGCAGGTCGTGGACCGGAACCGCCTTGATGTGGGGTGGCAGGATCGATTCCAGTGACTGGAACGACACATGGACGGCCGTCGTGCGGGCGAGTATCTCGGTCATCGCCTCCACCGTCGTCATGGGGTGGACGCGCCGGATCACGGTTCCGCCGGGGGTGCGCGGCGGCACCACCTTGTCCCAGACGTACGGAGGGAAGTCCCCCGGGCAGCTGAAGGCGTCGTACCGCGCGGCCTCCTCGACCGACACGGTCTCTCGCTCGGCGAGCGGGTGGTCGGCGGAGACGATCAGGGCTCGGCCGTCGAAGCTCACGGGCCGGCTGACGGCGATGTCCGGTTCCTGTAGTCCGTATTTGACGATCATGATCTCCAGGGAGCGCTCCCGCAGCGGGCCGAACGGGTCGGCGACGTCGTACGGGACGAACTCGACCTCCGTCAGCTCATGGCCCGCGGCGGTGATGATGCGGGTAGCCAGGTGCGGCGAGCCGTGGATGCCGAAACGTAAGGGGCGCGTGGCGTCGGGTGTCGCAGCGGTACGGGGGGCGGGCATCTTCAGATCTCCTCGGTCAGTCCGGCGTAGGCACGAAGCTCGTGGGGCCGGTGGGTATCGGTGTCGACGCGCAGCGCGGCGAACCGCATGGGAAGGCCGGCCAGGCGCGGCACGGAACGCAGGGTCAGCCGGTCGCCCGGATGGATCAGCCCGTCCAACACGGCCTCGGCGAGCAGGTGGTTGACCTGGATGAGTACGTCGGAGACGGTCACCCCCGCGGTGGCGATGTACAGGTCGCGGTAGACCGGATGGCGACCGGCGGACCGTGCGCCGACGGGTACGGGTATCACCACGGTGGTCGGGGCCCAAGCGGCCAACTCCCGCGTGCCGTCGAACGACTTGAGCAACCGGCGCAGTGCGGTGGTGGCCTCGTCCGGAGCGGGCCCGATCCAGGCCGTCGACCCGTCGTCGGCGATGTGGTCGAAGGTGAATCTCTCCTTGAGGTTGTTCGGCCGGCCCGCCAGGAAGAGGGTGCGAGTGAACGAGCGTTGCCACGGCTTGGCCCGGCCCGCCGGCACCGAGAGGGCGAAGCGACAGGTCTCCCGCACCCAGTTAGGAAGGGAGAAGTGGCCGACGACCATGACAACGGCAGCGCCGTCGTGCGGCCTGTCCGCCTCCTCCCCCGCGAGGGTGGCCTTGGCCCTTTGAACCGCCTCGGAGGTGGACAGGTCGAGGCGCGCGGCCAACTCGGGCCGCGCCACCCGCAGCCGCTCGGCGGCCACGGTGAGCAGGAGATCAGGGCTGAACGTCATAGGAACACCGTGCTCAGCAGGGCTCGGGCGGGAGCGCGGTTTCCCCGGCCGAGCAGGGACGAGGTGAGTCGGTACGGGTCGATGTGGGTGTGGCCGCGCCGATGCCTGTCCAGCAGCCCGAACAGGGCGCCTCGGTCGCCCTTCTCCGGCGCTTCTTCGGCCGACCGCAGCAGCTTCTGGGCGCGGCCCAGGCTCTTGCGGAGCAGATCGAACCGGAAGGACTCCTGCTGGCCGGGCCCGAGCCCGGCGATGAAGTACAGACGCATGCCGAGCCGTAGCGTCGCGGGATCGTGGTCGTCGCCGACGGAGCGCAGCAGCGCGCTCACCGTGTGGTCGTGCCAGCCGCCCTGCCGAGCAGAGGTGATCTTCCCGTCGATCGGCACCCTGCCGATGGGGATCCGGTGCACGAGGGTGCCCTTGTGGGTCAGAACCCGTTCCAGGAGCTGATAGTCGGGGTCCAGCTCGCGGTCGTAGAGCAGCACGACTTCGTCGTACTCGGCTGCGAGCGGCAGCAGTTCGCGCAACGCGCACGCGAGGTAGTTGGGGCGCCCGTCAGCGGCGACTATCTGCCGCAGGGGCAGGCCGAACCGGGTGGCATCGAGATAGACCGGTCCGCCCAAGTCCCGCTGGTCCAGACCCAGTTCGTCGGCAACCAGTTCGTCGATCATCTCCTGGAGGCCGAGTCCGGGCGGCTGGTGTGCCAGCAGTCCGGGATCGTGCAGGCCGAGCCGTTCGTAGTGGCCGGTCCACAGGCGCAGGACGCGGGCCCCCGCCGGGTGGACGTAGTCGGTGTGCTCGACGGCTTCGGCGTAGGGGGCCATCTCGGCCGAGGGCATCGCCCCCTCAGCCCGGTAGCGCACGTACAGCTCACCGATCTCCTCCTCCGAGAGGCAGGAGTAGTCGGTGTCGCCCCGGGTCCGGTCGAGGAACTCCCAGAAGCCCAGGGTCTGTTCGGTCGGGTGGTACGTCGTGTGGCTGTAGCGGTACGTCACATCGGCCACCTGAGCCGTGGCACGGTACATCACGTCTGCCCAGAGCAGGCCTTTGAGATGGCTCGGGGTCAACGGCTTGGACGGTGTGACGGTGATCGGGGCCAGCAGTACTTTCCGGCGGGTGGCGCCCATCAGCTCTCCGTCCCGGTCGCGATGGCCTCGAGCAGTTCCTGTCGGGTCGGCGGCCGGGGGCCGAGCGGGACACCGTCGGCGGGGGCGGCACGCACCCTGTCCCGGAGTGCGGCGCTGTCGAGAATCTCCGCCGGGGTGCCGAGGCCCATAAGGACGCGCAGGAGGCCGCGCCAGACGGTGGCGTCGACCGCGGCGGCTCGGGCCACGTCCGCCATGGAGGGGCGGCCCGGAACCGCGGGTGGCACCGGAGCCGGTGCGACTCCCTCGGCGCGGGCCCGCCACAGCCCGCCGTACGCCCGGCTGTCGTGGACGGCCTGCTCGTACCACGGGCGATGGACCTCCTCGGCCAGTCGCACGGCTCTCTCGCTCTGGTCCTCCTCGACCGTCGGATGAGTATCGAGGAGATCGGCCAGTTGGAAGGCGTGCTGGAGCGAGAGGGACATGCCGCGGCCGAAGAGCGGGTCGGTGACACAGGCGGCGTCGCCGACGGCGAACAGTCCGGCGATCTGCCGCTGGTCGCTGCGGGCCGTGGACCGCAGGATGTTGGGCGGCATGGTGATGGCGCGTACGTCCGCCAGCGGCGTCGCGGTCCCCTCCTCGATCCATGCGGCCACGTAGGGGGACATCCGGGCAGCGGCGGTAAAGGCGGCGGGTTCGCGCAGAATCGTGGTGGCCGGGTCGGAGGTGAGAGCCCCTACAGCGATGGCGAAGGTGTCGTTGTCGGCAGGGTGGACGACCGCCGCGTAGTGGTCCCAGATGCCTCCTGCCGCGTTGCCCCGGTTGAGGGGCCCCGGCCAGTGGTCTCCTGGTGACGTCAGTCGGTAGAAGCGGGTGAAGCAACGTAACTGCGTGGCGCCGACCAGGTCTTCGCCGATCGGCACTTTCGATTCCCTGAGCCAGGTCAGGGCCGCTGCCTTCCAGCCGGTGGCATCCACTACGAACGGTGCGGGCACCCGTTCGCCCCGATCCGTCACCACACCGGCGACGCGGGACCCGGCCGGGTCCAGGAGCAGCCCACGTACGGTCGTTCCGTGGTCGAAACTCACCCCGGGAAGGGCCCGCACAGCGCGGTAGAGCAGTAATTCGAGGACGGGGCGCCGGAC
The DNA here is from genome assembly GCF_000717945.1 of Streptomyces sp. NRRL S-920. Taxonomy (NCBI): domain Bacteria; kingdom Bacillati; phylum Actinomycetota; class Actinomycetes; order Kitasatosporales; family Streptomycetaceae; genus Streptomyces; species Streptomyces sp. NRRL S-920. The sequence goes on from NZ_JODF01000072.1 coordinate 7,011, forward strand.
GGCCAGGGCAACCAACTCGTGGTCGTCCGCCTCTTTGACGAATGTCCGCGTGGGCGCCGCCCTGGTGAGGTCGAGAAGGCGTGCTCCTTCCTCCTGGGCGGCCTCCAGCAGGTGCGGGGCCCGCTGGCGCAGCACTCGCACCCCGAGCGAAGTGAGGATGTGCGAGTGGTCGCTCTGCGGGACGGTGGGGCGCTGCCAGAGTTCGGCCGCCTTGCCGACCGGGCCTTCGGGCGGGGGAGCCGAGCGCTCCAGGATCCTTACCGGAAAGCCTCGTTCAGCAAGCGCCAGAGCCGTGGCGAGACCGGCGATACTCCCGCCCACGACCACAGCCGGCCTGGTCATCGACGTGTCCCGTGGACGAAGAAGACCCGGCGGACATTTTTCACGTCGCGTGGCGGGACCGGGTCCGGCCAGCGGCCGAAGTCCGCACCCGGCTCGCCGGGCTGCTTGGCCTCGACGCTGAAGCCGTAGCGGTCGAAAAGGTCCTCGGGCTCATCAGTGCCGAAGAGCCACGGGCAGCCCCAGTTGGCGAAGACGTCGAGCAGCCCCCGCATGTGCGGCAGGGTCAGGGCGGCGGCGTTGACCACATCGGCCGCTATCCGGCTGCCGGGCGCCGTGATGGCGGCGACCCGCTCCAGCATGCGGTGGGTGTCCGGTTCGGGGATGTAGTAGAGGAGCCCTTCGAGCAGCCAGGTGGACGGCAGCGTCGGGTCGTATCCGGCGTCGACCAACTGGCTTTCCCAGTTGTCCGCGGTGAGGTCCACGGCCACCGTCCGGTGGGCCACGCGCGGGGCGACTCCCTGGAGCCGCTCGCTCTTGAAGTCCAGGACGGCCGGCCGGTCGACCTCGAAATAGCGTACGTGGTCGGGCCAGGAGAGGCGGTAGGCCCGGGAGTCCATGCCCGAGGGAGCCAGCACGATCTGGTTCATCTGCCGGTCCTGCGCCGCGCCCACGAGGAAGTCGTCGAAGAACCGGGTGCGGATCGCGTTGTAATCGGGAGTGCTGGGAAGGGACCGGGGCCGGTCGGGCGGGAAGGTCGCCGCGTGCACCTCGGCGAGCAGCTGCGGGCCGGCTTCTCCGGCGAGCCTGGCCGCGTAGGGGTCCTCGTACAGGCGGTCCTCACGCAGGGTTTCGGCGGCGCGCAAGGCGGCGGTGAGTAACGCGGTCCGCTCCACCGGGTTCAGAAGGTCGGTCATCGAAGTGCCTCGTTTCTCGGTACGGGTCAGGCAGGGGTCTTTCGGTACGGGTCAGGCGGGGGGCTCGTGGTACGAGTCAGGTCGGCGTCTCGTGGTACGGGTCAGGCCGGCGTCTCTCGGTACGGGGCAGGCCGGGGCCTCGGCACGGGTCAGGCCGGGGTCGTGCCGGTCAGGCGCTGCCACAGGCGGTCGTCCTGCCTGAAGAGCCGGTCCTTGACCTGGGTCGGGCGGATCCCGCTCCCTACCGCGGCGTGCCAGTCCTGGTGGAAGGCGGAGGGGTCGAGGAGCCGGAGCGCGGGGGCGGAGAGCCGCCGGTCCGCACGGACTCGCCGATAGTCGGCGGATTCCCGCTGGAGAGCGGCGTCGAGCAGAACCGCGACGCGGCTGGACTCGGCGTCCTGCCAGGAGGTGTGCGGGGCCACCGCGAAGACGTAGTGCGAGGCCTCCGCCTGACGTTCGACGCGGCAGGCGACGTTGGAGACACCGAGGCCGGTGGCGTCGAGGGCGGTTCGCAGGGCCCGTACGACCTGGGACTCGCGCAGCCGCTCACCGACCGCGTCGGAACGATTGGCCCGGCCCGCGTACGCCACACGCGGCACGCCGTCGACCAGGTCCTCGACCCGGACGACATCGCCGACGGCGTATCGGTAGAGCCCGCCGACATGACTGAAGACCACGTGGTACTCGCGCCCCACCTCCAGTTCGTGCGGCAGCAGGGTCTGGGTGTCAGCCGCGAGATCGGCGTCGGCGTCCACGAACTCGTACACGGCCGCCGACACCACGAGAGTCCCGGCGGAGCCGTGGCGGTCCAGTGGCACCCCGACCGGCCCCTCGGACGCCGCGACGGGCGCCGGCAGGGCCTGTACGCCTGCGCCGAACCGCTCACGCAGTGCGGGCAGGTAGAGGGACGCCACACCGGTCGTCCAGCCGAACAGTGCCCGGATCCGGGGCCATACGTGGGATGGGTTCACGACACCGAAGTAGGCGGCGAGTTGCTCCAGTTCGGCCGCCCGGCGCGGGTCGGGGCTGCCGTACGGAACGCCCCCCAGGGTGCCGTCCCGCACCTCCCGGACGATCCGGTCCCACCACAGATTGAGCTGGTACGGGACGGCCGCGATCATGGCCGGGTTGATCCCGATGAGGCAGCGCACGTCGCTCTGCACCGCCAGCCGCAGCCTCAGGTACATCTTCTCCAGGTGGTCGTCGGGCGCGACATCCACCGGGAGAGCGGCCCAGGGGGCCGCGGTGCCGAGTTCGGCCGAGAGCGGCTCACCGAACTTCTCACCGAAGTCGACCTGGCTGGCGCCGACATGAGGCTGCCCGCCAGCCGTCGTGGGAGGCGCGGAGAGCGGGTCGTGCTTGAGGTTCAGAACCGCGTCGGGCCGCTGCGCGACGTCGGGAAAGCTCTCGAGAAGGGGCGCCCAGGCCGCGTAGTAGAACGGGAAGAAGGTGGTTCTCATGAACCGCGGGGTGATGGGAATTTTTTTGTGGGCGCCGGTGCTACCGCTACTGGTGAAGTATACGACCGGCCGGTCGGCGGTCAGCAGGTTCGGCTCACCCGCCGCCGTTCGCTCGATCAGTGGCGCGTGGGCGGCGTAATCCTGGATGGGAACGGCTTTGCGTAAGTCGTCGATGTCACGTATTCGGTCGAAGCCGTACTGCTTGCCGAACTCGGTGCCCGAGTTGAAGTCGACGAGGTCGGCGAGAACGCGCTGCTGCTGCCCTCGCATATCGGTGAGCGCCTCACCGAGCCGGGCGCGTTCGGCGAATACCCGCTGCCGGTAGCGGTCCGGGTGCCCGGGGGCCGCCCAGCCTATGTGTGCGGTCACGAAGTGAGCACCTCCACCACGGCGTCGGCCGTGTGGGCCGCACTCGGCTGTTCCTTGATGATGGTCACGGGTAATTCCCTTATCTCTTCCAGCATCAGTTTGCGAAGGCTCTCTTGGTAATCCTCGAAACCCTGCCATTCGGGGAACTCGCCGAAGTGCTCCAGAGCGTTGAGCCGCGCTCCCTCGCCCGAACGCCGCCACGCGGACCTGGGGGAGACGTCCAGGTAGATCACGGCGCACGGCTGCGGGAACGAGCGCCACCAGGCGTACATGGGGTTTTCCTCGACCCCGGCCAGCCGGCACTTCGCAAGGATCTTGTAGTAGTAGGAGTCCACCACCACGGGAACGCCGTCGTCCTGACGCTCGATCTCGTCCTTCAGATGGATCACGGCCGTCTGGAGGAGAGCGGCCATGAAATCAGCGGAGTACGACTCTCCAAGATGCGGCAGGACTTCCCCGACCATCTCGTGCCGTAGTCGGGTCACAAGCTCGTGCTCAGGTCCGACGAATGCATCGTCCGTGGAAAGCGTCCGCCATGTCGGCAGCCGGTGCTCAATCTCCGCCATCACCGAGGACTTGCCGGCACCGTCCGGGCCGAGCAGGACATAGAACGGTCTGTCATTCATCGACACCTCCCCCGTCGGGAAAATTCCGATGAAATCGACGATCCGGGCCAATGAAGTCGTATGTGGTCGGCGCCGAAGAATGGGTCGTCTCATGGCCGGTATGGGAACTGGTTCCGATGATGAGGCTGTCAAACCTGGGCATAGGTGTCCCTAGAGCTTTCATGCAGAAATGGGGTGCATCGTGACGAATCGAGGGTCAATCACTAAGCGTTTCCGTGTCCGCCGACCTGACAGGCCCAAAACGTTACCTCAATGCGGGCCGCAGTCTCCAGATTTTCTGGGGATAAATTCGCCATAAGCAGAGAGCGGGACGGCAGGAACCGGTAGGGGACCCCGACCGGTGAGGGGGTCTCCGACCGGTGAGGAGGGGACTCCGACCGGGGAGGGCAACAGGTGATGCGCAGCCCTACTCGGGCACCTCGGCCGTCACGGCCCACCGCGTGTCCCCGTCCAGGCGGTTCACGTCGAGGGAGCCGCCGACGAGGGCCAGGCGTTCCCGCATGCCCGTGAGGCCGTAGCCGGGCGCGTGGTCCGGGTCGGGGAGGCTCGACGTCGGCGTGGCGTTCTCCACGGTGAGCCGCAGCGCGTCCGCGCGGTACTCCACCGTCATCTCGATCGTCTCGCCGGGGGCGTGCTTGGCGGCGTTGGTCAGTGCCTCGCGTGCCGTCTGCACCAGCGAGACCGTGGCGGCCGGGGAGAGCGGCCGCAGTTCGCCCACGATGTCCACATGGACCTCGCTGGGGTGGTTCGTACGGTGCTGCCCGGCAAGGCTCTTGAGCGCCTCGGGGAGCGAGGGCACATCTCCCCGCAGGGCCGCCACCGCGTTCCGCGCCTCGACCAGGCCCTCGTCCGCCAGCCGGTTGGACCGGCGCACCCGGGCCAGCGCCCCGGCCGAGTCGCCCTTCTCGATCAGGGCACCGGCGACCTTGAGCTGGACGCTCAGCGCGCCCAGGGAGTGGGCGAGTACGTCGTGCATCTCCCGTGCGATCCTGCTGCGTTCACCCAGTGCGGCGGCCCGCGCCTGCTCCTGCTGGATCAGCTGGTTCTGCGCCAGCAGTTGCTCGGCCTGCCTGGCCCGGCCCTCGTACTGGCGCCGGTTGAGGCCGAACAGGGTCAGCACGAGGGCCAGCAACGTGTAGCCCAGCACGTACGTGAGCGGCTGCCCCGCCAGGACGCAACTGATCCAGATGGCCACCAGGCACGCGCACGTCACGACCGTGAGCATGCGCGCGGAGGAGGTGATCATCGAGGTGAACCTGCCGAGCAGTACGCACAGCATGATCACCGCGGTCGCGTCGTCGGAGTACCCCACGACCAGGGCCGGCAGCAGCGCGCTCGCCGCGAGCATGGCGCTGGCGGCCTCGGGCCGGACGGGGTGCAGGACCATGAACAGGGTCCAGCACAGCAGGCTTGCCGCGTACACGCCCCAGACCCAGAGCGTGTCCTCCCTGGCCGTGACCATGGCCACGACGAGCACGGCGGTACCGAGGAACTGCACCACGAGCCAGGCGGGCGCCAGCCGGTCCACGATGCGCCAACTGCCGCGTGCGGGTGCCTTGTTCACCTTGCTCCAACGATGTCGCGCGATGGCCCCGGGGTGGGTGGGCAAGCCTATTTGGGGCCCGTTCTCCGATAGATGATGATCATGGCGATCAGTACGAGAATAACCGCTGCCACCACGATGCCCATCTTCCACAGCCGGTCCAGCAGCACCGCGAAGAGGATGTCTCCCGCCTCGTCACCGCCTGCCTGCTGAACCGTCCCGTTCATGAGCGGCCCCCGCCCTTGGTGATGCGGTCCAGGGCCTGGAGCCGGCCCCGCACGGTGTGCTCCACCCGCCTTCTGAGGGCGCCGAGACGGCCGCTGCGCTTGAGGACGATCAGGATCGTGAAGGCGATGATCACGAGCACTGCGACGGCGCCGACGATCAGGGCGAAGCGGATCAACAGGATGGTCATGACCGTATCGAGGTCCATAGCCAGGCTCATGTGCGTTCCTTCCGGGGAATCCCCAGAGGGTAGGAAGAGTGACCGCGATGCGGGCCCACCCTGTGGTGGAGATCAGGGCGGAGATCCTCGGCCGGGTAGGTCCACGGATTGCGGGTAGGTTGGGTCGCCGAAGGAGAGCGGGGCACGCCCGGGTCGGGCGGCCGCGCTCGGACCGCAAGAGGTGTGTGGGGGGTCGCCGGCGTGGATGCTGAGCCCGGTTCGGCGCGGATTCGCGTCATGGTCGTGGACGACCAGCAAATCGTTCGTGAAGGTCTGATGTCGCTGCTCGATCTGATGGATGACATCGAGGTGGTGGGAGGCGCGGCCGACGGCGCGGAGGCGGTGCGCCTGGCCGGCGAGACCTCGCCCCGGGTGGTGCTCATGGACCTGCGCATGCCGGGCATGGGCGGTGCGGAGGCCACCCGGCGGATTCTGTCGGAACACCCGGACGTCGCCGTGCTGGTGCTCTCGACGTTCGCCGACGACGAGTCCCTCGTCGACGCGTTGAACGCCGGGGCGTGCGGCTATCTGACCAAGGACGCCAACCAGGAGCAGATCGCGGTGGCCATCCGCAGCTCTGCCCACGGCCAGTCCACCTTCGATCCGGCGGTGACCCGCCGGCTGGCCGCGGCGCTCAGTGTGCCCGCGGCGCCCGCGGTCGCCCCGGCCCAGTCCCCGCCGCCCCCGTCCGCCCCGGCCCCGGCCCGGCGCCGGGTCAACCCCGACGGTCTGACCGGCCGCGAGGTCGATGTGCTCAAGCTGATCGCCCAGGGTCTGAGCAATGGGGAGATCGCCTCGACGCTCTTCATCGAGGAGACGACGGTCAAGACGCACATCAACAACGCGTTCGCCAAGATCAATGCGCGCAACCGGGCCGACGCCGTGCGCTACGCCTACCAGCAGGGGCTGGCGCGCCCCTGACCGCATGTCACGGGGCGGCGTGTGTCCGAACCCCTACGGGTTGAGGTTCATTTGAGGTTTGAGCACCCCCGAGGGGCGGGCATGGCGTAAATCACGTCCGCGCCGCCTTGATGTCGCCGCCAGGGGGCGTATCCCTCGTGGAACTCGGCCTTTGCGCCTCCGGACCCCTGCGCCACCCCCAGTGCCGGGTGCCGCAACCCCCTCCATGTGACCTCGCAGCCCCTAAATAGGGGTACCCCCTACTTTGATCAAGCTGTCTACTATTGCTGCCATCGGCGGGTACGTCGCACCGAGCACTTAATCGAAGGCGGAACGGCAGCCAATGATTGAAACGATAACCAACACACCCTGGCTGATACGGTTCCGGTCGGCCCCGCAGGCCAGGACCCGTCTCGTCTGTCTGCCGCACGCGGGCGGCTCAGCATCTTTTTACTTTCCCATGACCCGGACGGTTGCTCCCGATACGGACGTTCTCGCGGTGCAATATCCGGGACGCCAGGATCGCCGGTCCGAACCCTGTCTCACGGATTTGGGACAGCTCGCCGACGAGGTCGCCTCGGCGCTCGAACCGTGGCTCGATCTGCCCACCGTCCTCTTCGGGCACAGCATGGGGGCGACGCTCGCCTTCGAGGTGGCGCGACGGCTGGAGCGGAACCCGGAATTCACTCCGCGGCGGATCATCGCCTCGGGGCGGCGCGCACCCTCCACGCACCGCGACGAGAGTGTCCACAAGCGCGACGACGACGGCATCATCGCCGAGATGCGCCTGCTCAGTGGCACCGATCCCCGCATCCTGGCCGACGAGGAGTTCCTCCGGATGGCGATGCCGGCCATCCGGGGCGACTACACCGCGATCGAGACGTACCGCGTCGAGCCGGGCGCAAAGGTGCGCGCGCCGATCACCGTGCTCACCGGTGACACCGACGTACGGACGAGCGCGGAGGAGGCCGCGGCGTGGCGGCAGCACACGACCGGTGACTTCGAACTGCACACCTTCGCGGGCGGTCACTTCTTCCTGGCCGATCACTTGGAGCGGGTCGGCGGAATCGTTTCCGACAGCCTGCTCTAGCCGACTGCGCTAGACCCGCGCCCGCATGACCGGCGTGCGAGGGTTTTTTGCGGTTCGCATTCATTGACATAGTATTCACCGCCGGGCTTTCCCTTTCATTGTGAAAGTTCCGGCGGCTCGGGGGAGAAATATGTTCTTGGACGCACACTATGTCGAGCGGGAAAAGCAGCGGAACCTGCTGAGCGGGCTCCTGGAAAAAGCGAGCGAGGGGCAGGGGCAGGTCGCACTGCTCAGCGGCGCGGTCGCCAGTGGGAAATCGGCGCTATTGATGAATTGCGCCGACCGGGCGCTGGCGGAGGGTGCGCTCCTGCTGGACACCGCGGGGGTCCCCGCCGAGCGCGACCGGCCGTTCGGCCTCCTCGGCAGGATCTTCGCGAGCGCGCCGCTGACCTCGGCCGCCCACGCCGAAGTGGCCCGGCTGATCGACGGCGTGGCCGGGGGCGAGTCGTCGGTCCACGACCAGATGCTGGCCATGCCCCAGCTGAGCGCGGTGCTCCTTGAGTTGGCCAAGGATCACCTCGTGGTGATCGCAGTTGACGATGTTCATGACAGCGATCAGGCCTCACTTCGGTTTCTGCTCTATCTGACCCGCCGCATTCGCCACTGCCGGATGCTGGTCGTCCTGACCGAACCCGCCAGACTCGAATCGGGGAAGCGCGGATTCCACACGGAACTCGCGCATCTGCCCCACTGCACCCTGCTGCGACTGAAGTTGCTGTCGCCGATGGGAACCGTCGGACTCCTGAGCGAACATTTCACGCCGTCGACGGCCGCGCGCCTCGCCCCGGAACTGCACGACATCACCGGCGGCAGCCCGCTTCTGCTCCGGGCTCTGGTCGAGGACCGCCTCACCGCCACCGAGGCGGGCGACCCGTACCAGCCGCTCGTACGCGGCGACAACTACGCGCAAGCCGTACTCGACTGCCTGCACCGGTGCGGCCCCGAACCGCTGGAGATCGCGCGGGGCATCGCCGTCCTCGGGGCGCACACCGGGCCGGGGCTGCTCAGCCGCCTCCTCGGCCTCCACCTCAGGGACGTCGAGCAGGCCGTCGCGGACCTCGGCCAGTGCGGGCTCCTGAGCGAAGGCCGCTTCCGCGACGAGCAGGCCGCGGCCGTCGTACGGGACGCAGTACCGGCCGACCGCCTCTCGAAGCTGCACACCCGCGCCGCCGAACTCCTCCACCAGGACGGCTCGGCCGCGAACGACATCGCCCGCCACCTCGTCGTGGCCGGGGACACGGCGGACCTCTGGACGGTTCCGGTGCTCCAGGAGGCCGCCGAGTACGCCCTGGCCGACGGCGACATGGACTTCGCCCACCGCTGCCTCGCCCTCGCCCGGAACTCCTGCCGGGACGACCGGGTGCGCGCCTCGCTCACTGTCAAGCTGGCCGGTGTCGTCTGGCGCACTGATCCGGCGGCCGTCGACATCGACGCCCCGGCGCTCCTGCTGGACGCGAGGGCGGGCCGGCTCTCGCCCGGCGACCTCGTGGTGTCCCTGTCGTACCTGGCCTGGTCCGGCCGCCTGCACGAGGCGAGAGAGGTGCTGGAGGCCCTCGAAGGCACCGACGGCTGGTCCGGGCGCGAGGAGCGGACGGCCCTGACCGCCGCCCGCCGCTGGCTGACCGTGCTCAGCCCCTCGCTGGGCATGGAGCCCGGCGGCGAGGAGCCGATGCGCCCGGGGCCCGCCGACACCCTCGCGGGAGACGCGGAGATCGCCCATCTGCACGCCTCCTCCGCGGTGGCGGCCGCCCTGTCGGAGAGCAGGCGCGAGGACGCGGTGGCCGAGGCCACCCGGGTGCTTCAGCGCTACCGGCTCGACGACGGCTATGTGCAGCCCCTGGCCCTCGCCCTCTGGGCGCTGGTGTACGCCGGCCGGCTGGATCTCGCCGCCCCTTGGTGCGAGCGGCTGCTCAACGAATCGGCGGACCACCACGCCCGGCCCTGGCAGGCCGTGTTCACCTCCGTACGAGCCGAGACGGCCCTGCGCCAGGGCGACCTGCCCGGCGCGAAGGTGCACGCCGAAGCGGCACTGCGGCACCTGGGGCCGCGGGGCTGGTCCCTCGCCCGCACCTTCCCGCTCGCCACGCTGATCCAGGCGCACACCGGCATGGGGCAGTTCGACGAGGCGGAGAGCCTGCTCGGCCAGACCGTGCCCGAGGCGTTCCTGCACACCCTGCCCGGCCTGCACTACGCCCGCGCCCGAGGCCGCTGGAACCTGGCCACCGGCCGCTACCACGCCGCCCTCGGGGACTTCCTGGCCTGCGGCGAGGCCCTTGAGGAGTGGGGTATCGACGCCCCCGAGCTGGTGCCGTGGCGGCTCGACGCGGCGGAGACCTGGCTGGCCCTCGGCCACCCCGACAAGGCCCGGAGCCTGGCCGAGCAGCAACTGCTGCGCAGCCCCGACCGGGCGCGCGGTACGGCGCTGCGGCTGGTCGGCGCGACCGGCGAGGGCCGCCGCGGCCTCCAGCAGCTCCAGGAGGCGGTGGAGATCCTGGAGAACGGCGGCGACCGGCTGCAACTGGCCCTGTGTCTGGGAGAGTTGGGGCGGCTCTACCGGGTGATGGACGATGTCAACCGAGCCCGGATGCTCGTACGCAAGGCGTGGCACGTGGCCAAGTCGTGCGGCGCCGAGCCGCTCTGCCGCCAGCTGATACCGGGCGGCGCGGACCCCGACGCGGAGACGCCGCGTCACGAGCCCGTGCTGCCGCAGGACACGGCCGCGCTGACCGAGGCGGAGAGCCGGGTGGCCGTGCTGGCGGCCCACGGCAACACGAACCGGGAGATCGCGGCCAGGCTGTACGTCACCGTGAGCACGGTGGAACAGCATCTGACGCGCATCTACCGGAAGTTAAAAGTCAACAGGCGCCGCGACCTGTCGACCCGGCTGGCAGGCGGCGGCGACGCCCAGTTCGCGCTGAACGGCAGGCAAACAGTCGCCGATCTGGTCCCGATGGAGGTGACGTCCTGTGGAACAGGCCGTCGCAACTAACCGCATCTGTACATGACCTTGACACCTATCAGGTGTCCCGACCGGAGATGATCGACCGGTCACCCCCGTTCCGCCGGGCCGCCGCGGAACGAACGGGGGGCAGTACCCCCGCACCGGGGGGATCGCAACGGGGAAGCGCAGTGGCAGTCGGATCCCGGCCCCGGCCGGGACAGCGGCCCCGGCCGCCGCAGCGCACATCGCAACGGGGAAGCACGACGTGCAGGCAGGACCAGTCGACCGCTGGCGTGTCCGTACCTCGTCGCCACTCGTGAGCGACGGAGGGGAAGGACACGTGGCCATGTTGGTGTATCGGGGCGAGGAAACGGCGCGACTCCGCGAGTTTCTCGAGGCGGACCCCAGGGCGGGGAGACCCGGCCCCCGCCTCGCGGTCATCAGCGGCGCGGCCGGCATGGGCAAGACCGAACTCCTCCACGAGATCGCCGACTTCGCCGCGGCGAACCGGGTCACCGTGGTGAGCGCCGTGGCGGCGCCCACGGAACAGGACCTGCCGTACGCGGTACTGGAACAGCTCCAGCAGGACGTGCCGGCCGAGCCGGAGCACCGGACGGACCCCCCGGGCCGCCCGGAAGCCGCGGCGACCTCCGCGCCCGTCTCCCAGGTCCCGCTGCGGGTCCTGAGTGAGCTGACGCGCGGGCTCGGCGCCCCGGCCACCGCCGGGCGGGTGCTGATCACCGTCGACGACATCCAGTTCGCGGACGCCCAGTCCCGCCAGGTCCTGGAGTACCTCCTGCGGAACTCCGGGTTCTCCGGTCTGTCCGTGGTGGTGACGGAAGGGCCCGCGGCGACCGGGGAGGCCTTCTGCGCCGACGCGTCACCGGAAGCCGGCCGCGTACTGCGTATGCGGCTCGGACCGCTCGGCGTCGAGGACGTCGCCCGGCTGCTCGCCGACCAGCTGCCCGCCGCCGAGGCCACCCACCTCGCCCCGGACTTCCACCGGGCGACGGGCGGCAACCCCATGCTGCTCAAGGCGCTCGCCGCGGACCAGCTCCTGCCGTCGGCCGCCCGCCGGGGCGGCGGGACTCCGCAGGCCGGCGACCTCTTCCGGCAGGCCGCGCTGCGCTGTGCACAGCGCAGTGGTGACTACGCCCTGGCCGTCGCGCGCGGTCTCGCGCTGCTCCGGGAACCCCCGACCTCGCCGAACGTGAGTCTGCTGCTCAGCGTCGAGGACCAGACGATCCGGTCGGCCGCGGCCGCCCTGGAGGACGCGGGCATCCTGTACGGACGCCAGTTCCGCCACGAAGCGATGGGGGAGGCCGTACTGGACGACCTGTCGACCGAGGAGGCCGCGCGGCTGCACTACTGCGCGGCCAAGCTGCTGCACCAGGGCGGTGCGGATCCCGTGCGGGTGGCGACTCAGTTGCTGGCCCAGGATCTGCGGGGGCCGGTGGACGAGGCATGGGTGTGGGAGGTCCTCCAGGCGGCCGCCCGCCAGGCCCCGGCCGGGGGCGAGCCCGACTTCGCGATGCGGTGCCTACAGATGGCCGAGCGCTGCTGCGGGGACGAGGCGACCCGGTTGTCCATCCGGGCCCAGCTGGCCGAACTCAACTGGGGCTACCAGCCGGCGACCGCCGCCCAGCAGGTGCGGTCACTGGCGCTGCCGGCCCGCGACGGCCGGCTGCCGATCAGCTACACCCTGCGGCTGGTACCCAAGCTGATGTGGTACGGGTACGTGGACGAGGCGACCGCCGCCCTCCGGCTGGCGAGCACGACCGCCGCCGAGACGCACGCGCCACGCCTGGAGGACGAGGTCAAGGCGACCCGGTTGCAGGTGGCCGGTACGTACCCGGACGCCCTCACGGAGAACGACCGGGCTCCGTACGCCGAGCGGCGGCCGGAACCGGAGGCGGCCATCGCGGTGACCGGATCGGCAGCGACCGAAGCCGCGGCCACCGCCCCCGTGCTGACGAAGCCCACCCTGACGAAGCCCACGCTGACGAAGTCCACGGCGTCCCACCCGGCCCCGACCGCACTCAGGCCGACCGCACCCGCCCCACCCGCATCCACCCCACCCGCATCCGCCCCGACGAAACCCGCCCCGGGTGCCGCTGCCCGCGCCCGGGTCCGGGTGTTCGGCGCGCTCAACTCCGTACTGGGTCTGCGGTCGGGGTCTACGGCGGTGGCGGACGCCGAGCAGATCCTGCGGTCCACCATGCTGACCGAGACCACCGCCGAGATGCTGCTGGCCGCGCTGGGCGCCCTCATCCTCAGCGATCTGCTCGCCTCCTCGGCCCGCTGGTGCGACCGGCTGCTCGGGCAGGCCCGCGGCAAGCGCGCCGTGGCCATGCTCATGGCCGTCCGGGCGCACATCTACCTGCGGCAGGGCAATCTCACCGCGGCCGTGGAGCGAGCCGAGGCATCGCTGGCGCGGCTGCCCGCGCACGGCTGGGGCGTCGGCATCGGACTGCCCCTGTCGGCGCTGGTGGAGGCCCGCACCCGCATGGGGCACCACGAGGCGGCGGCGGAACTGCTCGAACGGCCGGTACCCGACGCGATGTTCAGGACCCGCTACGGACTCTCCTACCTCCACGCGCGCGCTGCGCTCCAGCTACAGACCGGGCGTCACCACGCCGCTCTCGCCGACTTCCTGCGGTGCGGCGAACTCATGATGGCCTGGGGCATGGACTCACCCGCCCTGGTGCCGTGGCGCACCGGTGCGGCGCAGACCTGGCTGAGGCTTCAGGATTCCGAACGGGCCGCGGCCCTGGTCGAGGACGAACTGTCCCGTACGCACCCCGAACATCTGCGCACCCGGGGCGCCGCCCTGCGGGTGCTGGCCGCCGCCCGCCCCCTCCCGCAACGGCCCGCCCTGCTGGAGGAAGCCGTGCGACTGCTCCGCGACGCCGGTGACTCGTACACCCTGGCCCTGGCCATGACCGACCTCGGCCACGCCTACAAGCGGCTCGGCGCACCGGCCAAGGGACGCGGGCTGGTCCGGCAGGCGGGGCAGATGGCCGACATCTGCGGCGCGTACGAACCCTTCCGGGCGCCCCAGCCCGCGGCGGCCCGCGTCGCCCCCGCCCGTGTCGCCTCCGCCCGCGTCGCCCCGGCCGGTCCCGATCCCCTGTCCGAAGGGGCGGAACCGGCCTCCGGGGCCGGGATCCGCGCGGAGGAGGCCCTGACCGAGGCCGAACGCCGGGTGGCCAGGCTGGCCGCGCTCGGCCACACCAACCGCGAGATCTCCAGCAAGCTCTTCATCACCGTCAGCACGGTGGAGCAACATCTCACCCGGGTCTACCGGAAGATCAACATCAGGCGCCGACAGGACCTGCCGACCACTTTGGACTTCGATGTCGCCGACTGCGCCTGAACGACAACTCCTCGCCGTGAGCGATCTGCACGTCGGGATGGCCGACAACTGGCCGATCACCGAATCCCTGCACCCGCGGAGCGACGGGGACTGGCTGATCGTGGCCGGGGACGTCGCCGAACTGACGCAGGACATCGAGCGGGCACTGCGGATGCTGGCCGACCGCTTCGCCAAGGTGATCTGGGCGCCGGGCAACCACGAACTGTGGACGCCGCGCGAGGACCCGGTCCAACTGCGCGGCGAAGCCCGCTACCGGCACCTGGTGGAACTCTGCGAAAGCCTCGGCGTGGTGACCCCGGAAGACCCCTACCCGGTCTGGGACGGCCCGGGAGGCCCCCTCGCCGTGGCCCCGCTCTTCGTGCTCTACGACTACACCTTCCGGGCGCCCGGCGCCCGGACCGAGGAGGAGTCGCTGGCCCGCGCCTACGAGGCGGGTGTGGTGTGCACGGACGAGTTCCTGCTCCACCCCGACCCCTACCCCGGCCGGGCCGCGTGGTGCCGGGCACGCGTCGCGGAGACCGAACGCCGCCTGGCGGCGCACGACCCGGACCTGCCCCTCGTACTCGTGAACCACTTCCCGCTGGTACGGCAGCCCACGGACGTCCTGTGGCACCCGGAGTTCGCCCAGTGGTGCGGCACCGAGCTGACCGCCGACTGGCACACCCGCTTCAACACCGCCGCGGTCGTCTACGGGCATCTGCACATCCCGCGCACCACCTGGTACGACGGGGTCCGCTTCGAGGAGGTCTCCATCGGCTACCCGCGCGAGTGGCGCAAACGCGGCCACCCGCGAGGCCTGCTGCGCCGGATCGCTCCGTTCACACCGGAGACCGTGGCCGCGCAGGGCACCGCCGACCGACTGAAGGAGCGTCCATGATCAGCCAGTTGCTGCCGAAGACGGTCGTCTGCGCGGAGTCCTACGAGGACGGGCAGAACCCGGAGGCGGCCCTGTATCCCCAGGAGGCGGCCCTCGTCGCGTCCTCGGTGGCGGGACGGCGCGCGGAGTTCGCGACCGTACGGGCCTGTGCGCGGCGGGCGCTCGCCGGTCTGGGGCTGCCGCCCTCGCCGGTGCTGCCGGGGGTGCGCAATGTGCCGCAGTGGCCGAAGGGCGTGGTGGGAAGCATGACCCACTGCGCGGGTTACCGCGCCGCGGCGCTGGCCAAGGCCGACGACGTCCTGGCGGTCGGCATCGACGCGGAGCCCGACGGGCCGCTGCCCGACGGCGTACTGGGGGCGATCGCACTGCCGCGTGAGGCCGCGTGGGTCCTCGCCCCGGGGACGGCCGGTCCCGTGCACCGGGACCGTCTGCTGTTCAGCGCCAAGGAGTGCGTCTACAAGGCCTGGTTCCCCCTCATCCGGCGCGAGATCGACTTCGATGACGCGGAGATCACCTTCAGCGATGCCGGCGGATCGTCCGGCACGTTCTCGGCGCGGATCCTGCGTCCGGGGCGGCTGCCCGACGGGGGGCCGCTGACGGGTTTCACGGGCCGTTGGCTCGCCCGGGACGGGCTGCTCGTCACCGCGATCGCGCTGGAGACCCAGGGACCCACCCGCTGACAAAAAGCGGACGCCGGTTCCGACGGTCGATCGGAACCGGCGCCCGCCGGACGCTGCCGGACGGGGGACCGACAGCGGTTCATGGGGGCCTGACGTAGCGTCAGGCCGGATTTACGCGGTGGCGACGAGCGACTCGAGGTGGGTGACGACCTCGCCGATGCCGGGAAGGCCGAGCATCTGCCGGTGGGCGCTGCGCATGCCCGCCTGGATCCGGTCGTCGCCGAGCACCTGCTTGCAGGCCAGGGCGACGCCCTCGGCCGTCACGTCGGTGACGTGGGCGCCCAGGCCCAGCTCCGCCAGCCGCTCGGAGTTGTGCAGGTGGTCGCCGAACTGGGGCAGCGACACCATCGGCACACCCTGCCGGATGGCCTCACGCACACTGTTGTAGCCACCGTGCGTCACGAACAGCTGCGCGCACTCAAGGAGTTGCTGCTGCGGCAGCCAGTCCATCACGGTCACGTTGTCCCCCACCGTGACGCCGTCGACGGGGAAGCCCGCGGTGGCCACGACCGCGTGGCAGTCGAGGGAGGAGAGCCCCTCGATGATGGCCCGCAGCGTGTCGGAGGGGTGGAGCATGCCCTCGGGCGGCTCGACGCCCTGCTCCTTCATGCCCATCACCGTGGGCAGTGCGCTGCCCACCGAGGCCACCACCAGCGGGCGGTCGCCCGGCAGTTCGGCCAGCTCGGCGGGGAGGCCCTGCGTGCCGTGCAGCGCCGCGGGCTGCTGGTAGGCGAACGCCTGCGGTGCGGGGTAGCGGGTGAAGGAGAACGCGTGGGGGACGCAGTCGATGCGGCCGAAGGGGTAGACCGACCACGGCTCCGTCTGGGGCGGCAGGCCGACGTCGACGCGCCGCTCGTTCAGGAAAGGCAGCAGGCCTTCGGGATCGGTGACATTCGTCGGCCCCGAGGGGCAGGAGACGTGCGGAATGCCGAGCGCTTCGGCGACCAGTACGCCGGTCAGTTCGCCACCGTCCCGCAATACCAGATCGGGATTCCACTCCCGGGCGATCGGAATGATCCGCTCGAAGGTGGTGGTGATATGCGGGCCGCCGCCCCAGAGGATCATCTGCAACCTGTTGTCGACGACGATCTCCTCGCCGGGGTTGCTCTCCTCGAAGCGGGCCCGCAGGGAGAATATGGAGTGCATGATCTCCGGAATGCCCGGCATCACGGGCCGTACGGTGACCGGCGAACCCTCGAATACGGGGACGAGGTGCTCGGGCACCGTGGCGAGAACCTCGTGGCCCGCCTCGGCCAGCGCCCGCGCCAGCGGCAGCACCTCATTGGCATGCCCCTGAGTTCCGGTCACCGTACAGAAAACTCGCATTTCCAGATCTCCCTGACGTTCCGTGTGTGCCGCGCCGGCCCAATTACCTGAAGTGAATGTTTCCGGCCGGCGAGAGGCGGCGACAACCCCTATCCGCCCCTCCCGTACGACGGTCAGGCGGCGGTGGTCTGCTTGGTCCGACCCGCGGACGCCACGGGCTTCGGCCGCCGGATCCAGCGGATGGCGACACCGACCGTGCGGACCAGAACCATGGCCATGGCCATCAGGACGAAGAAGGCGGCCACCCCGTCGGGGTCGATCTGCTGCTCGACCGTCCACTTGCCGAAATCGGCGCGGAAGGAATCGATGTTCTCCAGCGACCAGATGAACGTGAGCCGACTGACGAGCACGATCAGCCAGATGGCGAGGTAACTCCAGCCGGCCCGGGTGTAGGTCTTTCCGGTGGCCGTGTCGTTCTCGACGGTCATGGTGTAGAGCAGTCCGACACCGATGACCGCGCCGATGGCGATTCCGACACCGGCCGACGTGAGATTGGGCTGCGTCGTCTTCATGTTGTGGAGCATGTCGTAGGCGAAATAGGCCACGAGCCCCAGCGGCATGAGCAACTTGAGGAGTCCGAAGCGATGCCGCCCCACCTGGGTGGTAAGGACGATGGTGATCAGGATCCCGGCCAGGAACAGAGCATCCAACATGGCGTCAGTCACTGCGTACCTCCGCTTCTTTCTCGTGCTTCGTTCGTGCGTATGAAGGAAGACTAGGAGCCGCGCGAATTCCCGTCCTGGGGTCACGGGTGGAGAAAGGGGGTGGAGACCGGGACTTCGGTTTCCACCCCCCACAGCCCTCCGCAGGGAGGACCCGGACGGACCGCTACGCCGACGGGTCCAGGCGCGCGAGCCACTCGTGCACGGCCCGTGCCGTCTCGCCGGCGTGCTCCTCCATCATCGAGAAGTGGTCGCCCGCGGTGTCCAGCGCACTGTGCTCAAGGCGCCAGGAGGACTGCCAGTTCGCCGTGTGCCGCCAGTTCGGCAGCGGCTCCGAAGCCCTCACCAGCAGCGTGGGCGTGGCGATCGGCTGCGGCTGCCAGGCGCCGAAGACGCGGAAGTACCCCGCCATCGCGGTGAGCCGCACATCGCCGAGCGCCCCCAGGCCACCCGCCGCCGCGCCCGCCGTCGCCCCGGAGTCCGGCCCCCGCTCGTCGGCCGGGGACCCGGCGCCCCCGATCCGCGTCTGGACCCCCTCGAACGCCTGCGCGTCCAGCGGGTAGATGTCCATCAGGACCAGCGCCCGCGGCTGTACGCCCAGCGACTCCAGGCGGCTCACCAGCGCGTGCGCCAGCATGCCTCCCGAGGAGTGCGCGGCCAGCACGAACGGCTTGCCGTCCGTGTGGGCGAGCAGCGACTCGGCGTGTGCCGCGGCCAGCGCGTCCACACTCGCCGGCAGCGGCTCCCCGGGAACGAAGCCGGGCGCCGGCAGCACCGACACATCACGGACATCGCGGAGCGCGGCGGCGAACCGGGCGTACTCGTGCGGCCCCGACATCGGCAGGACCGAGGGGATGCAGACCAGTTCGGCACCGGACTCGCCCTTGGCCAGCCGGACCACGTCCAGCTCGTCGGACAGCTCCGCGGACGATTCGAACGACGGCCGGAACTCCGAGGCGCTGGTGAGCAGCGTGACGAACTCCTGGAGCCGGCCCAGCTCGCCCGCACGCCGCGCCATCGCCCCGAACACGCTCTCCTGACCGGCCGCGGCGGGCTCGTCCCCTTCCTCGGGGCGCGACGCGGCCGCCGCTCCCATGGCCCGGGTGAGATAGGCGGCCAGCGCCTCCGAGGTGGGGTTCTCGAAGGCGACGGTCGCCGGCAGCCGTACACCGGTCGCCGCGCCCAGGCGGTTGCGCAGTTCGACCGCGCTCAGCGAGTCGAAGCCCATCTCCAGGAACCTCCGGGTGGGCGCCACCGCGTCCGCGTCGGCATAACCGAGGACGGAGGCGGCCTGAGTACGGACGTACTCCAGCATCGCCGCGCCCCGCTCGTGCTCCGGCAGCCCGGCCAGCCGCTCCGTCAGCGACGGGCCCGCGGCCTGTGCCCCGCCCGCGGAACGCCGGGCGACGGTCTTGACGAGGCCCCGCAACAGCGGCGGCACGCCCGCCGGATCCGCCTGGGCGCGCAGGCCCGCCAGGTCCAGCCGCATCGGCACGAAGAGGGTGCGCTCGTGGTGCCACGCCGTGTCGAACAGCTCAAGCCCCTCCTGCGAGGTGAGGCCGGGTATCCGGTTCCCGGTGCGGGCGGCGGCGTCCTCGCCGTTGGCCTCGCCGATCGCGCCGAGGCTGTCCAGCCACAGTCCCCAGGCCATCGAGGTGGCCGGCAGGCCCCTGACGCGCCGGTGCTGGGCGAGGGCGTCGACGAACGCGTTGGCGGCCGCGTAGTTGGCCTGGCCGGGGTTGCCCATCACACCGGCCGCGGACGAGAACAGTACGAAGGCACTGAGGTCCAGATCCTCGGTCAGCTCGTGCAGGTGCAGCGCGGCGTCGACCTTGGGGCGCAGGACCTTCGCCAGCCGCTCGGGGGTGAGCCCGTCGAGGACACCGTCGTCCAGCACCCCGGCGCTGTGCACCACCGCCGTCAGCGGATGCTCGGCGGGCACATCGGCGAACAGCGCTTCCAGCGCGGCCCGGTCGGAGGTGTCGCAGGCCACCAGCCGGACATCGGCGCCCAGCGCGGTGAGTTCGGCCGTCAGCTCGGCGGCTCCCGCCGCCCGCATGCCGCGCCTGCTGGTCAGCAGCAGATGGCGCGCGCCGTGCTCCGTCACCAGGTGGCGGGCGACCAGGGCGCCCAGTGTCCCGGTGCCGCCGGTGATCAGCACGGTCCCGTCCGGGTCGAGGGCCGTACGCCGTACCTCACCGCCCGTCGGATCCGCCCCCGCACCGCTCTCGCCGGCCACCGGGACCCGCGCGAGACGCGGGGTCAGCGCGCTGCCCGCACGCAGAGCGATCTCCGGTTCCCTGGAGGCCGCCGCGGCCCACAGCGCTTCGGCCGAGGACCGCTCACCGTCGAGGTCGACGGTGATGAACCGGTCCGGGTTCTCCGCACGCGCGGAACGCAGCAGACCCCACACCGGGGAGTCGGCCAGGCCGGGAACGTCCTCGTCGAGGCCGGTGGCCACCGCGTTGCGGGTCACCACGACCAGACGCGCGTCCGCGAGACGCGGCTCCGCCAGCCATGCCTGGACCAGTTCGAGCGCCTCGCGGGCCGCGCGGTGCGCGGCCTCGGCGGTCCCGGCCGCACCACGGGAGCCGATCTCCGAGGCCAGCCCGAGCGGCGCGAAGACCAGCTCGGGAACCGGCCCGCCCGCCGCCAACTCGGCAGTCAGCGCCCCGAGATCGGCGTGTACCGGGCCCGTCGCGCCGGGCAGTTGGGCACCGATCACGGCGTACGGTGCCTGCGCGCCGGCCGCCGGGAGCGGCAGCGGCACCCAGTCGACCTGGAACAGCGACTCGTGGTGGCGCGTGCTCGCCGCGCTCAGCTTCTCGGCCGAGATCTGCCGCACCACCAGCGCGTCGGCGGCCACGACCGGATGCCCGGCGGCGTCACCGACCTGGAGGGAGAGTGCCTCCTCACCCTCGACCGGCGCGAAGCGCACCCGCAGGGCCTTCGCACCCTTCGCGTACAGGCTGACGCCGCGCCACGAGAACGGCAGCCACAGCCCGCCCGCGTCCGAGCCGTCCGCCCCGTCGACCGTCGCCGCCGCCACGGCGTGCATCGCCGCGTCCAGCAGCGCGGGGTGCACCCCGAACTCCGCGGCCGCGGAGTGCAGTTCCTCCGGCAGGTCGATCTCGGCGAAGATCTCCGAGCCGCGCCGCCACACCCCGCGCAGCCCCTGGAACGCCGGTCCGTAGCCGATCCCGGCGGCGTGGAACTCGTCGTACAGGCCGTCCACCGGCACCGCCTCGCCGCCCTCGGGCGGCCACGCCGTGAAGTCGAACGACGCGGGCGCGGCGGATCCGGCGAGGGTGCCCGTGGCATGCCGGGTCCACGGCTGCTCGCCGGTGGCATCGTCGGGGCGGGCGTGGACGCTGACCGCGCGCCTGCCCGTGGCGTCGGGCGCGCCGACGACGAGCTGCACCGCGACACCGCCCTCCGCGGGCAGGATCAGCGGGGCCTCGAACGTCAGCTCCTCAAGCACCCCGCAACCCACCCGGTCACCGGCGTGCAGGGCCAGCTCCACGAAGGCGGTACCCGGCAGCAGCACGGTGTCCAGCGCGGCATGGTCCGCGAGCCACGCGTGCGTACGCAGGGAGAGTCGGCCCGACAGCAACAGACCGTCCTCGTCGGCCCGTTCGATGACGGCGGCCAGCAGCGGATGACCGGCCGGGACAAGCCCGGCGGACGTCACGTCACCGTCGTAGGGCCCCGGCTCCAGCCAGTAGCGGCTGCGCTGGAACGCGTACGTCGGCAGCTCCACCCGGCCCGCGGGGCCGGGGCTGATCACGGCGTCCCAGGCGGGCTCGGCCCCGGCGGCGTGGGCGGCGGCCAGGGCGCCGAGGAAGCGCCGCGCCCCTCCCTCACCGCGTCGCAGGGTGCCCAGGACGACGGCCTCGCCACCGGCGCTCTCCAGGATGCCCTGGAGCGGCACCGTCAGCACCGGATGCGGGCTGACCTCGATGAACATCTGGTGACCCGACGCCAGCAACTCACGTACCGTGCCGTCGAACTCAACGGTTCGCCGCATGTTCTCGTACCAGTACGCGGCGTCCATCGTGGCGGTGTCGAGCAGCTCACCGGTGACGGTCGAGTACAACGGCACCCGAGCCGCCCGCGGCACGACCGGGCCGAGGTCGGCGAGGATCCGCTCCCACAACGGCTCGACCTGCGCGGAGTGCCCGGCACCCAGCGCGCCCGGCACGCGCCGCACCCGTATCTCCGCCGCCTCCATCGCGGCGACGAACTCGTCTACGGCGTCCGGCACACCGGCCACCACACACGCGCCGGGCCCGTTGACCACCGCGATCGACAGCCGGTCACCGTACGGCGCGATGCGCTCCCGCACCGACTCCACCGGGGCGAGCACGGACGCCATCGCGCCCTTGCCGATCAGCGCGAGCAGCGCCCTGCTGCGCAGCGCGACGATGCGGGCGGCGTCCTGGAGCGACAGCGCGCCCGCGACGTACGCGGCGGCGACCTCACCCTGTGAGTGGCCCACGACGGCGGCGGGCTCCACGCCGCAGGACCGCCACAGCGCGGCGAGCGACACCATCGTGGTGAACAGCATCGGCTGGAGCACATCGAGGAGTTCCGGGTCCGGCGCGCCCGGCGTCCCGCGCAGGGCGTCGGCCACCGACCAGTCGAGGAACTCGGCGAAGGCGGCATCGCACTCGGCGACGGAGGCCGCGAACACCGGCGACGACTCCAGCAGGCCCGCGGCCATGCCGAGCCACTGCGAGCCCTGCCCCGGAAAGACGAACGCGATCTTCCGGTCCGGCCGGGCCATGCCCTGGACGATCAGCGCGTCCCCGGCCTCCTCGCCCGTCTCCGTGGCGCCGTCCGCGAGCGCCGCGAGACCCCGCAGCAGCCCTTCACGGTCGTCGGCGACCACGGCGGCCCGGTAGTCGAACCGGGCGCGCGTGGTCACCAGGGAGTGCGCCACGTCCGCCGGGTCCAGCTCGGGCCGGGCGGCGACATGGGCGCGCAGCCGTTCGGCCTGACCTCGCAGCGCCTGCTCCGACTTGGCGGACAGGAGCCAGGGCGCGGCGACCTCCGCCAGCGGCCGGGCGGCGGCCTGCGGGGAACCCTCCGCGGCGGCGTTCTCCGCCGGGTCCCGCGGCGCGGACCCGGCGTCCACCGGCTCGGGGGCCTGCTCCAGGATCACGTGCGCGTTGGTGCCGCTGACCCCGAACGACGAGACGCCCGCACGGCGGGGCTCCCCGGACTCGGGCCACGGCCGCGCCTCCTTGAGCACCGCGACGGAACCGCCCGACCAGTCGACCTTCCGCGTCACCTCACCGACGTGCAGCGTCTTCGGCAGCACGCCGTGCCGCATGGCCATCACCATCTTGATGACGCCACCGACACCGGCCGCGGCCTGCGTATGCCCCACGTTGGACTTGAACGAGCCGACCCACAGGGGCCGTTCGGCGTCACGCGCCTGACCGTAGGTGGCGATCAGCGCCTGCGCCTCGATCGGGTCGCCGAGCGTGGTCCCGGTGCCGTGCGCCTCCACCGCGTCCACCTGCTCCGGTGCGAGCCGGGCGTTGGCCAGCGCTTCCTGGATGACGCGCTGCTGGGAGGGCCCGTTCGGGGACGTCAGACCGTTGGACGCGCCGTCCTGGTTGACCGCCGTACCCCGGATGACGCCCAGGATCCGACGGCCGTTGCGGCGCGCGTCGGAGAGCCGCTCCAGGAGCAGCATGCCCGCCCCCTCGGAGAACCCCGCGCCGTCCGCGTCCTCGGAGAACGCCTTGCACCGGCCGTCCGCCGCAAGACCCTGCTGCTTGCTGACCTCGATGAAGGTGCCCGGCGCGCACATGACGGTCGCGCCGCCCGCCAGCGCCATGGAGCACTCGCCGCCCCGCAGCGCCTGAACCGCCAGGTGCAGCGTGACCAGCGACGACGAGCACGCGGTGTCCACGGTCACGGCCGGACCGACCAGGCCGAACGTGTACGACACCCGGCCCGAGGCCACGCTCCCCGAGGTGCCCGTGCTGAGGAATCCGCCGACGCCCTCCGGCAGCACGGGCGCCTGCGCCAGGTAGTCGGTGTTGTTCATCAGGCCCGCGAACACACCGGTCCTGCTGCCCCGCAGCTCGGCCGGGTTGATCCCCGCGCTCTCGAACGCCTCCCAGGACGCTTCGAGCAGCAGCCGCTGCTGCGGCTCCGTCGCGAGCGCCTCGCGCGGCGAGATGCCGAAGAACGCGGGGTCGAACTCGGCGGCGCCGTGCACGAACCCGCCGTACACGGTGTCGGAGGTGTATCCCTCACCCTCCTCGCCGGAGCCCTGGAGCGCCGCGATGTCCCAGCCGCGGTCGGTGGGGAACTCCGTGACGCCGTCCCGGCCGTCGCGCACCAGCTCCCAGAGCCCGTCCGGGTCCTCCACCCCGCCCGGGAAGCGGCAGCTCATACCGACGATCGCGATGGGCTCGTGCGCGCCCGCCTCCAGCTCGCCGAGGCGCTGACGGGTCTGGTGCAGATCGGCCGTGACCTGCTTAAGGAAGTGGCGGAGCTTTTCCTCGTTGGACATGGTGACGCTCTTCTCCTAGCGGGTCAGGAAATGCCGAATTCTCGGCCGATGAACTGGAACATCTCGTCGTCGCTCGCGGAGTCGATCGCGTCCGCCACCGACTCCGTCTCGGCGACCTCGTCGCCGCCGCCCCCGCCCAGGCGGGCCAGCAGCGTCTGGAGGCGGGTGCTGATACGGACCCGCTCGCCGCCGTCCGGGTCGAGCGAGGAGAGCAGCGACTCGAGAGCGTCCAGCTCGTCGTGCACACTGCGCCCGGCTCCGTCGCCGTCGGGCAGCGCGCCCAGCAGGTACTCGGCGAGTTCGACGGGGTTCGGGTAGTCGAAGACCAGCGTGGCGGGGGGCCGCAGCCCGGTCGCCTTGCCCAGCTGGTTGCGCAGCTCGACGCCGGTCAGCGAGTCGAAGCCCAGCTCCCGGAAGGCACGGTCGGCGGGCACCTCCGACACACTCGCGAAACCGAGCACCGACGCGGCCTGCCGCCGTACGAGATCGAGCAGCGCGGCACGCCGCTCCTCCCGCGACAGCCCGGCGAGCCGCTGCGTCAGCGTTTCGCTCTCGGCCGGTGAAGCGGCCTGCGCGGTACGGCGGTTCGGTGCGCGGACGAGACCGCGGAGCAGCGGGGGTACGCCGGTCGAGGTGGCCTGGGCGCGTACGGCGGCCAGGTCGAGGTGCATGGGCACGAGCAGGGCCTGCTCGGTGGCCCACGTGGCGTCGAGGAGGTGGAGGCCCTCGGCGTGGGTGAGGCCGGTCATGCCGCCGCGGCTCATGCGGTCGGCGTTGGCGCCGCCCAGGTCGGCGGTCATGCCGCCGGTCTGTTCCCAGGCGCCCCAGGCGAGGGAGGTGGCGGGCAGTCCCTGGGTGTGGCGGTGGTGGGCGAGGGCGTCGAGGAAGGTGTTGGCGGCGGCGTAGTTGGCTTGGCCGGGGTTGCCGAGGACGCCGGCGGCGGAGGAG
>NZ_JODF01000073.1:0-31532 GCF_000717945.1 Streptomyces sp. NRRL S-920
CCCCACCACCACCTCCACAGGCCCCGGCCCCGGACCCGCCACCAGCGCCCGCGCCGAAGCCGCCGCGGACAGCCAAGCCCGCCCCGCCCCCGCCGCCCGCGCTCGCTCCGAAGTCGGCGCCCAAGCCCAAGCCCGGCGAACCCAAGCCCGAACCCAAGCCCAAACCCACCCCGACCAGAACAACCAAGCCATCGCCATCCGTGACATATCCGTCGTACACCGCGCCGACCCGCAAGCGGCCGCCTCGCGACGGCCCGTCCCTCGTCTCGCTCACCCTGCTCATCACAGCGCCCGCGGTTCTCGCCGTCGCCGCGCTCCGCCCGCGCTGACCGCCGGAGGTCCCCATGTCGGAATGGCTTGTTCTCACCCTCGCGATGGCGGCCGCTTGCGGTGTCGTGCTCGTCGTGACACTGCTGCGGCACCGCAGAACCGGCGCGGACTACGACGCGTCGGAGACACCGGACGTCATCGAGTACATGACGATGATGATCGGTGTCGTCTACGCCATCGTGCTGGGCCTCGCCATCGCGGGCGTCTGGGAGGCGCGCGGCGCCGCCCAGGAGCATGTGCGGGTGGAGGCCCAGGCGCTGCACGAGATCTCGGAGCGGGCGCGGGTCTACCCCGAGGACGTCCGGGACCGCATTCGCGCCGACGTCCGCGCGTACGTCGGCCATGTCGTCACCACCGAGTGGGACGCCATGGCCGACCAGGGTGAACTCACCGGCCGCGGCGCCGAGCTGCTCACCCGGATCCGCCACGACGTCACCGACTACGAACCGAAGTCGGACTTCGAGGCCCAGGCGTACCAACCGCTGATCGACGAGGTGGCGGCCGCGGACGACGCGCGCAGCGCCCGCGCGGACAGCGTCGGGGCGACCATGCCGGGCGTGGTCTGGTTCGGCCTGATCATCGGCGGCCTGGTCACGATCGGCATGATCTTCGCGCTCCAGATCCGCCGCACACCGCGCGAGCTGCTCCTCGCCGGTCTGTTCTCCGCCCTGTTCGCCTTCCTGCTCTTCCTCATCTGGGACTTCGACGCCCCGTACAGCCGGGGCATCGCGGCGACGGCGGAACCGTTCAAGGCGCTGTTCCCGGGGGTCGGCGACTGAGGGTTTGTCACGCGGGTGGCTATCCGTCCGTACGCCGCTGGTTCACGGTGGTTCCTCCTACCCGAGCGAACTCGCGTGGAAGGGGCCAGCGGTGAGACGAAGAGGATTTGTGGCGGGGGCGGTCGGCGCGCTCTCGGGGATCGCTCTCGGTTCGGGTCCGGTCCGGGCCGACGCGCCGCTGCCCCGCCGGTCGGAGGGCCCGCCGGGCACGCGGGAGTGGCGGGCCGTCCCGGCGCCCGGCAGCACCCCGGCCGCGCAGCTGCGCCGCATCGCCGCGGCCGGGCCGGGGCTGGCCTGGGCCGTCGGCGAGGAGAACCAGACCGTGTCGTCACCGGCGCGGGCGCTGGCCATGGTCTGGAACGGCAGCACCTGGTCGAAGAGCGACCTGTCCTCCATGGACTACACCGGTCGCCTCAGCGACGTCGCGGGAGTCTGCTCCACCGCCGCGTGGAGCGTGGGCCTCCCCTCCGGGACCGCGAGCCCGCTGCTGCGCTGGGACGGAACGACCTGGCGCGAGGCCTCCTTCCCGGGCAGGGGCGAGCCGGGCGTCCGGCTGGAGTCGGTGGCGGTCGGCCCCGACCGGCGGGTGTGGATCTGCGGCACCCGGGGCGGCGCGGCCCGGCTGCTGCTGGGGGACGGCCGCCGATGGCGCTGGCTCGATCCGCTGCCGGTCGCGAGCGCCAACCTGTACCGGATCGTCCTGCGTACACCGGACGAGGTCTGGGTGAGCGGCGACCAGGCCTGGGGTGGTGGCTGGAGGGGACTCGTGGCCCGTTGGAACGGGGCCTGGACGGTCCTGCCGCCGATCGCGGGCGCCCGTCTCGGCATCAGTGACCTGCACGCGGCCGCCGCGGACGACGTATGGGCCGTCGGCACCGAGGCCGGTGTCGGCGGGCCGCCGGGGCGCCCCGGCAACCCCGCCCTGGCGCACTGGGACGGTACGGCGTGGACCCGCGTGGAACCAGGCTTCACCCTCGGTTCGTTGACCGGGATCGCGGGCATTGCGCAGGGCCGCGCCGCCTGGATATCGGGCTGGAACCACCAGGACCAGAGCCGCAGTACGTACCTGCGCGGGGACGGCGCCGGCTGGACCGTCGTACGAGGCCCGGAGGGCGGGGCCACGGCCCCCTATCTCAATGACGTGACAGCCGTCCCCGGCACCGCGGGGTTCTGGTCGGCCGGCATGACGAGCCCCGCCCCCTACCCGCCGACCGAGGCGTACACGGAGCGTCTCGACGCCTGACGCCCGTGCGCGGCGGGCCGCGGCCGGTGGCGGTGAACGGTGCTGCGCCGCGCCCCGGTCCGGCGCATCCTGGTGCCATGGCCTGGCAGACACCGATCGTCATCCATCCGCCCGCCGCCGACGGCGGCCGACGGGTCACCGTGCGCGGACAGGACGCCGGCATCGCGCACGGCGACCGCGACCTGGAGGAGTTCCTGCGGCGCGCGGGGCTCGACGAGGCCGACATCGCGCTCGACGACCCACACCTCGTCGAGTGGCGCGGCGGACCTCACGTATGGCCCTAGCCCCCCGGCGCCGAGAGCCGTGGCCACCCGGCACCGGGCCCCGCTGCCATACGGACGCACGGCTGCCGGTGCGCCGCGCCGTCCCGTTCCCCTGACCGGCGGACAGGATTGCCCCGTTCGCACGACACCGATCGCGGGCCCGAGGGTGCATACCTAGCGTTTCCGGCATCGAGGTGCATTTCAGGCGACAGCGGAAGAAGGTCCGCGACTGCTCCTCGGGGACCCGGAGGATCCACCATGCGCGCGATACGCGTCGCTTCGGCCGCTCTGCTCACCGCCACCGCCCTGACGCTCACGATCCCGCCCGCGTCGGCGAACGTCCGGGGCGACGAGACGAACAACAACATCACCTCGTTCGGCTTCCGCGTGACCCCTTCCACGATCGCCGCGGGCGGACAGGTCACTCTCAGCGTCGACGGCTGCGAGGGCGACACCAAGGTCACCTCCGGAATCTTCGACGACGCGCACATCCCCAAGGGGCAGGCCTCCACCACGGCCCAGGTGTTCTGGGACGCCAAGCCCGGCGCGATGTACGAGGTGACGTTCGACTGCAAGGGCGAGACCGGCAAGACGGACCTCACCATCGCCACCGGCCGCCCCGACGGCAACAACCACCAGAACCAGAACCAGAACCAGCATCAGAACCCGGTGAACAAGGGTGTCAAGGCCGGCATCGGCGGCAGCCTCGGCGGGCTCGACCTGCACGAGATCGCCCTCGGCAGCGCGCTGATCCTGGGCACCCTCGCCACCGCCTACTACAAGACCCGGCGCCGCACCGGCGAGGACCGTTCCTGACCCCGCCACCGCCACCGCCTCGCCCCCGGGACGTCTCCAGGTCCCGGGGGCGAGGCGGTGTCACGTGCGATGCGCGAAGCGGGCGGCCGGGGTGCGGAAGGGGGGCGCGCCGGGGCCGCCCGGCGGGTCAGGCGCGGTTCTCGGACCGGCGGCGCATCCAGAACACGCCGCCGCCGACCACCGCGGCGGTGACCAGAGCGCCGCCGATCGCGATGTCCGTGCCGGTCGCCCCCGAGTGCGAGCTGCCGCCGAAGCCACCGCGCACACCGCCGTGGATGACGGTGAAAGCGGCCGGGCGCGTGAGGGACTTGCCACCGCAGTGGGCCGTGATGTCGTACGCGCCCGGGTGCGCGTGCTTGTGCACGACCGCGGTCGCGCTCGACGTGCTGCCGCCGGGGACGGGGTGCAGGTTCGTGTCGGGGAAGGCATGCGAGGTGATCTTGCCGCCGCTCTGGCAGGACGAGCCGTCGACGGTGACCGTCAGGTGCCCGCCCCGCGGGATCACGCTGGGCATCGCCACGAGGTTGGTCGGGTCGGCCCACGCGGACGCGGTCGGGGCGGCGAGCCCCACGACCGCGCCTGCCGCGGCGGCCACCGCGAGGGCACGAGTGGTACGCATACGAGAAGTACGCATGGCAATCCTCCGCGGAAGGCGCCCCGGGGGTACCGTCCCCGGTCGATCGGCGAGAGCGCCTCCCAGTCAGACCCTCAGATGCCGGGCGCGGGCCCGCATTTCGGGGATCGGCCGTCCTGGTGAGACGACACGCCGGGGCGCGTCCGCGCGAGCGGACATCACCGCAGGTCACGGACCGTCAGAAAATTCCTGTCCGCGGGCGACTCGGATGGCGCACCGGGCCGGGGCGCCACCCGTTCGCTCCCGCCCTTTCGCACGCCGCGCGCCCCGCGCTTAGCGTTCTCGTACGCGCAACGGACGCGGCGCGCCCGCCGCGTTGAGAGGGGATAGAGAATGCCTTCGTCCCATCCGGCCGACGAGTTCGAGTTTCGGGATTCCCAGGGTTTCCAGGAGGACGAAAAGCAGAAGAAGCGCGCCCCGTGGGGCGTGATGGCTCTCGTCCTGCTGACCGGCCTCGCGCTGATCCGCAATGGATCGGGAGAATTCGACGTGGGGCCGCCGCAGCCCGCGTCCGCCGCGGCCGCGGACCTGGAGCCGGACGCGGCGCGTGACGCGCCCGCGCCGCTGACGTTCTCGCCCGCCGAGCGCGTCCGCATCAAGGGCATCCAGGTGGACGCGCCGGTCATGGCGGTGGGCCTGGACTCGGAGGGGTGGGTGGACGCGCCGCCGCCCGACGACCCCAACCTCGCGGGCTGGTTCACGGGCGCCGTCTCGCCGGGCGAGCAGGGCACGGCCGTGGTCGTCGGGCATGTGGACAACCAGCAGGGCCCCGCCGTCTTCTACGGCCTCGGTTCGCTGAAGAAGGGACATCAGATCGAGGTGCGGCGCAGGGACAAGAAGACCGCGATCTTCAAGATCTACGGCATCGAGGTGTTCGACAAGGACGACTTCCCCGGAAAGCGGGTCTACGGAAACGGCGGGAGCCCCGAATTGCGTGTCATCACCTGCGGCGGCGGTTTCTCCAAGCAGTCCGGTTATGACGGGAACGTCGTCGTCTTCGCCCGTCTGACCGCCGTGCGCTGACGCACGGGCCGGGCGGGCGAAGGGCGCCTCACACCGCGTAGCGGCTCGGGACCGTGATGCCGTAGCCGGATTCGAGCAGGTCCGGGAGGTAGGTGCGCAGGGCGTCGACGGTGCCCGAGCGGTCGCCGCCGGCGTCGTGCGAGAGCACCACGACCCCGGGGCCCGCGCCCGCGCGAACGCGCCGCACGATGCTCCTCGCGCCCGGTTCGGTCCAGTCGAGGGTGTCGACGGTCCAGGCGAGCGGTTCCATGCCGAGTTCGGCGCCCAGTTGGAAGGCGTTGCGGTTCCACGCGCCGTAGGGGGCCCGGAACCACTCCGGGGGCTCGCCGGTCACGTCCTCGATGACATCGCAGGTGCGTTCGATCTGCTCACGCATGGTGGACCGCTTCAGCTTGGGCAGCAGCGGGTGGCTCCAGGTGTGGTTGCCGATCAGGTGCCCGTCGTCGGCCATCTCGCGCAGCAGGTCCGGGTTGGCGGCGGCCATCTCCCCGCACACGAAGAACATCGCGCGCACGCCGTACCTGCGCAGCGTCCGCAGGATGGGCGGGGTGTAGCGGGGGTCGGGCCCGTCGTCGAAGGTCAGCACCATCGAATTCTCGTGTCCGCCGAGGCGCAGGATCGGCGCCCTGCGGACCCGGGGCAGGGCGCGTGCGGAGCGTGGGGGGCCGTATCCCGCCATGGGCTGGAGGCGGTACGTGGAGGGCTTGCGGGCGCGGACGGCCGGCGGGCCCCCGGCGGGCGCGCCGCTGGGCGCGGTGGGTCCGGGGGCGGCCGGGCGGTCCGTGGCCCCGCACGCGGCGGTCGCGGCGATGCCGAGTGCCGCCGCGGCGCGGAGCACGATCCGGCGCCCTGGCGTCAGCTGATCGTCTTTCATGACTAATCCGTCGCACGGCCGCGGGCCGGCGCGGATCACCAACACCGGGGCGGCCTCTGAAAGCACCCGATCAGACGCGGCGGACCGTCAGACGCGGCGGACCAGGGGGAAGGGCAGGGTCTCGCGGATGGTGAGGCCGGTGAGGAACATGACGAGCCGGTCGACGCCGATGCCGAGGCCTCCGGTGGGCGGCATCGCGTACTCCAGGGCGTCGAGGAAGTCCTCGTCCAGCTCCATGGCTTCCGGGTCTCCCCCGGCGGCCAGGAGCGACTGTGCGGTGAGGCGGCCGCGCTGCTCCACGGGGTCGGTCAACTCCGAGTAGGCGGTACCCAGTTCGGTGCCGAAGGCGACGAGGTCCCAGCGTTCGGCGAGGCGCGGGTCGGCCCGGTGCCGGCGGGTGAGCGGGGAGACGTCGGTGGGGAAGTCCTTGTAGAAGGTGGGCAGCTTCGTCCGTTCCTCGACGAGCCGCTCGTACATTTCGAGGACGATGTCCCCGCGGCCGTCGTCCGCCGTGTGGGGGACGCCGGCCCGGTCGCAGTGCCGGTGCAGAGCCGCCAGGGATGTGTCCGCGTCGATCTCCTCACCGAGCGCCTCGGAGATCGCGCCGTGGACGGT
This sequence comes from Streptomyces sp. NRRL S-920, assembly GCF_000717945.1. Classification (NCBI taxonomy): domain Bacteria; kingdom Bacillati; phylum Actinomycetota; class Actinomycetes; order Kitasatosporales; family Streptomycetaceae; genus Streptomyces; species Streptomyces sp. NRRL S-920. The sequence goes on from NZ_JODF01000073.1 coordinate 6,578, forward strand.
CCGCACCGGCCAGGGCCCCGAGATGTCGTACTCGACGCCGTCCTTGTACGCCACCGGCCTGCCGAAGGCGGCGGTCGCCGCGCCCTGGATGAGTTCGCGGGTGAGGTCGAGCATCACGTCGTAGTCGGCGTAGGCCTGGTAGGCCTCCAGCATCGTGAACTCGGGGTTGTGCTTGTACGAGACGCCTTCGTTGCGGAAGGTACGGCCCATCTCGAAGACCTTCTCCATGCCGCCGACGCAGAGCCGCTTGAGGTACAGCTCGGGGGCGATGCGCAGATAGAGGTCGAGGTCGTAGGCGTTGATGTGGGTGGTGAAGGGCCGGGCGTTGGCGCCGCCGTGGATCTGCTGGAGCATCGGCGTCTCGACCTCCAGGTAGCCGCGGTCGAGGAGGCCCTGGCGCAGGGCCTGCACGGCGGCGGACCGGGCCCGGACCACCTCGCGGGCGCCGGGGCTCGCCACGAGGTCGAGATAGCGGCGGCGTACCTTCGCCTCGGGGTCGGTCAGGCCGCGCCGCTTGTCGGGCAGCGGGCGCAGGCACTTTCCGGAGAGGCGCCAGTCGGTGACGAAGACGGTCAGCTCACCCTTGTCGCTCGTACCGACCGTGCCGGTGGCCGTGATGTGGTCACCGATGTCGATGCCGGTGGTGAAGCGGTCGAGTAGGCCGGTGCCCGTCGTCGCGCGGGTGAGGGCGAGCTGGCGGTCGCCCGACCAGTCGCGCAGCACGACGAAGACGACACCGCCGAAGTCGCGTACGAGCATGACGCGCCCCGCCACCACGACCTGTTGGCCGGTCATGTCCCGGTGTAGGGATGCCAGTTGACGGGTGGGGGGCGGCAGGCCCACGGGGTAGGGGTCCGTGCCCTCGGCGCGCAGCCGGTCGAGTTTGCGGTGGCGTACGCGGATCTGATCCGGGAGCTTCGAGGCGGGGTCGTCGTCGGCCGTGCCGCCCTGCCCCGCGAGGCCGAGCGCGGCGATCGGGGGGAGGCCCTCGGTGGTGGCGGGCCGGGCCACGCCGCGGGGCCTGTGGTGGCCCTTGCCCCAGAGCTTGCGCAGGGACGGCACGGAGACGAAGCCCTCGGCGATGCCGGACGCCAGGCTGATGCGGGCGAGGGCGCCGCTGTCGCCGTAGCAGATGAAGCGCGGATACCACTCGGGGTGGTACTTGGCGTTGGAGCGGTAGAGCGCTTCGAGCTGCCACCACTTGGAGAAGAACAGCAGCAGCTTGCGCCACAGGCGCAGGACCGGTCCCGCGCCGATCCGGCCGCCCTCCTCGAAGACCGAGCGGAACACGGCGAAGTTGAGGGAGATGCGGCGCACGCCGAACTTCGGCGCCGCGGCGCAGAGTTCGGCGACCATGAACTCCATGACGCCGTTCGGGGCGGTGCGGTCGCGGCGCATGACGTCGAGGGAGATGCCGTCCTTGCCCCAGGGGACGAGGGAGAGCAGGGCGAGGAGCCTGCCCTCGGCGTCGAGGGCCTCGACGAGGAGGCAGTCGCCGTCCTCGGGGTCGCCGAGGCGGTCCAGGGCCATGGAGAAGCCGCGTTCGGTCTCGGTGTCCCGCCAGGCGTCGGCCTTGTCGATGATCTCCTCCATCTCCTCGTCGGTGAGGGTGGAGTGGCGGCGGACGCGGGTGGTGGCGCCGGTGCGGCGTACGCGGTTCACGGCCTGCCGGGTCACGCGCATGTCCCGGCCGTCCAGGTCGAAGGCCGCCACGTGCAGGATCGCCTCGTCGCCCAGTTGCAGCGCGCCGAGCCCGCAGCGGGCGTACGCGGTGGCGCCGTCCTCGGAGGCACCCATCACCGCGGGGGCCCAGGCGTACCGCCGGGCCACGTCCAGCCAGGCGCCGATCGCGTGCGGCCAGGCCTCGCGGTCGCCCACGGGGTCGCCGCTGGCCAGGCAGACCCCGGCCTCGACGCGGTAGGTGACGGCGGCCTTGCCGCTGGGTGAGAAGACGACGGCCTTGTCGCGCCGGGTGGCGAAGTAGCCGAGCGAGTCCTGTTCCCCGTACGCCCCGAGGAGCGCGCGGATGCGGGGTTCCTCGTCGCCGTGCAGGGCGGCTTCCATGCGCTGGGAGCGGAAGAGAGTGGCGGCGGCGTTCAGGAGGGCGAGCGCGCCGAACAGGCCGAGCCAGAAGAACAGGGGGCGCGGCGGGGAGCCGTGGAAGTACTCGTGGCCGTGGATCAGGCCGCCGCAGACGCGGTTGGCCGCCCACAGCAGGCGCTCGTGGCGGGGCAGACTGCCGGGGAACAACTGCACGAGGCCCCAGCCCACCAGGACGGCGGCGCCGAGGCCCCCGGCCAGCACCGCGACGGCCCGCCACAGCGCGCCGCGCCGCGAGTCCGCGGAGAACTCCTTGCGGGCCAGGATCAGCAGCACGAAGGCGATGCCGCAGACGATGAAGGAGGGCAGCGATTCGGCCCAGAAGCCGAGCGCCGCGCCGAGCACGTCGAAGGCGAGCAGCAGCCCGAGGTAGCTGACGACGAGCCACCACGTGACCTTCTTGCGGGCGGCGGTCGCGGCGGCGAGCAGGAAGAGGAAGACGGCGTACGCGAGGTTCGCGCTGACCGGGACCGTGACGAGGTCCAGGAAGCGGATGACGGGCATGAGGAGGCGGCGCAGCGCGGGGATGACCGCGACGACCGCGCAGAAGACGCCGAGGGCGCCGAAGAAGGCGGCGAAGCCCTCCGGGACGCGGGCGAGGAACCCGCCGCGGGGCCGCGCCGGCCCGGTCGGCCCTGTGGCCTCGGCGTTCTCCTCGGCAACACTCATGGGCACGACTCTAAGAAGCCCCCTGCCTCGGCGCGCGCCGAGGAACCGGGGCCGGGAGCGGCCGTCCGCCTCCGATAACCTCTCGGGCGTGAGCGAAGACCAGTCCCACCAGTTCGAACGCGGTACCGACGGGCCCAAGGTGATCGTCGTCGGCGTCGATGGCTCCGAGTCATCGCTGCGGGCCGCGGCATATGCCGGTGGTCTTGCCCGGCGCCAGCACGCCCTGCTCGCCGTGGTCTATGTCCAGCCGGTGCTCGCGGCGGGCGCCGCGCTCGGCGCCCCGGTCGCCGAGACCACGGACGAGATCGCCGAGGGGCTGATCGCGGAGATCAGGGAGGCGGCCGAGCGGGTGAAGGACATATTCGACGTCCGATGGGAGTTCCACACCTTCCGTGGCGATCCCTACAGCGGTCTCGTCTCCGCGGCCGACGAGCTGAAGGCCGACGCCGTGGTCGTCGGCGCCTCCGAGCAGGCCGGCCACCGCATCGTCGGATCGGTCGCCGTCCGTCTGGTGAAGGCGGGCCGCTGGCCCGTCACGGTGGTGCCGTAACCGCCTGCCACCGGCGAATGAACCCTTGCGCGCAAGGGGTGTGGCGTCTTCCGTCGGGTCGCGGCCTGGGCCATCATGATCCGCCATCAGCCGACTGCCGTCCGCGAAGAGGTGGATCTCATGGCGGGACTCCGGATGGGGCAGGGCATCCTGCGCCGCAAGCCCATCGAACACATCGAGGAGACGGAGGCGGGCGGCGGGCTCGCCCGCTCGCTGGGGCTCTGGCAGCTCACGGCGATCGGTGTCGGCGGCATCATCGGCGCCGGCATCTTCACGCTGGCGGGCACCGTCGCCCACGAGAAGGCGGGGCCCGCGGTCCTGATCTCGTTCCTGATCGCCGGTGTCGCGAGCGCCGCCGCGGCGTTCTCGTACGCCGAGTTCGCGGGTCTCATCCCGAAGGCCGGATCCGCGTACACGTACGGCTATGTGGTCCTCGGTGAGCTGGCCGGGTGGTTCATCGGCTGGGACCTGCTCCTGGAGTACACGGCGATCGTGGCGGTGGTCGCGATCGGCATCTCCGGCTACTTCAACTTCCTGATCAACGACATGGGCGCCGAGCTGCCCGCGTGGATGCTGGGCGCGCCGGGCACCGGCGACGGGCACCGGGTCGACCTCTTCGCGGCGCTGCTGTGCCTGCTCATCGCGTATCTGCTGACCCTCGGCATCAAGAACGCGGCGCGCTTCGAGATGGTCGTCGTGGTCCTCAAGGTCCTCGTCGTGCTGCTGGTGATCGGCGTGGGGTTCTTCCATGTCAACACCGGCAACTACCAGCCGTTCTTCCCCTTCGGGGTGAGCGGGGCGTTCACGGGTGCGGCGACGGTGTTCTTCGCGGTCTTCGGTTACGACGCCATGTCCACGGCCGCCGAGGAGTCCAAGGACGCCCAGCGCCACATGCCGAAGGCGATCCTGTACTCCCTCGCCGTCTCGATGGTGCTGTACGTCCTCGCGTGCCTGGTCCTCACCGGCATGCAGGGGTACAAGGACATCGACCCGGAGAGCGGGTTCTCCAGCGCCTTCAAGGCGGTCGGGCTCGGCGGGCTCGCCGATGTCATCGCGGTGGGCGCGATCATCGGCATCCTCACCGTGATGTTCACGTTCATGCTGGGCGTCACGCGCGTGTGGTTCTCCATGAGCCGTGACGGCCTGCTGCCCAAGTGGTTCGCGAAGACGCACGAGACCCGGCACGTGCCGACGCGCGTGACGTGGATCGTCGGGTTCGCCTCGGCCGCCATCGCCGGGTTCCTGCCGATCGGCGAGGCGGCCGAACTGACCAACATCGGCATCCTGCTGGCGTTCGTCGTGGTGTGTATCGCGGTGATCGTGCTGCGCTACAAGCGGCCCGAACTGCCGCGCACCTTCCGCTGCCCGGGGATGCCGGTGGTGCCCGCGGTCGGGGTCGTCTTCTCCATCTGGCTGATCACGTTCCTCCAGTGGCAGACCTGGGTGCGGTTCGCCGTGTGGTTCGCGGTCGGCCTGCTCGTGTACTTCGGGTACTCCTACCGGAAGTCGGAGCTGGCGAAGGCGGAGCGCGGCGCCGTCGAGTAGCGCGCGCCGCCTGCCCAGGAGCACGTGTTATCTGCCCATCACCAGGCCGTCCTTGGCCGCGCCCCGGCTCAGGACGACCCGGCGGATGCGGTCGCGCACCTCGCGTACGTCCGCCCCGCGGCGCAGCGCCGCGTTGAGGTTCACCACGCGGCCCTCGCCCGTGTCGAACCACATGGGGAGGAACTCGGCCTTGCTCACCTTCCACCGCCCGCCCGGCGCGGCGGGCGGCGCGAAGGTGAAGCGGCCGATGGAGTTCTGGTTGCCGCGCGGGTCGCGCTCCCCGTCGTGGTTGATCATGTCACCGGCGATCTGGTCGCCCATGCCGTAGATGATCCAGGTGCCGTTGACCTTCTCGTACGCCTGGGGGACGTGCGCGTGCGTGCCGATGATCAGGTCGATGTCCGGGCGGCCCTTCTTGCGTGAACCGGTGAGCTGCTTGCCGAGGCGCAGCTGGCGGCGGTCGGGGGCGGTCTGCCACTCCGTGCCCCAGTGCAGGCTGACGACGACCATGTCGGCGCCCGCCTTCCGCGCCGCGCGGGCGTCCGCGACGATCTTCTCGCGGTCGATCAGGTCGACCGTCCAGGGCTTGCCCTTCGGCATCGGGTAGCCGTTCGTGCCGTAGGTGTACGCGAGCTGTGCGACCTTGGCGCCGCCCGCCCGCAGCCACGCCGGTCTCCTGTCCTCGGCGGCGGAGCGGGCCGAGCCCGCGTGCTTGACGCCCGCCTTGTCCAGCGCGTCCAGGGTGCGGCGCACACCGGCCGCGCCGTCGTCCAGGGTGTGGTTGGAGGCGGTGGAGCACGAGTCGTAGCCGGTGGCCCTGAGGGCGCGGGCCACCTGGGGCGGGGACTTGAAGTCGGGGTAGCCGCTGTAGTCGCCCTGGGCCCCGTACACCGTCTCCATGTGGCAGATCGCCAGGTCGGCCTTGGAGACAACGGACTTGGCGCCGGCGAGCATCGGCCCGAAGTCGTAGCCGTCGCCGTCCGCGTCGGCCCTGGCCTGGCGGATGATCGAGGAGTGCGGGAGGACGTCTCCGGAGGCGACGAGGGTGAAGCCGCGCCGCTCGGCCGCGCCGCCGCTCGCCGGGGAGTGGCCCGGCCCCGGACCGGAGGAGGCGCTCCGTGACGCCTGCCGCGCCGAGTACCACTTGTCGGTGCCGCTGTCCGGCGCCGCGGCGCAGGCGGCGGTGCCGGTCATCAGGAGGGCCGTCACGGCGGCGGCCGCCGGTCGCCGCCTCCTGGCCGGCGAGGGGGTCCCTGGGGCGGGTGGGGTCCCTGTGTGCCATGCATGCGGTGCGCGCTGCGTCATCGATCAGGCTCCGTGAAAAGGGGGGAAATCAGGTCATACGAATACATGAACGGAGCTAACGATGAATCAAGGACCAATGCCGACCCAGTCCCCGAAAGGGAGTCAAATCATTAGGCCCTGTGACGCGAACAACACGGACCCGCTCACCTGCGGGGAAACCGGCGACCGGGTCAAGCCTCCGTAAAGCGCCTTGCTCAGCACCCCCTCGGAGTAATCGGCTGTCCTCATCCGTGTTCCGGATTGGGGCGGGCCAGAGGCCGGTGACGCGCACGGAACGGAGGAAGGCGGAAGCGGGATGCAGTACGAGAGCAGAGGCAACACGGAAGACCCCCAGGGGGGCGAACTGGCCGTGCCCATGGCGTGGTTGTACGCCGAGTACATCGCCGACGAATTGCTGCGCACCGGCGATCTGATGCCGCCCACGTCCTTCGAGTACCGCGCCGGACGCGATGCGCTCGCCTTGACGATCTTCCTGTCGGACAGCAGGGGCGAGCTGTCCGGCATCCGGGTGATCACCCAGCTGGAGACCTGGCTCTCCCTGACGGAGTACGACCAGATCTGGCAGGAGTGGGTGCGCGAGCGGATGGACCTGCTCCTGGAGGACGCCGCCGTGTCGGGCACGCCGAACTCAGATCTGGACCTCGCCGAGCTGGCCTGGCGGTGGCTGGAGGAGACCGAGCTGCTCGCGCCCGACCTGGACGCGGTGCCGGGCGGGGGCGCCCTGCCGGGCGAGGAGGACGGGCCCAAGGTGTGGACGCCCGCATGGCGGCTCGGGCTGCCCCTCGGACACCTGGCGATCCATCTGTTCTGACGCGGGGCCTTGAATGTTTCGGCGGTCCCTTACGTACCGGAGGGCAGGCAACACCTCTCACCGTAAGGAACGCCATGAGGTCCCTGGAGCGGCATCGTGACGTCGGCGCCTACGCGCTCGGCGTCCTGGACGAGGCGGACGCGTTCCGGTTCGAGGATCACCTCCCGGAATGCGCCGCGTGCCTCCTGGCGCTCGCCGAACTCCAGGACACCGCCCGCCTGTTGGAGTGCTACGGCCGCACTTTGGAGGACTTCGGCCGCGCCGCGGAGCCTCCCGCGGCGCCCGGCCCGGCGCTCCTGGACCGGACACTGCGCGACATCGGCCGACGGCACACCGTGCGGCGCGGTGGGCGGCTGTGCGCCGCCGCCCTCGCCGTCGCCCTGGCCTTCGCCACACCCGCCGTGACCCTTGTGGCGGTCTCCGGGGCCGGGCCCGAGCGGGTCAGCGCGCGTGACGCCCGGAGCGGCGTCCTCGCCACACTGACGGCCCACGACCGCGCCTGGGGGACGGACCTCGCGCTCACCGTGCGGGACCCGGCGCCGCGGGCGCGCGTCTGCACACTGGTCGCCGTCGGCAAGGACGGCTCGGAACGGACCATCACGACCTGGAAGGCCCCCGGAAAGACCGCGGAGATCCCGGCCGCGGCGGCCCTGCGTCCGGGACAGACCGACCGCTACGAGGTGCGGACGACGGACGGGCAGCGGCTGGTGACGTTACGCCTGTGAGAGCTGCTGCGTCCTCGAGAGCCACTGCGTCTGTGCGAGCCACTAGGTCTGTGAGAGCCGCGCCCCGGCCAGGGGCCCCAACCGGCCGCCCCTCACTTCAGCAACCGCGACAGCCTCCGGTCGGCCAGCGGCTTTCCGCCCGTCTGGCACGTCGGGCAGTACTGCAAGGAGGAGTCGGCGAAGGACACCTCCCGGATCGTGTCGCCGCACACGGGACACGGCTCACCGGTGCGGCCGTGCACACGCAGGCCGCTCTTCTTCTCGGCCTTGAGACGGCCCGCCGCCACTCCGCATGAGCGCTCCACCGCCTCCGTCAGCGTGTCCCGGAGGGCCCGGTACAGCCCGTGGATCTCCTCCTCGGTGAGGCTCGACGTCCGTTTGAACGGGGACATGCGGGCCGCGTGCAGGATCTCGTCGCTGTACGCGTTGCCGATCCCGGCGATCAGGCCCTGGTCGCGCAACGCGCCCTTGATCTGCCGCCGTTCACCCGCGAGGAGGCGGGCGAAGCGCTCCTCGTCGAAGTCGGGGGCGAGCGGATCGGGCCCCAGCCGCTCGATGCCCGGGATCTTCGACGGCGCCTCGGTGACGTACACCGCGAGGCGCTTTTGGGTGCCCGCCTCCGTGAGGTCGAAGCCCTCCCCCGTCTCCAGGGCCACCCGCAGCGCGAGCGGGCCCTTGCCGGGGCGCGGGGTGCCGTCGGGGAGCCGGTCCTTCCACTGGAGCCAGCCGGCGCGGGCGAGGTGGGTGACGAGGTGCAGCCCGTCCGCGTCGACGTCCAGGAACTTGCCGTGCCGGGTCACGGCCGTGACGGTGCGGCCCTCCAGGGCGGTGAGCGGAGGGTCGTACGTCTTGAGGACGCTGATCGCGACGGGCAGTACACGGACGATCGCGCGCCCGACCAGATGTTCCGTCAGAAAGTCTCGCAGCGCCTCGACTTCGGGCAGTTCTGGCATGGTTCTCCCTCAGAGCCCGCGTCAGGCCCGTTCCTTCCTGGCGGGCACGATGAACTCGCACCACACACACTTGCCGCCGCCTCGCGCGTCCACACCCCATACGTCCGTGAGCCGGTCCACCAGCAGCAGACCGCGGCCCGACACGCCCTCCTCGCCCGCCTCGCGGCGGCGCGGCAGTGCGCTGGAGGAGTCCTCGACGTCGACGCGCAGCCTGCGGTCGGTGCCGGTCAGGACGCGCAGGGTCACGATCGCGGAGCCGTCGGTGTGCATCAGCGCGTTGGTGATCATCTCGTCGGCGACCAGCTCGATCTCGTCGGCGCGCTCCCCCGCTCCCCAGGCGCGCACCGCGGCCCTGATCATGTGGCGGGCCTCGGCCAGCGCCTCCGGGTCGCTCGGCGCCACGTGCTGCTGGAGGCGGCCGCCCGAGCGGGGCGCGTCGATCATGCGGCGGCGCAGCAGGAGCAGCGCGGCGTCGTCGTCGCCGCCCCGGCCGTCGACGATGCCGCAGAGCCGGTCGGCGAGCTTCGACAGGTCGCGGGGTCCGGTGGCGGCCAGCTCGGAGAGGGCCTGCATACCGTCGTCGAGGTCGGCGCCCGGCACTTCGACGAGACCGTCGGTACAGAGCAACAGGGTCTGGCCCGGGTCGAGTTCGAGGGTGGTGACGGGGTAGTCGAGCCTGCCGAACTCGGCGGAGAGGCCAAGGGGCAGACCGCCGTCGACGGGCACCCTGCGGCAGGAGCCGTCAGCGAGTTGGAGGAGCGGATCGATGTGGCCCGCCCGCACGAACTGCACCACGCCGGTCGACAGGTCGGCCTCCGCGTACAGGCAGGTCGCGAAGCGCTCGGTGTCCAGCTCGTGCAGGAAGCCGGAGGCGCGGGCCATGACGGTGGCGGGCGTGTGCCCCTCGGTGGCGTAGGCGCGCAGCACGATGCGGAGCTGGCCCATGACGGCGGCGGCGTGGGTGTCGTGGCCCTGGACGTCGCCGATGACGGCGCCGACCCGGCCGCCGGGCAGCGGGATCACGTCGTACCAGTCGCCGCCGATGTCCCGGCCGAGCGCCGCCGAACGGTAGCGGACGGCGATCTCCGCGCCCGGCACCCCGGGGATGGTGCGCGGCAGCATGGCCTGCTGGAGGCCCTGGGCGAGGTCCTTCTCCTGCTCGTAGAACATGGCGCGCTGGAGGCTCTGCGCGATGCTGCTGCCGAGGGCGACCAGGACGTTGCGCTCCTCCACGGTGAAGCCGGTCTTGTCCTGGTAGAGCAGGCCGAGCGCGCCGATCGGCCGGGCCTGCGCGATCAGCGGCAGATACGCGGCCGAGGTGATGCCCAGCTCGGCGATGTGCGGCCACAGCAGCGGATAGGAGTCCGCGAAGTCGCGGGCGCTCTCGATGTAGCGCGGCGCGAGCGTGCGCACGACCTCGCTCATCGGGTACTCCTCGTCGATGCGGGTCACCCGGGTGCCCGGCACGAAGCTGCCCACGGGGCCCTCGGCGACCAGACGGATCCGCCCCGCCTCGACCAGGCCCATGACCAGGTTGGACGCCCCGAGGTGCGCGAGGCCGTGGGTGTCCTTGAGTACGTCGATGACGTCCTGCACGGTGCGGGCGTGCGCCAGGGCCGCCGTGGTGCCCTGGACGATGCTGGTCGTGCGGCGCCGCTCGGCCTCCTCGTCGACCCGTTCGCGCACGGCGGGCGGGCTGTCGCCCAGCTCGCGGGTGGCGTCCCTGACGATGCCCACGATGCGCCGGGGCCGGCCCGTGGCGTCGCGCCGGATGCAGCCGTTCGTGTGGGTCCAGCGCAGTCCGCCGCCCCGGAGGCGCACCCGGAAGTAGGCGCCGTAGGTCTGGCTGCCGTCCTTCAGGGCGTGCGAGACGATCTCGTCCAGGCGGTGCGCCTCGGCGGTCGGGACGCACGCGGCGAGGCTGTCGGGGCGGCCGTCGTACTCGTCGGGGCGCACGTCGAAGACCTCGTGGGCGGTGGCGTCCATGCGCATCAGGCCCGTGTCGAGGTCCCAGTCGAAGCAGCCCATGCGCAGCGCGGCCCCGTACAGCTCCATGAAGCAGCCGGCCGGCTCCCCGGCCGGCTGTCCACAGCGGCAGTGCCCCGTCGGGTCGTGCCCACAGGTACCCGCGTCCATGGGGCCACGCTAGGCGGAGCCCCCGGCGCGCGCATGTGGGGGGAGTGGCGCGCGGGGGCACCGTGCGGGCCGTGCTACGCCGTCTCGGCGACCTTGCCCTGCATCCGCGTCGCCACCTCCGCCCACATCTCGGCGCTCTCACCGGCGAGGTACGCCACGACGCCCCGGCAGTGCGGGGGCACCTTGTCGATGATCTGGTCCCACTCCTCCATGCTGATCGTGTGGATGTTGAGCAGCCGCAGCAGGGTGCGGCCGACCTCGCTGAAGCGCAGTGCCGGGTCCGCCTTGAGGCGCTTGACGGCGGCGGCACGGTCCTGCGCCGCGTCCCTGTCGGGGACGGCCGAGGGGCGCACGCGGGGGGCGATGACGCGGTGCTCGCCGCCCGACTGCCTGCCGCGCCGTACCACGGGGTCCTCGCCCCGCATCATGCGGTTGCGCACGTCCCGTACCGTCTCCGGCGAGATGGACGCGACGCGGGCGACCTGGCGCAGCGACAGGCCGGGGTTCTGGGCGATCAGCTCGCTGGCGAGCCTGCGCCCCTCGGCTCCGTTGATGGGCCGCACCCGGCCGTCGTGGCCGATCCGGCTGCCGTCCCCCGTTTTGCTGCCCGGCTCCCGCCGGCGGATGTCCGCGACGGTGCCGGGGGCGATCCCGCTGACCGAGGCGATCATCCGGTCCGACCACTGCGGGTGGGTGGCGACGATGCGTGCGGCCGCGCGCTTGCGGTCCGCGGTCGTCAGCGGCAGGCCGTGCGTGACGTTCGATTCGACGGCGAGGACGAACGCGTCGTCCTCGGCTCCGTCGAAGTACTTCACCGCGATCTTGCGCGCGCCGCGCAGCTCCGCGGCGCGCAGCCGGTGCAGGCCGTCGATGACCCGCATCGTGGGACGGTGCACGGTGATGGGCGGCAGCGGGGTCTGGACGACCGCCAGCGCCTCCACGTGGTCCGGGTCCACTCCGGACGTACGCGGTGAGTCCGCCGTCGACAGCGAGTCGATCTCGACTTCGACGACCATTAGTCGGTCGAACTGTTCGTGCCCAGGTGTTGCCAACTCAACTCCCCCTCAAGCTCTGGTGTCCCCCGTGGATGCGCGTCCCGGCACACTGGACGGCTCTCACCACATCGCCGCGTGGGCTGCGCCTCGTACGCGTCCGCCCTTCGTCGAGGGCCCCTGAAATGAATGCGCTGCGCGCACCGCAGACGTCGTTCTCCCGGATTGCACGACGTGTTCTCCCGGATGTGCGGCAAAGGGGTGCGGCGCGCAGTCGTGCGCCCCCGCCGGCTTTCCCTCATCCGATGAGGCCGGCCTCATCTGACGAACCGGGTCGAACATTCCGCCGAATGTGCGATCGTGGGGGAAATTCCCCGCCGACCGGACACACTTACCCTAACAACGCCCTTTCGGCGCTGGTACCCCTCACTAATAGCTCACTCACAGGTTCCGCCACCCCTATGCACCCCTACCGGCCCGCACTTCGGCCACCGGCCGTGCGGGGCGGCGGCCCATCAGCGGCGACAGCCGGGCGACGGCGTCGGCCACCTCGGCGATCTCCGGCCGGGTCAGGGCCTGGTCGCCGTCGCACAGCGCCGTTCCGGGGTCCGGGTGTACGTCGATCATGACGCCGTCCGCGCCCGCCGCGAGGGCGGCGCGGGTGAGCGGAAGGACGAGGTCCCTGCGGCCTCCGGAGTGCGAGGGGTCCACGATCACCGGCAGGTGGGACAGGCGCTGGACGACCGGCACCGCGCTGATGTCCAGGGTGTTGCGGGTCGCGGTCTCGAAGGTGCGGATGCCGCGCTCGCACAGCACGATGTCGAGGTTGCCGCGCTGCGCGATGTACTCGGCGGCCATCAGCCACTCCTCGATCGTGGCGCCGAAGCCGCGCTTGAGGAGCACCGGCATGCCGGCCGCGCCCACCTCCTGGAGCAGGGCGAAGTTGTGCATGTTGCGGGTGCCGATCTGGAGCATGTCGGCGTAGGGAGCGACCAGTTCGACGCCGGCCGGGTCGATGACCTCGGTGACCAGCGGCAGCCCCGTCTCGGCCTTGACGTCGGCGAGGATGCGCAGCCCGCTCTCGCCGAGGCCCTGGTAGGCGTAAGGGGACGTGCGGGGTTTGAAGGCGCCGCCGCGCAGCAGCGAGGCGCCCGCGGCCTTGGCCATCAGGGCGGCCGCGAGGGTCTGCGAGGGGGTCTCCACGGCGCAGGGGCCCGCGATGACGGTCAGGGTGTCGGGGCCGATGGGCACGCCCGCGACGGTGACCACGGTCCTGTCGACGTGGTGCTCGCGGCTGACCAGTTTGTAGGGCACCGAGATCCGCACGACGTCGAGGACCCCGCGCAGGTGCGAGAGGTTCAGGGCGGCGAAGGCGTCCACGTCCCCCACGAGACCGACGATGGTGCGGGTCACGCCGCGGCTGACGAACGCGTCCCCGCCCGCCGTACGCACCAGTTCGACGACCGCGTCCACGTCCTTCTGTGTGGCCTCCGGGGCCATCACGACGACCAAGGGGTCCTCCTCGGGGATTTCCCGTGTGCATGGATAAGTGGCTGGAGCACAATGATGTGAATGAGCGGAACGGAATTCGTTCGGTGATGTTCGGGGGGATTCATCGCCGTACTACTCGCCGTGCTCGTCGTACTCGCCGTACCACCGTAGAAGTGCCCCGGCTTTTCCTCAACGAAGTCCCGTGCCGTCGTCCAACTGCGCAATATCAATTCCCTGTGCGCCACGGAGGTCCGGCGGCGGAGGGAAGGCGATTTCCACCGCGAGTCCGCCTCCGGCGCGGGTCCGCGCGCTGATGTCGGCCCCGTGGGCGACGGCGACGGCGTGGACGATCGCCAGACCGAGTCCATGGCCCTCGCCCGCGGTGCGGCCGAGCCGTTGGAAGGGTTCGAAGAGCCGCTCCACCTGTTCGGGCGGCACCGGCGGCCCGGAGTTGGCCACCGTGACGACGGCGTGCCCGCCCCGGGTCCGGGTGGCGATCTCCAGGTGTCCGCCGGGGGTGTTGTGGCGTACGGCGTTGTCCACGAGGTGGGCCAGCAGGCTCTGGACGAGCACGGGGTCACCGACGGCGGGCGCGGGGCCGATCACCGGCTCGGCGCGCAGGCCCCGGCGCTCGATCTCCGGGCGCGCGGCGTGCAGGACCCACTCGGCGATGAGGGAGACGTCCAGCGGCTCCCTGTGGTCAAGGCCGCGCTGGCTGCTGGACAGGGTGAGCAGCGACTCCAGGAGGCGTGCCTGCTGTTCACTGATCGCGAGGAGCCGCTCGAAGTTCGCCCGGAACGACTCCGCGGTGGCCTCGCGGTCGATCAGCGACTCTTCGAGCAGCGCGTGTTCCAGGGTGAGCGGGGTGCGCAGCTCGTGGGCGGCGTTGGCGACGAAGCGCCGGTGGGAGTCCAGTGCCGCGTCGAGCCGGCCGAGGAGCCCGTCGACGGTGTCGGCGAGGACTTTCAGCTCGTCGGCGGGGCCCCGCACGGCCAGCCGCTCGTGGATGTTGTGGGCGGAGATGCGCCGGATGGCGCCGGTCATCGTGCGCAGCGGGCGCAGGGCCCGCCCGGCGATCAGCCAGCCGAGCGCGGCCGAGACGACCACCATGAGGGCCAGCGCGATCCCCGACTGGACCAGCAGCTGCCGCAGGTTGGCCCGGCGCTGGCGGGACGCCTGCTCGCGCAGTTGCCCCGCCAGCTCGCCGGGCGGTACGGGGGCCGGGCCGCCGGAGACGCCCTCGTCGACGGGGCCGCCGTCGCCCGGCCCGGTGAGGAGTTCGCCGTCCGCGCCCCCGACGAGGACGTCGCCGCCCGATGACCTCGCGACGAGCAGATAGGTGATCGCGAGCAGGATCGCCCCGGAGGCCAGGAACAGCGCGCCGTACAGCAGCGTCAGGCGTACGCCCACCCGTCGGGGCGTCAGACGGCGCCGGGTCGCGGGGGCCAGGGCGGCGAGCGAGGGCAGGCGCATGGGTCCCTCAAATCCGGTAGCCGCCCCGAGGAATGGTCTCGATGACGGGCGGGTTGCCGAGCTTGGGCCGCAGGCGGTTGATCGTCGCCTTGACGGTGGTGGTGAACGGGTCCGTCGCCTCGTCCCACACGCGCTCCAGGAGTTCCTCGGCCGACACGACCCGGCCCTGGGCGGCGAGCAGGTACTCCAGGACCGCGAACTCCTTGGGGGTGAGCGGCAGTCGCTCCCCGGCGCGCGACGCGACGCGCTGCGCCGGGTCGAGTCTCAGGTCGCCCCGGACCAGGACCGGGGGCAGCGCGGGCTGCGAGCGGCGGGCGAGCGCCCGGATGCGGGCGACCAGTTCGGCGTACGCGAACGGCTTGGGGAGGTAGTCGTCCGCACCGAGGCTGAAGCCCTCCACGCGGTGGGCGATCGTGCCGGACGCGGTCAGCATCAGCACCCGGGCCTGCAACGGCTGCTCGGCGAGTTTTCTGCACACCTCGTCGCCGTGCACGCCGGGCAGGTCACGGTCGAGCACGACCACGTCGTAGTCGACCACGGAGGTGCGCTCCAGGGCGTCGAGGCCGTCGTGGACGACGTCCACCGCCATCCCCTCCCTGCGCAGCACCCGCGCCACCGACTGCGCCAGCTCGGTGTGGTCCTCGACCACCAAGACCCTCATCGTCCACCCCTCGCCGAGCGCGCCACGGGCGTCCGTGGCGCGCTCCGGTGTTCGGCCCGCCCGGACTCCGGAAGCGTACTGCCGGGGCCCAGCCCAGGGCGGTCACAGGTCTTCGGACCGCGGTGTGACCGTCCGCCGCGTAGAAACGACAACCGTGGTCCTCCTCCGTCGGTCGCATCGGCTAGCCCACGTGCAGCCGGTCCCACGCGTCGTGCGTCGCGGGTCCCGCGCGCTCGCCCGCTCCCGAGAGGGGGCTGAGCTTCGCCGCGAGGTCGGCTCGCCGCTGGACGTCGAGCTTGCGGTAGGCGCGGGTCAGGTGCTGCTCGACCGTGCTGATCGTGATGCAGAGCTTGTCGGCTATCTGGCGGTTGGTGTGGCCGCGGACGGCGAGCGTGGCCACTCTCAGTTCGGCGTTGCTGAGTTCGTCGGGATGTCGGCGGTTCCCGGCCGACCACGGCTGCTCGGCGGGATGCGGCCCGCGGGCGTCGGCGGCGCGCGCCGGGGGCACGGGCATGCCGCACTCCGCGGCCAGTTGCTGGGCCTTGCGGGCGAGGGCGCGCGCCTGGCCGCTCTTGCCGAGTTCGCGTTGGGCCCGCGCCAACTCGTCGATGGCTCTGGACAGTTCGAGCCGGTGGCCGCGGTCCCGCAGGATCTCGATGGCCTCGCCGAGCAGCGGCGGCCGGTGCCCGGCGTCCAGGGTGCTCGCGAGCGCCCGCAGGGAGGCGGCGCGCGCCCAGCCGTTGCTCCGCCCCACCAGGGCCAGTTGCTCCTCGGCCAGGCCCCGGGCGTGGTCGGTGTCGCCGAGCGACAGATGGGCCTCGGCGGCGTCCGCGCGCCAGGGCACGAGCGCGGGCAGGTCGAACCCCCAGCGCGTCATGAGGTCCCCGCAGGTGAGGAAGTCGTCGAGCGCGGCGTAGGGGCGCCCGGCCGCGAGGTAGTAGTGGCCGCGGGCGCGGAGGTAGAGCAGCCCGTCGGGTGTCCGGAACGCCGCGTCGGGGACGGGGACCGCCAGTCGGCCGGCCGCCTCGTCGAACCGGCCCATGGCGGTCAGGGTGTATACGGACGTGGCGAGGGGCGAGGCCGCGGCGACGCCCCAGCCGTCGGCGGGGACCAGGGTGAGCGCCGCGCGCGCCGACTCCTCGGCGGCGGCGAGCGCGCCCGTACGCAGTTCGACGCGGGCCTTGGCCGAGGCGAGCAGCGCGTGCCACATGGGGGCGTGCCGCTCGGCGGCCTCCCGGAGGAGGGTCTCGCACCAGAAGGCGGCGGCCTCCAGCCGGTCGGCGAGGACGAGGGAGTTCAGCGCGACGAGGAGCGCTGTCAGGGTGCCGTCGTCGAGGCGGGTGCTCTGCAAGATCTGCTCGGCCCTGACGACCACCTCGCCGCCCGCGCCCGCGGCGCCGTGCGCCCCGTCGAGCACGGCCTTCATCAGACTCGCCGCCCGCTGGTGGGGGCTGCGGGCCCGGGACGGGGCGTGCTCGGGGGCGGCGTGCTCCGGCGTCCGGTGCTCGGGGTCGTCGCCGAGGCAGGCGCGGGTGGAGGCAGCAAGCCCGGGATAGGCGTACGTCATCCAGCGGCGCGGGCAGTCGTGCCGGTGGGGTGTGCCGGGCCCGGGTCGCCCGGAGGCGCCGTGCTGTTCGGCGGCGCGCAGCACGTCGAGGGCCCGTTCCACCTGTCCGAACCAGAGGAGGTGACCGACGAGTTCGTCGGCGTCGCGGGTGCCGAGGCGGCCGTCCAGCGCGGCCGCGAACAGTTCGGGCAGGTGCTGGGCGACGCTGGAGGGGTTGACCCGCCAGCCCGCGCGGGTGAGCGCGGCCCGGATCTCCAGGGCCTGGCGGGCGTCGGTGCGGGAGTCGCGGGCGACCCGCAGACAGGCGAGGGCCAGGTCGACCTCGTCGTCGGCGAGGGCCCGGTCCGCGGCCTCGATGAGGGTGCGCAGCGCCCAGGGGGCGTCGACGGTCCCGGCCGCCATCAGATGCTGGACGACGACGGTCGCGGTCGCGCCGTGCTCGTGCAGGACCTGGGCGCAGCGGGTCTCCAGGCGGCTGCGGTCGGCGGGGTCCATGCTTCTGAGGACCGCGGCGCGGCCCGCGTCGTGGCGGAACCACCCGGCGTCGAGCAGGCCCGCGTCGTTCAGCGCGCGCAGGCTGCGGTGGAGGGACTCCCGGGTCCCGCCGAGGACTTCCACCAGCTCGGCGAGCGGCACCTCGGGGCCTGCCACGGCCAGCGCCCAGGCGGTGCGTCGGGTGGCGAGGTCGCTGCGGTACAGGGCGGTCGCGACGGCCTGTACGAACGCCTCGCCCGGCACCAGGCCGACGGCGGGTCCGCCGGCGGCGCTCGCGGTGCGGTGGTCCTCGATCAGCGCCCGGGTCAGCAGCGGGCTGCCGCCGCCCAGCTGGTGGAGCTGTGTGACGAGCTTGCGCGTCCGCCGCCCGGCCTCACCGATTCCCGAGATCATTTCGGCCACTCCTTGCCGCTGGAGGGGCCCGAGCCTGATATTGCGGCATCCGGGAAGGCGCAGCAAATCGACGCGCAGTCGCGTATTAGCGGTCAGAAAGCCGCTGTTCTCCCCCAGCACGACCAGAACGCGGCTGACGGTGAGTCGGCGGGCCAGGTAGAGGAGGCATTCCAAGGACTGCCTGTCGGCGTGGTGCACATCGTCGATGCCGAGCACCACGGTACTTTCCCTGGCCTTTTCGAGGACAATCCCGCATAGCTCGGGAATCTCGTTGATCGCGACAGCGGGTGCGTCCTGCCGTCGCGACTGGGCGGCGTCCGCGACGAGGCCGAGGAGGCGGGCCGCGCGCCGGGAGTCCGCGCCGAGGAGTCCGGCGCCCAGCAGCAGCTGCCCCATCACCCCAAGGGGCAGGTCGCTCTCCGCCTCTGACGCCGTGGCCTGCAAGTACAGGGCTCCGGCGGCGGTGGCGCGGGCGCCGAAGGCGCGCAGGAGCGCGGTCTTGCCGCTGGCCACCGGGCCGCTTACCAGGAGGACTCCGCCATGCCCGGCCGCGCACGAGTCGAGCATGCTTTCCATGATCGAGAATTCGTCGCCACGTTCCACCA
This sequence comes from Streptomyces sp. NRRL S-920, assembly GCF_000717945.1. Classification (NCBI taxonomy): domain Bacteria; kingdom Bacillati; phylum Actinomycetota; class Actinomycetes; order Kitasatosporales; family Streptomycetaceae; genus Streptomyces; species Streptomyces sp. NRRL S-920. Next base: position 25,049 of record NZ_JODF01000073.1, read on the forward strand.
AGTCCATGAGCCGACTTCTCCCCCGTGCCTGACGGCTGATCGTTGACCGGCCGGTCGGCCAGCTGGATCAATTCCCCTGACTTGACCTGCTACCCGTGCGTCGACTCTGCCATATCTGAAAATCAATCACCAGCGCTATTTGACGCGATGCCATCTCATTACCGTCGCGAATGCGCCACGCCCGAAACAATCGGACGTCCCCACTCCATATGCGGCGAGAACTCGCGCACATATGCCTGATGAGTGAATTCAACGGCTTTTCAGAACGCGGTTGCGAGTCGGCCCAATAGACGGTGGTGACAGTTGGGGCGACAGCGACACGAGGGCCGGGGAACGATTGGCCCGATCGGCGTGGCCCCGCCGGCGGCCACATGACTGATTCGAGGGCCCGGCCCCCTGCCCGATCGGGCGCGCGGCGGGGGCCCGGTCAGCTGTAGAAGGTGCCCGGATCGCTGTCGGAGAGGGGGTTCTCGGACAGATAGGGGTCGTCGGGCTCCAACTCTGGTTCGTCGGTGGTGCCGTCCGGCGGTGAGGGGGCGTCCGCCGACCGGGGCGACGGGGACGGGCAGCCGGGCGGCAACGGCGAGGACAGCTCCTCGGGAGTGCCGGTGCCCGGGGACAGGCTCGGGCAGTCGGACGGCGTGGTGCCGGGATCGTCGGGGGTGACGTCCTCGTCCTTGGACTTGTCGGGGTCCACGGACTCGTCCGGGTCCACGGACTTGTCGGGGTCCACGGACTTGTCGGGGTCCACGGACTTGTCGGGGTCCACGGACTTGTCCGGGTCGAGGGAGTCGTCCGGGTCGGTGGGGGGCGGGGTCGGCGGCACCGGCGGCACCGGCGGCTTGGTGACGCGGTCCTTGTGGCCGTGCTCGTCGCCGACCTTCCGCTCGATCCAGGTGTTGTCGACGATGTTCACGATGACGATGGTGACGATCGGCTGCGGCGCCGGGGTCACCACGACCACGCGCGTCGGCTGGTAGCCGCTCCAGGGGCGGCCGTTGTGGCGGGGCGCGCCTTTGAAGGCGACCGGCGGCTTCAGGGGGTTCCCGCAGGCGCAGCGCACCCTCGGCACCCCCCGGTCGTCGACCAGGACGGCCGTGCCCGCCTGGAGGACGGACTGGAAGCTCCTCGCGGAACCGCCGCGGAAGCCGTGGTTGGTCACGCGGGTGTCGGCCCGCAGCACGACGGGCGTGAGGCCGCGCAGGAAGCCGGGTATCGCCGCCTGGTCGATGCCGGACACCTGCGCGAAGGCTCGGGCCCTCGCCTGGTCGGCGGTGAGGAGACGCACCTGCCTGTCGACGTCACAGCTGCCGGCGGAGCGCGTGCCGCCGTACAGGCCCGGCGTACCGCCCGACAGGGAGCGGGTGCCCTGCGGGGTCGCCGACCCGGTGGGCGAGGGTTGCGGCGAACGGGTGACGGGCGGCGGGCTCGCGGCGCTCTTCGCGGTGGAGTCGGTGAACGGGTCGGGGCCCTGCGCGGCGACGGGCTGCATGAACAGTTCGCGGCCGCTTCCGGTGGTGTTCTCGCCACCGTCCCCCGAGCAGCCCGCGACCGCGAGGGCCACGGATATCGCGAAGGTCATCGCGTAGGTCCTGGTGGGTGCGCGCACGGGTTCTCCCGCCGTAGCCGGGTCATATGCCCCGCTCTGTCCGCAGGGGTTTCCGTCATTGTCCGCGGGGGCCCCGGGCGCCTCGCAAGCCGAAGCGGCTCACCCGGCGTCACAATGGTGACGTGGAGTGGTTCACGGCGGACGCGTACGGATTGAGTCGGCTGATCTTCCAGCGGGCCCTGGCCGTGCTCTATCTGGTGGCGTTCCTGGGGGCCGCCCTGGAGTTCCGGGCGCTGATCGGGGAGCGCGGGATACTGCCGGTGCCGAGGTATGTGGAGCGCGTGCCGTTCCGGCGGGCGCCGAGCCTGTTCCAGCTCCACTATTCGGACCGGTTCTTCGCGTCCTGCGCGTGGGCGGGGTGCGCGGTGGCGGTGGCGCTGTTCGCGGGCCTCGACGGTCTGCTGCCGCTGTGGGGCGCGATGCTGCTGTGGCTGATCCCCTGGGCGCTCTGTCTCTCCATCGTGAACGTGGGGCAGACGTGGTACGGCTTCGGCTGGGAGTCGCTGCTCCTCGAGGTGGGCTTCCTCGCCGTCTTCCTCGGCAACGACGAGGTCGCGCCGCCCGTCCTGATCCTCTTCCTGCTGCGGTGGGTGCTCTTCCGCGTGGAGTTCGGCGCGGGGCTGATCAAGTTGCGCGGCGACGCGTGCTGGCGCGAACTCACCTGCCTGTACTTCCACCACGAGACGCAACCGATGCCGGGCCCGCTGAGCTGGTTCTTCCACCACCTCCCGAGGCCCGTGCACCGGATGGAGGCCGCGGCCAACCACGTCACCCAACTAGCGGTGCCCTTCCTGCTCTTCACCCCCCAGCCGGTGGCGACGGTCGCGGCCCTCCTGATGATCGTGACTCAGCTCTGGCTGGTCCTGTCCGGCAACTTCGCCTGGCTGAACTGGATCACCATCGTGGTGGCGGTGACCGCCGTGGACTTCTCCGCCTGGCACACCCCGTCGCGGTTCGCGCCCGCCCCGCTCTGGTACGAGGTGCTGGTCATCGCCGTCACCGTGCTGCTCCTCGCGCTCAGCTACCGCCCGGTGCGCAATCTGCTGTCCCGGCGCCAGGTCATGAACCGCTCGTTCGACCCGCTGCACCTCGTCAACACGTACGGCGCGTTCGGCAGCGTCAGCCGGGTCCGCCAGGAGGTCGTCGTGGAGGGCACGGCTGACCCCCACCCCCGCGAGGACTCCGCATGGCTCCCCTACGAGTTCAAGGGGAAGCCCGGCGACCCGCGGCACTGGCCTCGCCAGTTCGCCCCGTACCATCTGCGGCTGGACTGGATGATGTGGTTCGCCGGCCTCTCCCCCGCCTACGCCCGCTCGTGGTTCGGCCCGATGGTCGAGCGCCTGCTGGACGGCGACCGCGACACGCTGCGCCTGCTGCGCCGCTCGCCGTTCCCTCCCGAGTCCCCGCCGGTGTACATCCGCGCCCGCCTGTACCGCTACCAGTACACGACCTGGCGCGAGCTGCGTGACACCGGAGCGTGCTGGAAGCGCGATTACGTCCGCGAGTTCCTGCCGCCGACGAGACTCGCCGCCCCGGCTCGCAAGCCGTAGGCCTGGCGTGCCGGCGCGATCATGAGTAGGACCGGGATGAGGGCGACGCCGAGCGGCAGTACGCCGGCGGCCTAACCGATCCGCCGTCCGAACCGCAGCGTCACCAGCTCGAACGGCCGCAGCCTCACCGACACCGCGCCGTCCGCGAGTTCCGGCGCCGCCGCCTCCTCCAGCGGGCGCTCCAGGAGGTCGGTCACCGTGACGTCCGCCGCCGGGAAGCCCGCCGTCAGCGTCGCCTTCGCGCGGCCGCCGCGTGACTCGTGGAAGCGGACGACGACGTCGCCGCTGCCGTCGTCGGCGAGCTTCACCGCCGTGACCACCACGGCGTCGTTGTCGACCGTGACCAGCGGCGCCACCGCAGAGCCGCCGCTCACCCGCCGCTCGGGCAGGTTGATGCGGTACCCCTCGCGCACCGCGTCGCCGATCGCCGCGCCCGGCACCAACGCGTGCCGGAAGCGGTGCACGCCCTGGTCGGTCTCGGGGTCGGGGAAGCGCGGGGCGCGCAGCAGCGAGACGCGGACGGTCGTCGTCGTACCCGCGTCGTCGCCGCGGACGGCCCGGGTCACGTCATGGCCGTACGTCGAGTCGTTGACCAGCGCGACGCCCCAGCCCGGCTCCTCCAGGTGCACGAAGCGGTGGTTGCACGCCTCGAACTTGGCGGCCTCCCAGCTCGTGTTGGTGTGCGTGGGCCGGTAGAAGTGCCCGAACTGGGTCTCCGAGGCGTACCGCTCGGCGTGGATGTCCAGCGGGAAGGCGAGCTTCAGGAACTTCTCGGTCTCGTGCCAGTCGACCTCGGTGTCGATGTCGAGCCGCTGCGCGCCCGGCGCCAGCGACAGGACCTGCGTGAGCCGCGAGTCACCGAAAGTGCGCACGACCCGGACCGACGCGCCCTCGCCCGCGGTGACCTCGTCCGCCTGCGTGAGGTCGCTGACGGTGTTGCGGTAGAACTCGTCCACGTCCCACGCGTCCCACATGTTCGGGAAGTCGGCGTGCAGTTGCGGCAGGTTCGCCGCCGCGCCGGGCGCCACCGTCTCGCGCTCGGCGACGAGGTCGTACGCGGACACGACCAGTCCCCGCGCGTCGATCTCGACCCGCAGCAGGCCGTTGTCGAGGACGAAGCCTCCCTCGGCGCGCGCCTCGATCGCCGACCGCCCGCCGATCGCCGCGGTCCCGGCGCCGCCCGCGGGCACGCCGTCGCGGGCGTGCGGGGTGGAGTTGAAGACCAGCTCGTCGGCGCCGTCACCGGCCAGGGCACGCTGTGCCGCCTCGATGATGGCGGTCAGCTCCCGCGCGAGCGCCGCGTAGGTGGCACGGGCCTCGCGGTGCACCCAGGCGATGGACGAGCCGGGCAGGATGTCGTGGAACTGGTGGAGCAGCACCGTCTTCCAGATGCGGTCCAACTGCTCGTAGGGGTACGTGAATTCGGGGCGCCGCACGGCGGCCGTCGCCGCCCACAGCTCGGCCTCCCGGAGCAGGTGCTCGCTGCGGCGGTTGCCCTGCTTGGTGCCGGCCTGGCTGGTGAGGGTCGCCCGGTGCAGTTCCAGATACAGCTCGCCGACCCACACGGGAGCGTTCGGGTACTCGGCCTCGGCCTTCCGGAAGAACTGCTCCGGCGTCTCCCAACGAACGGTCGCCGAGCCCTCCAGATCCCGCATCCGCGCCGCCTTCGCGATCATCTCGCGGGTGGTGCCGCCGCCTCCGTCGCCCCAGCCGGTGGGCGCGAGCGAGTGCCGGGCGACGCCCTTGTCCTTGAAGTTCTTCGCCGCGTGGGCGATCTCGCTGCCCTTCATGGAGCAGTTGTAGGTGTCGACGGGCGGGAAGTGCGTGAAGATCCGCGTCCCGTCGATGCCCTCCCAGTTGAAGGTGTGGTGCGGGAAGCGGTTGGTCTGCGACCAGGAGATCTTCTGCGTCAGCAGCCACTTGGAGCCCGCGGCCTTGATGATCTGGGGCAGTCCCGCGGCGAAGCCGAAGGTGTCCGGCAGCCACGCCTCGTCGTTCTCCACGCCGAACTCGTCGAGGAAGAATCGCTTGCCGTGCACGAACTGACGAGCCATCGCCTCGGAGCCCGGCATGTTCGTGTCCGACTCGACCCACATGCCGCCCGCGGGCACGAACCGCCCATCGGCGACCGCCTTCTTGACCTTCGCCCACACCTCGGGCCGGTGCTCCTTGACCCAGGCCCACTGCTGGGCCTGGGACATGGCGAAGACGAAGTCGGGCTCGTCCTCGATGAGCGCGGTCATGTTCGACGTCGTACGCGCCACCTTGCGCACCGTCTCGCGCAGCGGCCACAGCCAGGCGGAGTCGATGTGGGCGTGGCCGACGGCGCTGATGCGGTGCGCGGACGGCTCGGCGGGGGTGCTGAGCACGTCTTCGAGCAGGGCGCGGGCCGCGGCGGCCGAGCCGTTCACGTCCTGGAGGTCGACGGCGTCGAGCGCGCGGCCGACCGCGCGCACGATGTCGTAGCGCCGCCCCGAGTCCTCGGGCAGCTCCCGCATCAGCTCGCCCAGTACCTCCAGGTCGATGACGAGCTGCCACACCGTCTCGTCGAAGACGGCGAGGTCCATGCGCGCGAGCTTGTACTGCGGCTCGCTGCCCGCGGTCTCCTTGTCGCCCAACTGAGTGGGCAGGAAGGGGTGGTAGTCGAGGATGACGGGGTTGGAGGCGGCCTCGATGTGCAGCCGCACCTCCTCCCCGCCCTCGGCGGGGGCGGCGATCCGCACCCACTGGTTGCGCGGGTTGAGGCCCTTCACCGGGGTGCCGTCGGGGCGGTAGACGAGCCCCTCGCACTGGAAGCCCGGCATGTTCTCGTCGAAGCCGAGGTCGAGGACCGCCTCGACGGTCCTGCCCGCCCACTCCTTCGGCACGGTCCCGCTGACCCGGAACCAGCTGGTCCCCCAGGGCGCGCCCCACCGCTCCCCGACAGCGGTCGGCACGGGCTCGGCGGCCAGCCCTTCGGCGACGGGTACCGGCTCGCCCGGCGCGTTCCACACCGCGACGTCGAGCGGCACGGATGCGGGGTACACGGCGGGCCTGACGCGCTCGTCCAGAACGCGCTTGAGCCGGGCTTCGACAAGGGTGCGGTCGTCATGCATGGCAGTCTCCCGGGGATGGAAAATTGGAGCCCGTCCGGCGATTGAGGACGAGCGCGAAGCGCGATCTACGGAGGCCGTATCGGCCTAGGGCCTGTCCGGCGGATCAGGCCGTACTTGGGTGGCGGTCACCGTTCTGCGCAGGTGAGCGGGGTCTGGTGCGTCGAGATGCAAGGCGGAGGAGGGCGGCAACGCGATGGGGGCGCCCCCTGCTCGAGCGAAGCCGAGAGCTT
>NZ_JODF01000074.1:0-30349 GCF_000717945.1 Streptomyces sp. NRRL S-920
GAGAGCTTGGATGGGGTCTCCCCTGCTCGAGCGAAGCCGAGAGCTTGGGGAAGTGCCAGACCCCGCGGCCCGCGGCATGATCCGCCGGACAGGCCCTAGCGGACCTCCTCCGGATACAGGACTTCCGTGATGCCCCTCTCAGCGAGGTGTCCCGGGTCGGCCGCTCGTCCCGCAAGGACGACCGAGGGCCGCACCCCCTCCGCCACGAGGCGAGCAAATGCCTCGAACACCGCTCCCCCCGGCGCACACGCCGAGCGCCGCGACAGGGCGTCGTCCACGACGAGCGCGGTGGCCCGGGGCGCCGGCGCGTACGTACGCCCGCGCCACTCCTCGGCGATGCGGGCGACGGCCTCCCCCGCGGGCTTCAGCCGTCCGTCGTTGGTCAACAGACCGAGGCTGTACTCCAGTTCGGGAAAGTCCGCGAGGTCGCGTGAGACGTCGTGGGAGCACCACCACGTCACGCCCCACACGTCCTGGCAGTCGAGCGCGGCCTCGATGGTCTCCTCGGTGAAGGCGGCCGCGTGCTCGGCGGGGATCAGCGGCGCGGGCGCGCCGACCTCCTGGAGCCAGACGGGGCGGCGCGGGTCGAGGGCCCAGGCCTTGGCCAGCTCGATCATGTACGCGGCGTGGGTACGGGTGGCTGTGCCGGTGCGTCCGTGGCGCTGGGCCGTGCCGTTGAAGACCCAGGAGTGCACGGCGGTGGCGCCGCCGAGCCGGGCGGCCTGCGCCGGGGTGAAGGGCTGGTCGTCCTGGTACCAGGCGGCGTCGTACTCGGCGTGCAGGTGGAGCCTGCCGGGGGCGCCTTCCTCGCAGGCGGCCAGGACGGTGGTCAGCCAGGCGTCGGCCTGTTCGGGGGTGATGCGGTCGGGGTCGGGGTGCGGCCCCGCGGCGAACTGGTTGATCTCGTTGCCGATGGTCATGCCGATGAAGTTGGGCCGGTCGGCGAGCGCGGCGGCGAGCGTACGCAGGTAGTCGGCCTGCCCGGCCACGACGTCCGGGTCGGTGAAGATGTTCCGCCGGTGCCAGGTCTGGGTCCAGGCGGGCAGGAAGTCGAAGCTCGACAGATGGCCCTGGAGGCCGTCGACGTTGATGTCGAGGCCCCGCTCGGCGGCGGCGTCGGCGAGCTGGACGAGCTGATCGACGGCGCGCGGGCGGATGAGCGCGCGGTTGGGCTGGAAGTAGGGCCAGATCGGGAAGACCCGTACGTGGTCGAGGCCGAGGGCGGCGAGCGCGTCGAGGTCGGTGCGCACGGCGTCGAGGTCGAAGTCGAGCCAGTGGTGGAACCACCCTTGGCTGGGCGTGTAGTTGGCGCCGAAGCGCGGCGTGCCCGAAGGCGCGGGAGAAGGCAATGCGGATCCTGGGTTCTGGAGAGACTCGGAGGACGGCGCGGGGTCAGCCCTTGACCGCGCCCTCGCCGACCCCGCGGAAGAAGTACCGCTGGAGGCAGGCGAAGAGGACGATCAGCGGGAGCACGGCGATGACCGTGCCCGCGGCGACGAGGCGTTCGTCGTTGGCGAAGGTGCCGTGCAGATAGTTCAGGCCGATGGTGAGGGTGAACCGCTCCGGGTCGCTGAGCACGATGAGCGGCCACAGGAAGTCGTCCCAGGCCCCCATGAAGGCGAAGATCGCGACGACCGCGAGGGTGCCCTTGACGGCGGGCAGCGCGATCCGTACGAACCGCTGCCAGACGTTCGCACCGTCCACGAACGCGGCTTCCTCGATCTCGTAGGGCACGTTGAGGAACGCGTTGCGCATCAGCAGGACGTTGAGCGCGGAGACGCAGCCGGGCAGCAGCACCCCGATGAGGGTGTTGTTCAGACCCAGCTCACGCATCGTCGTGAACTGGGCGATGATGATGCCCTCCACGGGCACCAGCATCGCCAGGATGAAGACGAGGGTGGCCGCCCTGCGACCGCGGTAGCGCAGACGCGCCAGGGCGTACCCGGCGAGGGCGGCGCCCACGCAGTTGGTGACGACGTTGGCGGCGGCCACCTTCAGGGAGTTGAGGGCGTAGTCCCAGACGGGGATGGTGTCGGCGACCCGCCCGTAGTTGTGGAGGGTCGGGTCGGAGGGCAGGAACTTCGGCGGCGAGCTGAAGATGTCCTCGTGCGGCCCCTTCAGGGAGGTGGACAGCTGCCACAGGAACGGGCCGATCATCAGCGCCAGTACGGCGAGGAGCAGCCCGTAGCGCAGGATGATCTCCCACAGGGGCATCCGGCGGCCGTTCTCGTCGGTGATCCGGCGGCGCGGCTTGCGGGGCGCCCCGCCGCTGCCGCCGGGCCCGCGCCCGGTGACCACCGCGGGGACCTTCTCTGCTGTGCTCACGCGTCCTCCTTCCGGTCCGCCCGCAGCACGAGCAGCATGAGCGCGACGGTGACGACGAACACGACGACGGAGATGGCCGAGGCGTAGCCGACCCGGCCCGTCAGGCCGGTGCCCGTGCGCTGCACCAGCATCACCAGCGTGGTGTCCTCGCCCGCGGGCCCTCCGGCGGGCCCCGCCATCAGATAGACCTCGGAGAAGACCTTGAAGGCGGCGACCGAGGAGAGCGCGCCGACGAGCACCATGGTGGAGCGGACGGCGGGCACGGTGACGCTGAAGAAGCGGCGCACCGCACCCGCGCCGTCGACCGCGGCGGCCTCGTGGAGTTCGCGCGGCACGTTGGCGAGCGCCGCGAGGTAAATGATCATGTAGTAGCCGAGGCCCTTCCAGACCGTGACGGCCATGGCGCTGAACAGCAGCAGCCACTGGTCGCTGAGGAAGCCGACCTTGCCGACGCCCACCGCCTCCAGGACGGCGTTGACCAGGCCGCGTTCGTCCAGCATCCACACCCAGATCAGGCCGACCACGACGATGGACGCGACCACCGGGGTGTAGAAGGCGGACCGGAAGAAGGTGATTCCGGGGATGTGCTTCTGGACGAGCATCGCCAGCAGCAGGGGCAGCAGGACGAGCGCGGGCACGACCACGAGGACGTACAGCGTGCTGTTGCGCAGGCCGATCCAGAACATGTCGTCGTGCAGCAGCTCCCGGAAGTTGGCGAGGCCCACGTACTCGCCGGGGATCAACGTCCTCTTGTCGGTGAAGGAGTTGTTCAGCGTGCTGACGAACGGATAGAGGATGAAGACGGCGACGACCGCGAGCCCGGGGGCGGCGAACAGCCAGGGACTGGTGGGCAGTTGGCGTCTGATCCGGACGGTACTGGTGCGGGTGCTGCTCTTCATGGCTGTCGTTCCCTGGTCATGGCTCGGCACGGGGCCGGCGCTCAGCTCTGCTTCAGCAGCCGGTCACACTGCTTGACAGCGTTGTCAAGCGCTTCCTCGGGACTCTCCTTGCCCTGGAGCGCCCTGGCGACCGCGTTGCGCAGCTCGACCTTCATCTGCTCGCTGAAGAGCACGGGCGTGTAGTTCACCGCCGTCCTCATGGACTTGGCGGCGGCGATGCGGACCCGCGTCTCCTCCTTGCCGTCCTGCTTGGTGAAGTAGGGGTCGTCGAGGGAGCCCTGCGTGCTGGGGAAGATCGCGACCTTCTTGGCGAACTCCATCTGGTGCTTGGCGTCAGTGACGAAGTGCGCGAAGGCGACGGCGGCGGGCGTCTGCTTGGTGCGGGCGTTCACCATCACGCCCATCACGTACATATTGTCCTTGCCGGTGCTGCTGATCTGCGGAGTGATGCCGATGTTCTTGTAGAGCTTCGGCGCCTCCTTCTTGAACTTCTCCAGGTCGAGCGCGCTGCCGGGGTTCATGGCGACGGCCTCGGTGAGGAACTTCTTGCCGGTCGACTCCGGTGTCGCGGTCAGCGCCTGTCCGTCCAGCGCCTTGGCGTCGTACAACTTCTTGTACTCGGTGAGGAGTTCGACGCCCTTGGCGTCGTTGAAGGTGAAGCCGGTGCCTTCCTTGTTCATCAGCGGTACGCCGTAGCGCCCGAAGTCCTCGATGGTGGGGACGTTGGCGAGCGTGGCCACCTCGCCGTCGCTCTTCTTCGCCAACTGGAGTGCCTGCCCGAAGAGTTCGTCGTACGTCTTCGGCGGCTTGTTCTCATCCAGGCCCGCCTCCTTGAAGAGGCGCTTGTTGTAGAAGAGCGGCCCGGTGTTCAGATACCAGGGGAAGGCGTACGTGCCCTCGGTGCCCGGTATCTGATGGCTCTTCCAGGCCCCGGGCAGGTACTCCTTCTCGTACTTGCCCGCGGCCTTGTCGAGGTCGAGGGCGAGGCCGGCCTTGGCGAGCGGGGCGACCAGGTCCGGCGAGACGTTCACGACGTCGGGCAGCGTGCCCGCGGCGGCGTCGGCGCTGATCTTGTCGGCGTAGCCCTCGCCGGGCTGGTCGACCCACTTGACGTCGGTGCCGGGGTACTTGTCCTCGAACTCGGCGACGAGACCCTCGAAGTAGGGCTTGAAGTTGGCCTTCAGGTTCCAGGTCTGGAAGGTGATCTTGCCTTCGATCTTGCCGGAGGCGTCCGTGGAACCGCCGCCGTCACCTCCGTCGCCACAGGCGCTCAGCGGCAGCAGGACAGCGAGGACGGCGCCGGTGGCGACCGCTCTGCGGGAGATACGGGAGATACGCACGGTGAAACGGCTCCTTTGCTCGGCCCAGCGCGAGACGGCGATGGCCACGGCCGTCCGAGCCGCGCGAGCCACGCCGAGGCAGACCCTGCATCCAACCGCCGCACAAAGTCAATGGATTTGGTGGACCGATATCGAAGATCCCGGTATCTCCTCGCCAACACCCCAGGTCGGAGGGGTGTGTTGAGAGTCTTGCGGCGAATGACTAATGCGCTTTAGAGTCTGGTCGCTCAAGCGCTTTAGTATGCGGGCGCCAGGAAAGGGGCTACGGGTGCAAGGCAAGCGGTCACCGGCACGCCGGCCGACCATGAAGGACATCGCGCGCCGGGCCGGGGTCTCCGAGAGCGCCGTCTCCTTCGCGCTCAACGACCGGCCCGGTGTCTCCGACATCACCCGCGACCGGGTGCGCAGGGTCGCCGAGCAACTGGGCTGGCGGCCCAGCACCGCGGCGCGCGCCCTGTCCGGCGAGGGCTCGGCGACGGTGGGCCTGGTCGTGGCGCGGCCCGCGGCGACGCTGGGCGTCGACTCGTTCTTCCTGCAACTCATCTCCGGGGTCCAGGAGGTCCTGGCCGAGCGGCACTTGGGGCTGCTCTTCCAGGTCGTGGAGGACGTGGCGGCCGAGTGCGCGGTCTACCGCCGCTGGTGGGCCGAGCACCGGGTGGACGGCGTGCTGGTGGTGGACCCGCGCACGGCCGACCCCCGGCCCGCGCTCCTCGACGAGCTGGGGCTGCCCGCCGTGGTGACGGGCGGCGTGCCCGACCCGGACGCGGGCCACGCGGGCCTCTCCACGGTGTGGGCGGACGACGCGGGGGCGATGGCGTCGGTCGTGGGCCACCTGCACGCGCTCGGGCACCGCCGCATCGTGCACATCGCGGGCCTGGAAGGGCTCGCGCACACCGAGCGCCGCATGCGCACCCTGCGCGCCGAGGCGGCGAGCCGGGGCCTGTCCGGGGTGCGTTCGGTGCCGACCGACTACAGCGACGCGGAGGGCGCCGCCGTGACCCGGCGCGTCCTGGAGGCGGCCGAGCCGCCGACCGCCCTGGTGTACGACAACGACGTGATGGCCGTGGCCGGGGTCGCCGCCGCCTCCTCGCTGGGTTTCGTCGTTCCGGACGACGTGTCGGTCGTGGCCTGGGAGGACTCGGCGCTGTGCCGCATGGTGCACCCGTGGCTGACGGCCCTCTCCCGGGACACCGTGGCGTTCGGCCGTACCGCCGCCCGCGAACTGCTCGCCCTCCTGGACGACGGCCCGGCGGCCACCGTGCAGGTGCCCTTGCCCCGGCTCATCGAGCGGGAGAGCACGGGGCCGGTGCGCGGGGCCTGAGCACGGGCCCGCGGGCGGCCCGTGGGGCGGGAACAGGTCATACGGCCGGGTGCGCGGGGTCGCAGCCGCCCCCCGGGGCGAGGAAAGTGGACGGGCATGCGCGCTCGCGTCGGCGGAAGGACACGGCACATGGCGGACCACTCCCCCACCGTCGGTGTCGAGGAGGAGTACTTCCTCGTCGACACCGCACAGCGCACGGTCGTCGCGGCGGCGCCGCGGGTCCTGGCTCGCGCCAGGCCGGAGCTAGGGGACCTGGTCACGGGCGAGGCGTCCCGCTACCAGGTGGAGGGCAAGACACCCCCTTGCGGGACCCTGGGGGAGCTGCGTCAGGAGCTGCGGCGGGTACGCCGCGCCGTGGCCGGCGCCGCGGCGGGCGAGGGTGCGCGGCCCATCGCCTCCGGCACTCCGCTGCTGGGCATGCGGGCGCCGATCCCGCTCAACGGCGACGCCCACTACCTCGCCCCGCTCGCCACGTTCCGGTCTCTGTACGACACCTTCGCCTTCTGCGGGCTCCACGTGCACGTCCAGGTCCCCGACCGTGACCACGCCGTCCTGGTCAGCAACCATCTGCGGCCGTGGCTGCCCGTCCTGGTGGCGATGGCGGCGAACTCGCCCTTCTGGGACGAGAGGGACAGCGGTTACTGTAGTTGGCGGACCCTGGGGGCCACGCGGTGGCCCGTGGCGGGCCCGCCGCCGTACTTCTCCTCGGCCGCCCACTACGACGCGCTCGCGGCCGCGCTGCGGGAGACCGGCGCGACCCTCGGTGAACGCTCGCTGTACTGGGACGTGCGGCCGTGCGCCCACCTGCCGACCGTGGAGATCAGGGCGATGGACGTCCCCTCGTCCGTCGAGGAGGCGGCGGTCTTCGCCGTCCTCGTACGGGCGCTGGTCGTGCAGGCGCTGGAGCGGGTGCGCCGCGGGGACCCCGGGCCCGCCATGGAGGACGCGCTGCTGCGCGCCGCGTACTGGCGGTGCGCCCGCGACGGTCTGACCGGGCACAGCCTCGATCCGCGGACCCACCGCCTCGTGCCGACCTCGCACCGGCTGCGGGAGCTTCTCGCGTACGCCCGGCCGGCCCTGGCGGAGCGCGGTGAACTCCCCCGGGTGACGGCGGTCCTGCGGCACCTCATCGCACACGGCGGCGGCGCCGAGCGCCAACGCGCCGTCCACGCCCGTGCGGGCAGCCTGCGCGACGTCGTCGACGACCTGGCCGACCGCACGGCCGTGAGCCCGCGTCAGTGGCGGCGCTCTCCTTCACCGGTCGGCGGTCCGGGCGGCCACGGCAGTTCGGCGAGCAGCGGCAGGAGCGATGCCTCCTCGTAGTCGAGGTGCCGGGTCAACTCGGCCGTCATTCGGGCCAGTTCGGCGCGGAACCGCTCCGGGTCCGTGCCGTGGACGTCCGCGAGGAGCGCGGCGAGTTCACCCTGGATACGGGCGACCGCACGGTGTTCCTCGGCGAGGCGGTCGAAGGTCTCGCGCAGCTCGGGGTGGTGATGGGCCATCGCCGGGAAGAGGTGCGCGTCCTCGCTGGTGTGGTGGAACTCCAGGGCGTCGCAGAAGGCCAGGCAGTGCTGGCGGATCTGTAGGCCGAGCCCCGGCGCCGGCGGCGCCCCCGGCCCCCGGTGCGCGGCGAGCGCCTCGAAGTACGCCTCGGTCTCGTCGCGTACGTGCATGAGCTGGCCGCGCAGCCAGAGGTGGACCTGGACCATCTTGTCCGCGAGGTTCGCCGCCTCCTCGGGGATGTCCGCCTCGTGCGCGGGCCGCTCCAGGACGACGACCGGCAGGGTCCGGCTGGTCCGCGTCCGGTAGTCGCCGTATCCCGGTTCGGCGGCCACCACGCGCTCGAAGAGCCGGTCGCGGCGCTCGCCCTCGGCGGGGACGGCGATCGCCTCGAAGGTGTCGGTGCCGAGTTCCACGGTCACCGTGGGGTGGGCCAGGATGTTGTGGTACCAGTCGGGGTGGCGCGGCGCGCCCATGTTCGATCCGACGAGCAGGATCAGCCCGCCGTCGCGGACGAAGCCGAGGGGGGTCGTGTGCTCCTTGCCGGACCGCGCGCCGGTGGTGGTGAGCAGGAGGAGTTCGCTGCCTTCGAAGGGGCCGCCGACCTTGCCGCCGTGGGCGCGGAACTCCTCGATGACGGACTGGTTGAAGGGTGTGGGCATGACGGTGTCAGATCTCCGTACAGGGTGTCAGGAACCGCGTCGAGCGCGGTGAAGATGGGGGGCGCCACGCGAAGAAGGCGTGACGAGGAGCGCGCGAGGGCGCGCGGATCAGGCGAAGGCCCTGGGGGGTGAACTCACGACGTATTCATTCGGCGTCGTCCTTGAGTGAAGGTGCTCGCCCGGTCGCCGACCTGCCCACTTCTCTTTGGTCGGCGCCACGCGGCACGTGCCCCATTACAGTCATCGGCTCCCCGCCTGTCAACGTCCGCGTGAATCTCCCGGCCCCTGCTGGGTACTGGCGTGAGATGGCGACGGGGGCGGACGGCCGTGGAGGGGACGGCCGATCGCGCCGCGGGGAACACCGGCCCGCCCGCCACGCCATCGGGAACGGGCCGCCCCGAAACGCCTGTGCCCCCCGCCGTAAGGCAGGGGGCACGGGGCGAAGCGGACGGATCGGAGAGGTACCGATCAGTCGATACCGGGGAGGATGTGCGGTTCGGCGAGGTCGTCCTCGTACCCCGCCAGCCGGATGGGGGCCGCCTTGGCCCACGCCTCCAGGTTGCGGAGCGTGTGGGGTCTTCCGGCCCGCTCGCCGCCGCGTTCCGCCGATCGCTTCTCCTGCTTCGTCAGTTCTGGTGTCACCGCGCACTCCTTTGTGTCGCGTAACGGAAAGGCCAAGGGCAGTTCGGTCGCGGTGGCGCCGGTGTCTGGCGGGACCGCGGCCGTGGTCGCCGGCCTGTCCCCGGGGTGGCCGAGAGACGTTTGTGGATCTCTCGTGGCCACCCGTTCGACCTAGGTTAACCAAATGAGCGCGGCCGTGCTCGATGGAAGCTCAAGGCTGGGTAAATTCCGGACACCGAAGCGCGGCCGGGCGCCTGGGGCCACAGGGGCGCAGGTGACAGGGGTGGACGTTGAGCCGTTCGGGTGCGCGGGCCGCCGGTCAGGCGGCCCGCTCCCGTACGCCTGCTACCACTTACCGGGCGCGTAGTCCTTGAGGAAGACGCCGAACAGATCCTCGCCGGCCTGGCCGCGCACGATCGGGTCGTAGACCCGGGCGGCGCCGTCGATCAGGTCGAGCGGGGCGTGGAAGCCCTCCTCGGCCAGGCGCATCTTGTCGGGGTGCGGACGCTCGTCGGTGATCCAGCCGGTGTCGACCGCGGTCATCAGGATGCGGTCCTTCTCGAACATCTCCTGCGCGCTGGTGCGGGTCAGCATGTTCAGGGCGGCCTTGGCCATGTTGGTGTGCGGGTGGCCCGCGCCCTTGTAGCCGCGGCCGAAAACGCCCTCCATGGCGGAGACGTTCACGACGTACGCGCGGCCGTCGTCGTTCGCCGCGGCGGCGGCCGCCATGGCGGAACGCAGGTGGCTGATGAGGATGAACGGCGCGGTGGAGTTGCACAGCTGGACTTCGAGCAGCTCGATCGGGCCGACCTCCTCCACCGTCTGGATCCAGCTGTTGGTGTCGTGCAGGTCGGGCACCAGGCCACCCGCGTCGATCGCCGTACCGGCTGCGATGCGCTCCAGGGACGCCGAGCCCGTGACCAGCGCGAGTCCGGTGACGTCGTCGGCGGTCAGCGCGCCGCCGCCGGGGACCGGCAGCGCGGCCACGGCGCCGGAGCCGAAGGTGCCGATCACCTCGGAGGAGGGCAGTTCGCCGGCGGGCAGCGGGGCGGACTCGGCGGCGACGAGTTCGCTGTAGGCCTGCGGGGAGCGGCGTACGGTCTGCGCGGCGTTGTTGATCAGTACGTCGAGGGGGCCCTCGGCGGCGACCGACTCGGCGAGCGCGACGACCTGGGCCGGGTCGCGCAGGTCGATGCCGACGATCTTCAGGCGGTGGATCCACTCGTCGCTGTCGGGCATGGCCTTGAAGCGGCGGATCGCGTCGCTCGGGAAGCGCGTGGTGATGGTGGTGTGCGCGCCGTCACGCAGCAGCCGCAGCGCGATGTACATGCCGATCTTGGCGCGGCCGCCGGTGAGCAGGGCGCGCTTGCCGGTCAGGTCGGTGCGGGCGTCGCGGCGGGCGCGGTTCTCGGCGGCGCAGTTCTGGCAGAGCTGGTGGTAGAACGCGTCGACCTCGACGTACCGCGTCTTGCAGGTGTAGCAGGAGCGCGGGCGCTGGAGTATCCCCGCGATCTCGCCCTTCGCCGAGGAGGAGGGCAGCACGCCCGCCGTCTCGTCGTCGATGCGGTCGGCGGAGCCGGTGGCCGTGGCCTCGGTGACCGCCCGGTCGTGGGCGGTCTTGGCGGCGCGGCGCTCCTGGCGGCGGCGCTGCTTCACCGTGCGGTAGATCCCGGCCGTGGCACGGCGGACCGCGATCGCGTCGGGGTGGTCGACGTCCAGTTTGTCCAGCTCGTCGAGCACGCTGAGGCAGACGGCGAGACGGTCCGGGTCGATGCCGGGACCGTACGCGACGGTCTCCTCCTGGCTTTCGTCTGTCACCGTCATCGCCGCTGTCCTCGTGTCATTCCGTGCCGCGGCGTGTCTGGCCGTCCGCGGAAGCTCCCAAAAGCGGAACTTTACGTAGCCGCGGCCCCCACTACCAAACTCGCGGCCCGCGCGCTCACTGGACCAGCTGTCCCTTGCCCAGCGCGATCACTCCGTTCCGCGACACGGTGTACAGCTCATCGTCACGCTCCGGATTGACGCCGATGGTCGCTCCGGGCGGTACGTCGACGTTCTTGTCCAGGACGGCGCCGCGCACCACCGCGCCCCGCCCCACGCGTACGTTGTCGTGCAGCACCGAGCCCTGTACGACCGCCCCCTCCTCGATGGTCACGCCGGGCGAGAGGACGGAGCGGGTGACCTGGCCGCGGATGACGCACCCGGGGCTGACGATCGACTCGCCCGCTATGCCGCCCGCGCAGAACTTCGCGGGCGGGAGGCCGCTCGAATGCGTGTAGATCGGCCAGCGCCGGTTGTCCAGGCTGAAGACGGGGTGGTCGGAGATCAGGTCCATGTGGGCGTCGTAGTAGGAGTCCAGGGTGCCCACGTCACGCCAGTAGCCGTGGTCGCGCGGGGTCTCACCGGGGACGTGGTTGTCGTCGAAGTCGTACACCTGGGCGAGACCGCGCTCGGTGAGCATGGGCAGGATGGAGCCGCCCATGTCGTGCGCCGAGTCCTCGCTCTCGGCGTCCTGCTGGAGGGTGTCGACGAGCGTCTTCGTGGTGAAGAGGTAGTTGCCCATGGAGGCGAAGACCTTGTTCGGGGCATCCACGAGGCCCGGCGGATCGGTGGGCTTCTCCAGGAAGCTCTCGACGCGCGTCCCGTCGCGCGCGGGGGTGATGACGCCGAAGGAGGACGCGTCGGCGCGGGGCACCCTGATTCCGGCGACGGTCACGGCGGCGCCGTTGTCGATGTGCTGCTGGAGCATCTGCCGCGGGTCCATGCGGTAGACGTGGTCGGCGCCGAACACGGCGATGTAGTCGGGCTGTTCGTCGTGAACGAGGTTGAGGGACTGGAGGATGGCGTCGGCGCTGCCCAGGTACCAGCGCGGGCCGAGCCGTTGCTGGGCGGGCACGGGCGTGACGTAGTTGCCGAGCAGGCTCGACATGCGCCAGGTCGTCGTCACGTGCCGGTCCAGGGAGTGCGATTTGTACTGGGTGAGGACGCAGACGCGCAGGATGTCGGCGTTGACGAGGTTGGACAGGACGAAGTCCACGAGGCGGTACGTCCCACCGAACGTGACCGCCGGCTTGGCCCGGTCGGCGGTGAGCGGCATCAGCCGCTTCCCCTCTCCGCCCGCGAGCACGATTCCGAGCACCGAAGGTCCACCGCGCATACCAGCCCCCTACCTGTCGGCCTTGTTGGCCATGTCGGCCTTGTCGGCTATCTGTCGGCGTGCAGGATCTCCTCGTACACCTCGACCGTGCGCCGGGCGACCGCGTCCCAGCCGAACTCGCCGAGAGCGCGCCGCCGTCCGGCCGCGCCCATCGCCCCGGCCCGCGCCGGGTCGGTGACCAGTTCGTCGAGGATCCGCCCGAGGTCGCGTTCGAAGCCCTCCGGGTCCTTGTGCTCGTAGGGGACGAGCAGCCCGCTCGCACCGTCCTGTACGACTTCGGGGATGCCGCCGACCCGCGAGGCGACGACGGCCGTACCGCACGCCATCGCCTCCAGGTTGACGATGCCCAGTGGCTCGTACACCGACGGGCAGACGAACACCGTGGCGTGGGTGAGGAGTTGGACGACCTCGGGGCGCGGCAGCATCTCGGGTATCCAGTGGACGCCCGCGCGGCCCCTGCTCAGCTCCTCGAAGAGCACGCGGAACTCCGCGTCGATCTCCGGGGTGTCGGGGGCTCCCGCACACAGCACGAGCTGGGCGTCACTGTCCAACTCGCGGGCCGCGCGCAGTAGATGGGGTACACCCTTCTGCCTGGTGATGCGCCCGACGAACAGGATGTAGGGGCGCGCGGGGTCGATGCCGAGCCGCTCCAGGACGTCCGTGCCGGGGTCGGGGCGGTACAGCTGGGTGTCGATGCCGTTGTGCACGACGTGGACCTTGGCCGGGTCGACGGCGGGGTAGCAGGCGAGGATGTCCTCGCGCATGGCGCCGGAGACCGCGATCACCGCGTCGGCGGACTCGGCGGCGGTGCGCTCGGCCCAGCTCGACAGGGCGTATCCGCCGCCCAGTTGCTCGGCCTTCCACGGGCGCAGGGGTTCCAGGGAGTGTGAGGTCATCACGTGCGGGATGCCGTGCAGGAGCTTGCCGACGTGGCCCGCGAGACTCGCGTACCAGGTATGGGAGTGGACCAGTTCGCGCCCGGCGAGCGCGGCGGCCATCGCCAGGTCCACGGAGAAGGTGCGCAGCGCGTCGTTGGCCCAGTCGAGCGCGGGCCAGGGCCGGTGGTGCGTCAGCCCCTCGGCCACGCCCTCGCCCGTCCCCTTGCCCCAGCAGTGCACATCGAGGTCGACGAGGGAGCGTAACTCCCGGGCGAGGAACTCGACATGGACACCCGCGCCGCCGTACACGTCGGGCGGGTACTCCCGGGTGAGCAGTCCCACTTTCACGCAGAACCCTCCGTCGTCCGCCTGATGTCGGCCGCGCTCCCTCATGGTCACCCAGACGACGCCCCGGGGGAAGAGCGCCGGGGCGGTCGTTCGAAGCAGCAGTCGCCGCATACGCCGCCGCCGGGGCACCGGTAGTAGAGACAGCAGCTGCGGCGCCGGAAGGCCGTGCCGTGCAGGGTGCCGGTGTCGCGCAGGTCGGGGTGGTCGAAGAGCGCGGCGGCCAGTTCCAGGGCCCTGGCCCCCACGTCCGCGCGTCCCTCCCGCGCCGCCCAGCCGTGCAGTTCGCGCGCGGCGCCGGCGAGCGCGGAGCCCGCGTTGCCCCACAGCAGCCCGGCCGAGATCCGGTACCGGGCGCGCAACGCGTCGGCGAGCGGCGCGAGATGGCCGTGCTGCACGACGTCCCGCACGGCCCCGGCGTCGGCGGGCAGCAGGCGTACGTCACCGAGCCACAGGTCGTCGGGCGAGGTGCCGTCGGCGTCCCAGCGCAGCAGGGCGGGATCGAGGTCGGGCACCGCGCCGTACAGCGCCGCGGAGCCGAGCGCCACGGACCAGAGCCGGGCGGCGAGCCCCAGTTGGGCCACGGACACGGCGATACGGTCCTCGGGGGCGCCGAGCCGTCCCGCGACCTTCCGCACACGGAAGGTCAGCGGGTCCGGGTCGGCGTCGGCCGGTGGCGCGTACACCTGCGTGAACGGCGCGGCGGCGCCGGGCGCGGGCCCCGTGCGGAGGGCGAAGAAGCCGCCGACGGATGCCAGTTCTGCCAGGTCGATACGGGTGGTCACCAGAGCAGTACAGCAAGCCACCCGGCGGCCGCGTGCTCCGGGGGTCTCCTCCTGTGCCCCTAGGGGGTACCCCGCCCTGGGGAGGACGCGGCGGGGGTCGTACTCCATCGGTAGTAGGAGCGATTGCCTGCTCAGGTACGACGACGTGGGGCGGTTCAAGCGGCATCGTTGTAACTATGGAAGCCGACCGTTCGCCTCGCCGGGACCACCGGACGCACCGCACGCCGCGGAGCACCTCATGAGTGCCCTCGCGCTGTCCGTGCTGCTCTCCCTCGTCTCCGCCGTGGCGTACGCGGGCGGGGCGATCCTCCAGGAGCGGGTGGCGTCGACCACGCCGGACCAGCGGTACGCGCCGCTGCACCGCGGCGCCTGGTGGGCGGCGATCGCGCTGAACGGTCTCGGCGCGCTTCTGCACGTGGTGGCGCTCGCCTACGGCCCGCTCAGTCTGGTCCAGCCGCTGGGCGCGCTGACCATCGTCTTCGCGCTGCCGATGGCGGCCGTGTTCGTGCGCCGCCGGGCCGGGGCCGCCGCGTGGCGCGGCGCGATCATGGCGACGGTGGGGCTCGCCGGGCTCCTCTCGCTCACCTCGGCGTCCGGCCCGCAGTCCCTGGACAGCGCCGAACGCCTCATGCTGGGCCTGGTCACGGGGGGCGGTGTCCTCGCCCTGATGGTGGCGGCGCACGCGGTGCACCGGCACCCCGTGGTGCGCAGCGTGCTGCTGGCCTGCGCGGCCGGCGCGGCCTTCGGCATCGCCTCGGTCTTCACCAAGACGGTGGCCGTCGACTGGGAGCGGGATGTGGCGCTCGTCCGCCAGCTCCCGAGCCTGGCCGTCATCGCCGTGCTCGCGGCGGCCGGGGTGCTGCTGTCGCAGGCCTCCTACCGGGGCGCGGGGCTCGCGGCGCCGCTGTCGACGGTGACCGTGGTGAACCCGGTCGTGGCGGCTGCGGTCGGCCTGACCCTCTTCGAAGAAACCTTCCGCTACGGCGCCACGGGCACCGTCCTGGCGCTGGGCTGCGGCGTCGTCGCGGCCGGCGGCCTGATCCTGCTGACCAGCGAGCGGATCGCGCGGGAGACGTCGACCGCACCCGAGTCGTGTCCCGCGGTCCGAGAGGCGCCGCCCGTACGGCCGGAGCCCGCCGTGGCCGAGCCGCGCCTCACCCCCGAGGCGCTGCCTGCCGTGCCGGCCCAGCCGATGGCGGCGGCGCGGGCGCACCGCGGGATTCCGCACCGGCACTCCAGGCGCCGCGAGCGCATCGGATCGTAGGACGCCCAAGGCGGCGCCGCGGCCTCAGATGCGTACGCCGCGGGCGCGCAGATAGGCGAGCGGGTCGATGTCGGCGCCGAAGCCGGGTCCCGTCCGCACCTCGAAGTGCAGATGCGGGCCCGTGCTGTTGCCGGTGGACCCGGACCGGGCGATGCGCTGGCCCGCGCCGACCTTCTGCCCGGCTTTCACGGAGAGCGCGGACAGATGCCCGTACTGGCTGTACTTGCCGTCGGCGTGCCGTATGACCACCTGGTAGCCGTAGCTGCCGCCCCACCCCGCGGAGACGACGTGCCCCGCGGCGACGGCTCGCACGGACGTCCCGGTGGCCACGGCGAAGTCGACGCCGGTGTGGTAGCCCTTCGACCAGGAGCTGCCCGCCGCGCGGTAGGGCGTACTGGGGGACGCGGCGACGGGGGCGTAGGCGGCGGTGGACGCGGCGGGCTTGGCCTTCTCCGGGCGCGGCGAGGGGGTCTGCGGGACCCGCGGCTTCTCCCGCTTCTTCTCGGGAGCCTGCTTCTCGGGGGCCTGCTTCTCGGGGGCCTTGCGCTCGGGGGCCCTGCTCGCTCCCGAGGCCCCCTGGGAAGCACGCTTCCCCTGACCGTGTACGGAGAGCCGCTGCCCCGGCGTGATCAGGTCGGGGTCGTCACCGATGACCCGCCGGTTGGAGTCGTACAGCTGCCGCCAGCCGCCCCTGACCCGGCGCTCGTCGGCGATCCCCGAGAGGGTGTCGCCGCGCACCACGGTGTACATCTCGGCCCGGCCGGCGGTGGACTGCGGGGTCACTTCCGGCTTGACGTCCTTGACGTCCCGCTTGACCGGCTTGGCCTTGGCGCGGGCCGGGGCGATGTCGGGCGAGCCGCCGCCCCTGGCGAGCCCGGCCTTCGCCGAGCAGACCGGCCAGGCGCCGGGCCCCTGCGCGTCGAGGACCTTCTCGGCCACGGCGATCTGCTGGGCCTTGGTGGCCCGGTCGGCGCGCGGCGCGTAGGCCGCGCCGCCGTACGCCTCCCAGGTGGACTGCTTGAACTGGAGGCCGCCGTAGTAGCCGTTGCCGGTGTTGATGCTCCAGTTGTTGCCGGACTCGCAGGCCGCCACCTTGTTCCAGGTGTCGACGTCGGCGGCGCCGGCCGTGCCCGCGACGGTCAGCGGCAGGGCCATGCCCGCCCCGCCCGCCGTGACGGTGAGGGACGCGCGGTTGATGCGGTTCGGCTGATACCGGCGATGCCGACCCCGTACGGCCATGGCGAGCCCCCTCGGACACACGTCATCACGGATTGCGCTCAGCGACACACGACAAGCCCGCAAGCTAGCCGGTCGGACCAATCCATGACAAGGGCCGCACGCCAAAGGCCTGTTGACCGATCACCCCCTCGAACAAGCCCTGGAGTCACCACAGTTGAACTTCTTACTGGTAGGAGCCACAGCCCTCCTGATCGCGAAAGCAGCACACCGACACCGAACGCCCGTCACCACCAAAGCCCTTGAAGGCCACCCGGACACCACACGGTCAGGACAGCGGCCCCGGCTGAGGCTCGGGCGGCACGGGCTCGGGACCCGGAGGCTTGGGGATCGGCGAGGGCGACGGTTCCGGCGCGGGCCTCGGCTCGGGGTGCGGCACGGGCTCCGGGTCCGGAAAGGGCCCCGGCTCCGGGAGGGGCCCCGGCGGTACGGGATCAGGGAACGGATGGGTCATGAGGTTCCTCCAGCCAGTGTTCCGTCGGCTCCACCCCCGCCTACCCGACACCCCCGCCCCCAAGCCTGACACCATCTGCCGGCGCACGCCCCCGGCTACGCCAGTCGGCCTACGGCCCCGCATCCAGCCGAGACCACAAGACCGTCGGAGGAGGCCCCCACCGGCCCGAGGCCGCAATCGAGACCGGAGGGGACGTGGCGGTATATCCGCCCGGAGCACAGTGGAGCAGCTCCGGCACAGCAAAAGGGCGCCGACACCAAGATGGCGAGGACGGACATACCGCCGCGGCCCCGCCCCACAGACGACGGGACGCGCCCCACAACGGACAGCCGGCCTACACGACCGCAGACGCCCCAGGCACCCCGGCCGCCCCACCCAGGACAGGAGGCACCCGCCCAACGCCCCGCGCCGCCGCAACAACCGCGGCAGCCGCATCCAGCCCCACCCGAGGACTGGACAACACCCGCACCGCCCCCTCCGGAACAAGCCGCTCCGCCCCCGCCATGGACACCTGCGCCAGCACGACCACGTCGGCACCCGCGTCAGCGTCGGCGGCCCGCACCTCGGAGACCGCCCGCGCTACAAGCGCGAGGCACCCCTCCGAGTCCCCCGCCGCAAACCGCTCCCACGCCCCGTCCACCACGACGGCCCGCACCACAGCTGCCCGCCCGGCCTTGCGCGCCTCCTCCTCGACCAGCGCCACGGTGGGCCCCAGTGTGGACTCGACCGTGGCCAGCACGACGACACGCGGCCCCCCGACACGCGCCCCGCCGAGACCCGCCCCGCCGCCGGACGACCCCGCAGCGACGGCCGCAGCCGCCATAGGCCGATCGACCCGCACCACAGGAACCCCCACTTCAGCCCCCAGCGCCTCGGCGACGCCCCCGATGGTGGAGCACGTACACAACACGGCCGCCGCCCCCTCCCCGGCCGCCACCAGAGCGGCCCGCACCTGAGGCGTGACCGCGTCCGGCCCCTCCACCCGAGCCCGTTCGAGCAGCGACTCCACCACGTGGTGCCGCAGCTCAAGGTCCGGATGGTGCGCGTCCCGCAGCCCGTCGAAGACGGGGATATGAACGGACGACGTATGCAGCAGCCCCAGCTTCATTACGCCGTTACCCGAGCCGGGAGAGGCTCAGGGGGCTCCGCACACTCTCCGGGTCCCCCGGCACGCCCTCGCCGGGATCGGCCCCGAGGGCCACCATGCGGTTGGCCTCGTCGACATGCACGACCCGGGGCTTCAGCGCCCGCGCCTCGGCGTCCTCGACCTGGGCGTAGCTGATGATGATCACCTTGTCGCCGGGGTGGACCAGGTGCGCGGCCGCGCCGTTGATGCCGATGACACCGCTGCCGCGCTCGCCCTCGATCGTGTACGTCTCCAGGCGGGCGCCGTTGGTGACGTCGACGATGTGGACGAGTTCGCCGGGCAGGAGATCGGCGGCGTCGAGGAGGTCCGCGTCGATGGTGACGGATCCCACGTAGTGCAGGTCGGCCTGGGTCACCGTGGCGCGGTGGATCTTGGACTTGAACATGGTGCGCAGCATCGAGGAACTCCCGGATTCATGCTCCCTGCCCGCTGAGCAGCGGGTCAAGGGCGGTCTTCACACCCAACGCCCCAAGCCTACGCAACACCCGAACGCACTGCTGCTGTTGGCAGGCTCACACCGATGTGGCTTTGCTGAGTGGGGCGAATAGGCGTCGCCAGAGACGAGTCGCTGTCACCAGAGACAGGTCCTTAAGAACAAGCTGTCACCAGAGACAGGTCGTTAAGAACAAACTGCGGCCGACCGGCCGCCTTCGCATGAGGCCACGGCGCCGGGGAACCCGCGCCGAAAGCCGCTGAACCACGCGGCTTGCGAACCGACAGCCGCCGCGAGGAGAGAGTCATGCGGGCACTGACGTGGCACGGCAGGCGCGATGTACGGGTCGAGACCGTGCCGGACCCTGTGCTGAAGGAACCGACCGACGTCGTCATCCGCGTGACGTCCACGGGGATCTGCGGCTCTGACCTGCATCTGTACGAGGTGATGGGGCCGTATCTGGACGCCGGTGACATCCTCGGTCACGAGCCGATGGGGATCGTCGAGGAGATCGGCTCCGGAGTGACGGAGCTGGCCGTGGGCGACCGGGTCGTCGTGCCGTTCAACGTCTCGTGCGGCGACTGCTTCATGTGCGATACCGGGCTGCACTCGCAGTGCGAGACGACACAGAACCGCGAGCAGGGCATGGGCGCCTCGCTCTTCGGCTACACCAAGCTGTACGGGCAGGTGCCCGGCGGCCAGGCGGAGCTGCTGCGCGTGCCCTTCGGGAACACGCTGCCCATCAAGGTCCCCGAGGGGCCGCCCGACGACCGGTTCGTCTACCTCTCCGACGTGCTGCCCACCGCGTGGCAGGCGGTGGAGTACGCCGCGATCCCGCCCGGCGGCACCGTGACGGTGCTCGGTCTGGGGCCGATCGGCGCGATGGCCGCCCGTATCGCGCTGCACCGCGGGGCGAGCCTGGTGGTGGGCGTGGACCTGGTGCCCGAGCGGCTGAGCCGGGCCTCCCGCGACGGTGTCAAGGCGCTGGACCTGCGCCGCCACGGCAAGGACATCGGCGAGGCGGTGCGGGACCTGACGAAGGGCCGCGGCACGGACGCCGTCATCGACGCCGTCGGCATGGAGGCCCATGGCGCGCCGCTGGTGAAGGCCGCGCAGTGGGGCGTGGGGATGTTGCCCGACGCCGTCGGCGCCAAGGTGATGGGGAAGGTGGGCGTCGACCGTCTGGGCGCCCTGTACGCGGCGATCGACATCGTCCGCCGCGGCGGCACGATCTCGCTCTCCGGTGTCTACGGCGGGGCCGCGGATCCGCTGCCGCTCCTGACGATGTTCGACAAGCAGCTTCAGCTGCGCATGGGCCAGGCCAACGTCAAGCGCTGGGTCGACGACATCCTCCCGCTGCTGACGGACGAGGACCCGCTCGGCGTCGACGGGTTCGCCACCCACCACCTCCCTCTGGAGGAGGGCCCCAAGGCGTACGAGACGTTCCAGGCGAAGGAAGACAACATGATCAAGACACTTCTCCGACCGTGAGCGAACGAAGGAGTCCGTAGTGCGCCAGGCATCAGCTCCCCGCGGCCGCGCCACCGACGATCTCAGCGGGCGGTCGGCGGTCGTGACCGGCGGTTCGCGCGGCCTCGGCCTGCTCATGGCGGACCGGCTGGCGTCCCGGGGCTGCGCGGTCACGCTCGCCGCGCGCGACGGCCGGGAACTGGACCGGGCGCGCGCCAAGCTGCTCCACCGGCAGCCGAGGGCGAGGGTGCGTACGGCGGTCTGCGA
Source organism: Streptomyces sp. NRRL S-920 (assembly GCF_000717945.1). Classification (NCBI taxonomy): domain Bacteria; kingdom Bacillati; phylum Actinomycetota; class Actinomycetes; order Kitasatosporales; family Streptomycetaceae; genus Streptomyces; species Streptomyces sp. NRRL S-920. Next base: position 20,105 of record NZ_JODF01000074.1, read on the forward strand.
CGTACGGGAGCAGGCGGAGGTGAGGGAGCTGTTCGCCTCCGCCGACGGCGACTGCGGCGGCGTCGACCTCGTCATCGCGAACGCGGGCATCATCCAGGTCGCTCCGCTGGAGTCCCTGCGGGCCGAGGACTTCGACGACGCGATGCGGTCGATCTTCCAGGGCGCCCTGCATACGGCGCTGGAAGCCCTCCCCTACCTCAGGGAGAGTGCGGGCGGCGGGCGGCTGGCGCTCATCTCCTCCGTGGGCGGTCTCCTCGGCGTCCCGCACCTGCTGCCCTACGCGTGTGCCAAGGCGGCGGTCGGCACGCTCGCGGAGGGGCTGCGGGCCGAGACGGCCGGGTCCGGGGTGAGCGTGACGGCCGTCTATCCCGGCCTGATGCGCACCGGGTCCCATCTGCGCGCCGAGTTCGGCGGCGCGCGGACCCAGGAGTACGGCTGGTTCTCCACGCTGGCGGGCGCACCGCTGGTGTCGATGAACGCGCAGCGCGCCGCCGAGCGGATCGTGCGGGCCACCGTCCGGCGCCGGGCCCGCCTCGTGCTGACCCCCGGGGCGCGCGCGGCCGGCCTGGCGCACGGGATCGCCCCGGCGACGACCACGCGGCTGAGCGGTGTCGTGGCGCGGTTCCTGCCCGACGCGCCCGCTCACCCCCGGGGACTGCGGGAGGGCAAGGACATCGACCCGCCACGCGGACCGGTGTCCGGCACCGTCCAGCGGGCCGGGAGCGCGCTGAACGAAAAGGCCGCCGACGCATACAACGAGCGGGACCGGGACACCCCGAGAGGGTGAGCCCGACGTCCGGGCGCAAGGGGGGGCCGAAACTGGGCGATATGCCCGAAAGGAGGCCACCGGAGCACGCACCGTGTCCGGTGGCCATGAGAGAGCGAGGTCACCATGCCGGCTGGATCCAGCAACAAGCGTGAGCGTCAGTACGAACACATCAAGGAGAGCGCCGAGGACCGGGGAGCCTCCAAGAGCCGGGCCAAGGAGATCGCGGCCCGGACGGTCAACAAGGAGCGGGCCCGTTCCGGCGAGTCCAAGACCGCGAGCAGGACGTCGACGAAGGACCCGAAGTCCGCGTCGCAGCGCGGCGGGGAGCGCTCGCACAGCGGCGCCCAGGGCCCCACGAAGGACCAGCTGTACGAAGAGGCCAAGAAGAAGAACATCGACGGCCGCTCGTCGATGAACAAGCAGCAGCTGAAGAAGGCGCTCGGCCGCTGATCGGACGCTGAGCGAACACCCGGCAGAGCGCCGCGCAGGCGCGGGGGGTCCACGGCGGTCCCGCCGCCGTGGACCCCCGGCCGGGGACGGACGGGCAAGCGCACGGGCGACCCCGCCCGCCGCGGATCGGCTCGCTACCCCCTTGCGCCGGACGCTGTCCGTGTAGTGCGCTGATGCGCATGGGGAAGAAGAGGAGCATGGCCGCAATGACCGCCGCCCTTGTCGCGGGGTCCCTTCTGACAGGCGTACCCGACGCGGGTGCGCGAGCCGCCGGATCCGGCGCCGACAGCGCGGCGCCACCGAGCGGGTCGCCGCACGCGCCCGGCGTCGACCTCGACACCGTGACCATCCCGGAGTTACAGACGCGCATGGCGAACGGTTCGCTGACCTCGGCGGCGCTCACCCGGGCCTATCTGCGGCGGATCGAGAACATCGACCCCAAGATCCACGCGGTGCTGCGTACGAGCCCGACGGCCCTGCGCCAGGCGGCCGCCAGTGACGTCAGGCACCGGCGCGGCAAGACCCTCGGGCCGCTGGACGGCATCCCCGTGCTGATCAAGGACAACGTGAACACGCGCGACATGCCGACGACGGCCGGGTCGCTCGCGCTCGCCGGGAGCCCGCCCCGCACCGATGCCGCGCTGGTGACCCGGCTGCGGAAGGCCGGCGCGGTGATCCTCGGCAAGGCCAATCTGTCCGAGTGGGCCAACTTCCGTGCGGCGAAGCCGACATCGGGGTGGTCGGCGGTGGGCGGGCAGACCAACAACCCGTACGTCCTCGACCGGAATCCGTGCGGCTCCTCCTCCGGCTCGGCGGCCGCGCTCGCCGCGTCGCTGGCGCAGGTGGCGATCGGCACCGAGACGGACGGTTCCATCGTGTGCCCCGCCGGGATGAACGGCGTCGTCGGCCACAAGCCCAGCCTCGGCCTGGTCAGCCAGTCGGGCGTGGCGCCGATCTCCGCCGAGCAGGACACGGCCGGACCCATGGCACGCAATGTGACCGACACCGCGCTCACCTTCTCGGTGCTGAGCGAGGGCCTGCCGGACAGGGGCGCGGCGGCAGGACTCGGCACCGGCCTGCGCGGCAAGCGGATCGGCCTGTGGCGCCTGCCCTCGCTCGGGCCCGACGTGGACGCGGTGATGACCCGTACGGCGAAGAAGCTGCGCGAGGCGGGGGCCGTGGTCGTCGAGGTGACACCCCCCTATCAGGCGCGCCTCGCCGAGCTGGAATTCCCGGCGCTGCTCAGCGAGTTCCACCGCGATATCGACGCCTACCTCGGTACGCGCGAAGGGCCCCGGGACCTCGCCGGTCTGATCGAGTTCAACCGCGCCCACCCCGAGGAGCGGTCCTGCTTCGCCGGCCAGGAGCTGTTCGAGCAGGCCCTCGCCGCGCCGCCCACCACCGACCCCGGCTACCGTGCGATGCGGGCCGAGTTGACGGACCTGTCCCGGCGCTCCATCGACGAGACCATGGCCGGCCATCGCCTGGACGCCATAGTCGCGCCCACCAACCCGCCCGCCTGGACGACCGACTGCGCGCGCGGCGACAACGACGTCATCCCGTCCTCCACCCCCGCGGCCGTCGCCGGATATCCGTCCCTCTCGGTGCCCGCCGGGTCCGTGGGCGAACTGCCGGTCGGGCTGCTGCTGATGGCCGGTGACCGTCAGGATGGCGAGCTGCTGTCGCTGGGGGCCGCGGTCGAGCGCCGGCTCAAGGCCTGGCGGGCGCCGCGCTATCTGCCGACGCTCGGGGCCGGTGGGCCACGATGAGGATCTGATCAGGAGTCGCCATGCGTGCCGTGACCGTCCGTCCTTCGACCGCCCGTTCCGTCGACGTGCGTGAGATGCCCGAACCGGCGCCCGGCGCCGGTGAGTTGCTGGTGGACGGGCTGGCGGCCGGGGTGTGCGGGACCGACAAGGAGATCGTGGCGGGCGAGTACGGGTGGGCGCCGCCCGGCGAGGAGCGGCTGATCCTCGGCCACGAGTCGCTCGGCCGGGTGCGTGAGGCACCCTCGGACAGCGGGTTCGCGGCCGGTGATCTGGTGGTCGGGGTGGTTCGCCGCCCCGACCCGCGGCCGTGCGGCGCCTGCGCGCGCGGCGAGTTCGACATGTGCCGCAACGGCCGCTACACCGAGCGCGGCATCAAGGAGCGCCACGGCTACGCGAGCGAATCCTGGACCGTGGAGAGCGACTACGCGGTCAGGCTCGACCCCGGCCTGGAGACGGTCGGGGTGCTCCTGGAGCCGACCAGCGTGGTGGCCAAGGCGTGGGAGCAGGTGGAGCGGGTCGGCGGCCGCGCCTGGTTCGACCCGCGACGGGTGCTGGTCACCGGGGCGGGGCCGATCGGCCTGCTCGCGGCGCTGCTCGGCGTGCAGCGCGGTCTGGACGTCCACGTGCTCGACCGGGTCACGCGGGGGCCGAAGCCGGACCTGGTCGCGGGTCTCGGGGCGACGTACCACAGCGAGGACATCGCCGAGGTGACCGCCGCGCTCCGCCCCGACGTGGTGATCGAGGCCACCGGCGCGGGCCCCGTCGTCATCGAGGCGATGGCGGGCACCGCGACGTACGGCGTCGTCTGCCTGACCGGCGTCTCTCCCACGGGACGGCGGCTGTCGGTGGACGCCGGCTCGATCAACCGCGACCTGGTCCTGGAGAACGACGTGGTCGTCGGCTCGGTCAACGCGAACCTCCGCCACTACCGCCAGGGCGCCGAGGCCCTGGCGAAGGCGGACCGCGCCTGGCTGGACCGGATGATCACCAGGCGCGTCCCCCTGGAGCGCGCCGCGGAGGCGTTCACCGAGCAGGACGACGACATCAAGGTCGTCATCACCCTCGACTGAGGACCTCACGCCCGGCCGCCGTACGGACGCTGTGCGCGAGGCGGGCCCTGCGGGTGGCGATGTCGACCGTGTACGCGTCCACGGTCATCGCCCGCTCGGACACCTTCAGCACCATGAAGCCGTGGTCGGAGAAGTTCTGCCAGGTGGCGGGGTACCCGAAGTGGGCCTTGCCGTCACCGGCCTTGGAGGCCGCCCCGCACACGATCTGCCGGGTGCCTCCGGTACGGGTGGTCGGCTCCAGGATCTGGAGCGTGTGATCGTGCCCGGACAGGATCAGATCGGCACGCCCGCAGACCACCTCCTCGTACAGCTCCTTGAGGTGGATGCCGCTGGTGTAGTGGCCGATCACGAATCCCTCGTAGGAACCGGCGCTGCCGTGCTTGCCGTTGTTGAGGTACGGGTGGTGGCCGAGGACGATCTTCCAGCGGGCCCGCGACGCCTTGAGAGCACCGTCCAGCCAGCGCCGCTGCTCCCGCATGTAGGGGCCGTTCCACCGGTAGTACGGGTCGAGTTGGGCGACGTACGACGAGACGGGGTTGGTGTCGATGGCGAAGAACTCCACCAGCGGCTCGCCCCGGCCGTGCGCGGGCAGGGCGACGTTGTAGTAGCGGCTCGGCATGTACCAGCGGGGTGACCCCTTGGCGTAGGAGACCTCGCGGTCGCCGCGCGAGGGGTCGCCGCCGCTGCCCGGGATCAGCCCGGAGCAGTCGTGGTTGCCGAGGACCATCAACCAGGGCACGTCCACACCGGAGTTGGGCTCCTCGAACTTGGTGCGGAACTCCGAGTCGTCGGCGGACTCGGGGCCGTTCTCGTAGAGGTTGTCGCCGAGGCCGACCGCGAGGCCGACCCCTTGGGCGCGGCAGATCTCCCGCGCCGCCGCGGCCACCGCGTGCTGCGCCTCCTCGCCCGTACCGGCGTCGCCGGTGAGGAGCACCGCGTACTCCCCGGACCGGCCGGGACCGGTCGGCAGGGGGAACTTGCCGGTAGGCGCGGCCGCCGCGGCCGCCTGGGCCCGCGTGCCGCCCGGCAGGACCGCCAGCGCCGCGGCCCCCGCCATGACCCCGCCGAGCAGGGTCCGCCGCCGGGGCGCCCCCATCTGTCGGACCCGCTCCCCCACCGGCCCTTCGGCGAGCACCGGGTCCGCCCGCAGCCACTGTTCCTCCGTCATGTCCGCCCTCGGCGGTATCAACTCGTCGTCACACATGGGGGGTTTCTCTCACGGGAGGACGTGAGGCTGGTGGGGGAACGATGAACTCCTGGTGGACGTCCGGCCACGGCCGCTCCACACCTCACACCGCCTCCACCGGCCCCTTGGCGAACTGTGTGCGGTACAGCTCCGCGTACCGCCCCTCCAGCGCGAGCAGTTCCTCGTGCGTGCCGCGCTCCACGATCCGGCCCGCCTCGACGACGAGGATGAGGTCGGCGGAGCGCACGGTGGACAGCCGGTGGGCGATCACCACGGCGGTGCGCCCCGCGAGGGCCTCGCCGAGGGCTTCCTGGACGGCGGCCTCCGAGGTGTTGTCGAGGTGGGCCGTGGCCTCGTCGAGGATGACGACCCGCTGGCGGGCGAGGAGCAGCCGGGCGATGGTCATCCGCTGCCGCTCACCGCCGGAGAGCCGGTAGCCGCGCTCGCCGACCACCGTGTCGAGCCCGTCCGGCAGGGAGCGTACGAGGTCTTCGAGCCGGGAGCGCCGCAGCACGTCCCACAGGTCGTCCTCGGTCGCCTCGGGCCGCGCGAGGAGCAGGTTGGCGCGGACGGACTCGTGGAAGAGGTGGCCGTCCTGGGTGACCATGCCGAGGGTGGCCCGCATGGAGTCGGCGGTCAGGTCGCGTACGTCGACGCCGCCGATGCGGACGGTCCCCTCGTCGGTGTCGTACAGCCGTGGCAGCAGTTGCGCGATGGTCGACTTGCCCGCTCCGGAGGAGCCGACGAGCGCGACGGTCTGGCCGGGTTCGGCGCGGAAGGACAGGCCGTGCAGGACCTCGTCGCCGCCGCGGGTGTCGAGCGAGGCGACCTCTTCGAGGGAGGCGAGGGAGACCTTGTCGGCGGCGGGGTAGCCGAAGCGGACGTTCTCGAACTCGATGGCCACGGGGCCTTCGGGGACGGGCACCGCGTCCTTCTTCTCCTCGATGAGCGGCTTCAGGTCGAGGATCTCGAAGACGCGCTCGAAGCTGACGAGGGCGCTCATCACCTCGACGCGCGCCCCCGCCAGGGACGTCAGCGGCGCGTACAGCCGGGTGAGCAGCAGCGCGAGCGAGACGACGGCCCCCGCCTCCAGCGTCCCTGCCAGGGCGAAGTACCCGCCGAGTCCGTAGACCAGGGCGAGCGCCAGCGCCGAGACGAGGGTGAGCGCGGTGATGAACGTGGACTGCGCCATGGCGGTGCGTACGCCGATGTCGCGCACCCGGCGGGCCCGCGCGGCGAACTCGGCGGACTCGTCGCCGGGCCGGCCGAAGAGCTTGATCAGGGTGGCGCCGGGCGCCGAGAAGCGCTCGGTCATCCGGGTGCCCATGGCGGCGTTGTGGTGGGCTGCCTCCCGCTGGAGTCCGGCCATCCGCGCCCCCATGCGGCGGGCGGGGACGACGAACACCGGGAGCAGCACCAGTGCCAGCAGTGTGATCTGCCACGAGAGGGTGAGCATGACGGCGAGCGTGAGGAGCAGGGTGACGAGGTTCCCGACGACTCCGGAGAGCGTGTTGCTGAAGGCGCGTTGCGCGCCGATCACGTCGTTGTTGAGGCGGCTGACCAGCGCGCCCGTGCGGGTGCGGGTGAAGAAGGCGACGGGCATGCGCTGGACGTGGTCGAAGACGGCGGTCCGCAGATCGAGGATGAGGCCTTCGCCGAGGTTCGCCGAGAGCCAGCGGCTCAGCAGTCCGATCCCGGCCTCGGCGAGGGCGATGGCGGCGATCAGCAGGGCGTAGCGCACGATGATCGCGGAGTCGGCGCCGGAGACGATGGCGTTGACAACCTTCCCCGCCAGTACGGGAGTCGCGACGGCCAGCAGTGCGGTGACGACGCTCAGCAGCACGAACTGCCAGATGCGTTTGCGGTGGTGCCGCGCGAAGGCGCCGATGCGGCGCAGCGTGGCACGGGCGAAGGGGCGGCGGTCCTGCTGTGCGTGCATGACGCTGTACAGCTGGTTCCAGGCGGTGGCTTCCATGCTCATGGGAGGAACGTTATGACCTCAACCAAACTTGAGGTCAATGGTTCACCCGCCCGCTTCACTCTCCTCACTCCTGCCCCGTCGCGTCTGTTGACCCGCGTGTATCGGAAACGTACTTTCGCTTCAACTCTTGTGGCCACCACAGAAGTTATCCCCCGCTCCGAGGTGAGAAGGCGAACGCATGCGTGAGGTACGAAGGCGTACTCTGCTGTCCGCGATCGGTGGCACGGCGGTCGCGGGGGGCACGGCGGTCGCCGCCGGAGCAGCGGGGGCGGGCAGCGCCGATGCCGCGCCCGGCCGTGCGGGGCCCGCGGCCACCCGCCACGAGCACCGGATCGAGCGGCTGCTCGGCCGGATGACGGTCGAAGAGAAGCTGGCCCAGCTCCAGCAGCTGCCGTGGGCCTGGGACACCGGTCCCGGCGGCGGTGCCACGAAGGACGTGGAAGACGCGGCCCGTGCGGGGCGGCTCGGTTCGGTGCTGAGTATTCACGGCGCGAGGACCACCAACGCCTTGCAGCGCATCGCCGTCGAGGAGTCCCGGCTCGGCATTCCGCTGCTCTTCGGGCTCGATGTCATCCACGGCTTCTGGACGACGTTCCCGATCCCGCTGGCGCAGGCGGCGAGCTTCGACCCGGACGTGGCGAAGGCGGACGCCGAGGTCTCGGCGAAGGAGGCCCGTTCGAACGGCGTGCACTGGACGTTCTCGCCGATGATGGACGTCACGCACGAGCCGCGCTGGGGCCGCGTCGCCGAGAGCAACGGCGAGGACCCCTACCTGACGTCGGCGTTCGCCGCGGCGAAGGTGCGGGGCTACCAGGGCGAGCCGGGCGGGACCGGCACACCGGGGTACGCCGCGCAGGACCACGTCGCCGCCTGCGCCAAGCACTTCGTCGCCTACGGCGGCGCGGAGGGCGGGCGCGACTACAACACCGTGGACGTCTCGGAGTCGCGCCTGCGCAATCTCTACCTCCCGCCGTTCAAGGCGGCGTTGGACGCGGGCGCGGCCACGGTGATGGCCTCCTTCAACACCATCGGCGGCGTCCCCGGGCACGGCAACACCCACACCCTGACCGACATCCTTAAGGAGGAGTGGGGGTTCGACGGCCTGGTCGTCAGCGACTGGACCGGCGTCCAGGAGCTGATCCCGCACGGCTTCGCCGAGGACGGCGCGGCGGCGGCCCGCCTCTCCCTGAACGCGGGCGTCGACATGGAGATGACCAGCACCCACCTGCTCAAGAACGGCAGGAGGCTGCTCCGCGAGGGGAGGATCAGCGAGGAGCGGCTCGACGACGCTGTCGCTCGCGTCCTGCGCCTGAAGGCCGGTCTCGGGCTCTTCGATGATCCGTACGTGGATGAGGGCGCCGCCGTCGAAGGACCGACCCCGGCAGCGCGCCGGGCGGCCCGCGACAGCGCCGCCCGCTCGATGGTCCTCCTGAAGAACGAGGGCAGGACGCTCCCGCTGAAGCGGTCGGTCACGTCCATCGCGGTCGTCGGCCCGTTCGGCGACTCCGACGACCTGCTCGGCACGTGGTCGCTCCCCGCGGCCGTGAAGAAGTACCCCTCCGTGAAGGTCCTGGACGCGGTCAGGCGTGCGGCGCCGGACGCGAAGGTGACGTACGCCCGGGGTGTGGACCCCGAGGGTGAGGACACCGGCGGCATCCCGAAGGCCGTGTCCGCCGCGAGGTCGGCCGATGTCACGGTCGTCGTGGTCGGCGAGCCGCCCTCGATGAGCGGCGAGGCCGCCGCACGCAGCGACATCGGCCTGCCCGGTGCGCAGGAGAAGCTGGTCGCGGCCGTCGCGGCGACCGGAAAGCCGTTCGTCGTCGTCCTCGTCAACGGCCGCCCGCTGACCGTGGGCGACTGGCTGGGCTCCGCCCCCGCCGTGCTGGAGGCCTGGCACCCGGGCCTCGAGGCGGGGAACGCCATCGCCGACGTCCTGTTCGGCGAGGTGAACCCCGGCGGCAAGCTGCCCGTGTCGTTCCCTCGCGCGGTCGGACAGATCCCGATCCACTACAACCACGAGTCGACGGGCCGCCCCTACGACCCGGACAACAAGTACACGTCGAAGTACCTGGACCTCCCCCCGGGTCCGCAGTTCGCGTTCGGGCACGGCCTGAGCTACACGGCGTTCGAGATCGGCGAGCCGAGACTGAGCCGCGAACGGATCCCCGCGCACGCCCTGCGCAAAGGCGACACCCTGGAGGTGGCGGTGAGCGTCACGAACACCGGGGACCGCGCGGGCGATGAGGTCGTGCAGCTGTACGTCCATGATCTCGCGGCGAGCATCGCGCAGCCGGTGCGCAGGCTGCGCGGGTTCCGCCGGGTCACGCTGGAGCCCGGCAGGTCCCGGACGGTCCGCTTCCGGATCGGCGCCGACGATCTCGGTTTCTGGACGAACGCCCAGGACGGGGAGTTCCGCGTCGAGGAGGGCGCGGTGGACATCTATGTCGGCGCAAGCTCCGAGACCGAGGCCAGGAGGCGCCTGACGATCACCTGAGCGAGGGCCGCCCGGCGCCCGAGCGGGCCGGGGCGGCCCCGGATGCGGTGCGGCCGATGACACCCCATGCTGGTAGCGACGGCTCACACCAAGGAGGCCGAGGATGTCTGTGATGGACAAGCTCAAGCAGATGCTCAAGGGCCACGAGGACAAGGCCGGCCAGGGCATCGACAAGGCCGGCGACTTCGTCGACGACAGGACCCAGGGCAAGTACAGCGGTCAGGTCGACACCGCTCAGGACAAGCTCAGGGACCAGCTCGGCGGTGACCGCGGGCAGGAGCCTCCCCAGCGGTGACGGCAGCCGCCGGCGCTCCGTACGGCTGAGCCCGCGCACTCCCGAGCGCCGCGGGTCGGGGACCAGGTCCCCGACCCGCGGCGCTGTCTCGCGCGCGGTCCGGACTAGGGCCTGGCCGGCGGATCAGGCCGTACTTGGGTGGCGGTCACCTTTCTGCGCTGGTGAGCGGGGTCTGGTGCGTCGAGATGCAAGGCGGAGGAGGGCGGCAACGCGATGGGGGCGCCCCCTGCT
>NZ_JODF01000075.1:0-29839 GCF_000717945.1 Streptomyces sp. NRRL S-920
CCCCCAAACCCCGCCGCCCGCCGCGAGGCCTACCGCACGGTGAGGGACACCCGCTCCTCCACGACCCGCTTCGCCAGCCCCTCCTCGCCGAGCCGCTCAAGATGCCGGCACAGCACCACGGACCCGCCCACCGCCAGCGCCCCGTACAGACCGTTGCTCAGGCCCTCCCAGGTCTCGTACGACTGCCCCGAGAGGACCCGGGACCCCGACTCCACGCCCAGCCGCGCGGCATCGGCGCGAGCCCGCTCCACCACCTCCGCGCCCGTCAGCTCCTCGCCACCCACCACGAGGGCGGGCTCGTCCGGATCCACCGGCGCGTACGGAGCGAACTGGTCCCCCTGACCGGGCACCTCGACGGCGTAGTCGGCGAAGCCGTCCGGCGTCTGGGGGAAGCGCCCCCCGAGCGGCCGCAGCGCGAGCGCGACCCGCTCCCCGGAGCACGCGCGCGCCGCGTCGAGCGTGTCCGGCCCGCTGACGACGAGGTCCGCCGACGCGGGGTCGCCGCCCACGTCCGCCACCACACCCACCGACGAACAGGCGAGCAGCCACACGGCCGTCTGCCAGTGCGCGGGCAACAGCAGCACGGCCCGGTCGCCGGGCTCGGCGGAGAGGTCGCCCTGGAGCAGATTGGCGGTCTTGGCCACCCAATTGGCGAAGGTGGCGACGGACAATTCCACGCGTTCACCCGTGGCGTCGTCGTAGAAGGTCACCAGGGGACGGCCGGGATCCGAGGCGAGCGCGGATCGCAGCAGGTCGGCAGGGGTGCGGTCGTTGGCGTTCACGGGCGCAAGCGTACGCGGGCACCCGCGCGCCCCCCGGCGTGGCGGGCAAGCGCGGGGCACCCGATCGAACCGCGCCGGGCCGACGGGCCGTCAATTCCCCAATGGACAGATACGTTCCGCTATGCCGACTATCAGACGTATGCGTGGATTCCTTACTTCCTCGATCGGTGTCACCTGCGCGGCCGCTCTGGCCCTGCCCCTCACCCTGCCGTCGTCCACCGCCCGGGCCGCACCCCCCGGAGTGAAGACGGCCTCCAGCGCGAAGGAGGCTCCCGGCGCGGCGGCGGCTCCCGGCGCGGAGGGGATCCCCGGCAGCACCCAGTCGCTGCCGCTCGCCCCCCTCGGCTCCGACCGCTCCGCCGGCCCCGCGGAACGCGAACAGGGCCTGACCCGGCGCGACGTCCGCCCCTTCTCGCTGGTGGGCGTCGTCTGGGACGACCCGGCCGACGAACTGCACGGCACCGTCCAGGTCCGCACCCGCGCGAGCGGCACCACCACCTGGTCCGGCTGGCAGCACGTCGAGACGCACAACCACGAACACGCGGCCGACCCGGAGACACCGGAACTCGGCACCGGCAAGGTCCGCGGCTCGACGGCGCCGCTGTGGGTCGGCGACTCCGACGGCGTGGAGATCCGCGTACGCGCGGAGGCCGACCGCCACGCCGACCGCGCCCCCACCGGCTCCCTGCTCCCCAAGGGCCTGCGCCTCGAACTCGTCCACCCGGGCGACGAGCCCCCGCCGCGCGGCGGCCCGGCCGAGGTGCCGCGCGCCACCGCCATGACCGCCGAGGCCGCCGCGGCCTCGGCCGTCAACGCGGAGCTGGCCCCGCTCGGCGCCACCGTGATCCCGGGGCTGACCAAGCGCCAGACGGAGGCGGACCTGATCGCCGCCCGCGGCGGCCCCGAGGCGGTCGGCAAGGTGCGGCCCTTCATCGGCCCGCGCCCGCGCATCATCACGCGCAAGGGCTGGGGCGCCGACGAGCGGATCCGCGAGCGGAACTTCGCGTACACCAAGACCGTGAAGGCCGCTTTCGTGCACCACAGCGCGTCCGGCAACAACTACCGCTGCTCACAGTCGGGATCCGTGCTGCGCAGCATCTACCGCTACCACGTCAGAAGCAGCGGCTGGCGCGACTTCGGGTACAACTTCGCGGTCGACAGATGCGGAAACATCTACGAAGGACGTGCCGGAGGTGTGGCCAAGCCGGTCCTCGGGGCCCACACTCGCGGTTTCAACGCGAAGAGCATGGGCATTGCCGTCCTCGGCACATACAGCCGCGCCACCCCGCCGAAGGCCGCCGTGAACGCCATCGCCCGGCTCACCGCGTGGAAGCTCGGTCTGTACGGCGTCAACCCGCGCGGTACTACCTACCTGAAGTCCGGCGGCGGCAACCTGTACAAGAAAGGCAGGAGCGTCCGGCTCAGGGTGATCTCGGGGCACCGTGACGGATTCGCCACCGAGTGCCCCGGCAGCCGCCTGTACAACAAGCTCGGCAAGGCCCGGTCCTCGTCGGCCCGTATGCAGGGCCGCTGAGCCCTGGTCGCACTGCACGATCTGCAAACCCGTCTGCATACACTGGCCGGCCGAAACTCAAGTTCGGCCGGCCCCAGCAGGAAGCAGAGACGACAGGTGACAGAAGCGATCCTCCTGGTCGGCGGCAAGGGAACCCGGCTGCGACCGCTCACGGTCCACACCCCCAAGCCGATGGTTCCGGCGGCGGGCGTCCCGTTCCTCACCCACCAGCTGGCGCGGGCCCGCGCGGCGGGCGTCGAACACATCGTCCTCGCCACCTCCTACCTCGCCGAGGTCTTCGAGCCGTACTTCGGCGACGGCTCGGCCCTCGGCCTGCACATCGAGTACGTCACGGAGACCGAGCCCCTGGGCACGGGCGGCGCCATCCGCAATGTGGCATCGCACCTGCGTTCGGGCCCCGACGATCCCGTACTGATCTTCAACGGCGACATCCTCACCGGCCTGGACATCCGCGCCCTGGTCGACACCCACCGGACGTCCGGCGCCGATGTCTCGCTGCATCTGACCCGGGTCGAGGACCCGAGGGCGTACGGCCTCGTCCCCACCGACGCGACCGGCCGGGTCACCGCCTTCCTGGAGAAGCCGCAGACCCCCGAGGAGATCGTCACCGACCAGATCAACGCGGGCGCGTACGTCTTCCGCCGCTCGGTCATCGACACGATCCCCGCGGGCCGCCCGGTCTCGGTCGAACGCGAGACGTTCCCCGATCTGCTCTCCTCGGGCGCCCACCTCCAGGGCATGGTCGACTCGACGTACTGGCTCGACCTGGGCACGCCCCAGGCGTTCGTCCGCGGCTCGGCGGACCTCGTCCTCGGCCGCGCGCCCTCCCCGGCGGTCCCGGGGCGCCGCGGCGAGGGCCTGGCCATGCCCACCGCCTCCGTCGCGCCGGGCGCCAAGCTCACCGGCGGCACGGTCGTCGGCGAGAACGCCCGTATCGGGGAGGGCGCGCGGATCTCCGGGAGCACGGTCCTGGCCGGCGCGGTCGTCGAACCGGGCGCGGTGATCACCGACTCCTTCGTCGGCTCGGGCGCCCGCGTCGGGGCCCGTGCGGTGCTCTCGGGCGCGGTGATCGGCGACGGCGCGAGCGTCGGCGCCGACAACGAACTGCGCGAAGGCGCACGCGTCTGGTGCGGGGCCACGCTCGCGCCGGGCGCCATCCGATTCTCCTCGGACCAGTGAGAGCCGCGGAGCGCCCCGGCGAGGACGGTCGTCGCCTACCCTCATAAAGATGTCGTCCCGTTTCGCCCCGCGCCCCACTCGCACCACTGTGCGCGGTGGCGAAACCGCCGTACCCGCGGGCGTCCCCCGCCAGGCCACGGCGGCCCGCACCCGTACGTGGAAGCCGCCGTTCCCGCTGGATCTCGGCGTGACCGTCGGCCCCCTGCGGCGCGGCCCCGCGGACCCCACCTTCCGTACGACCCCGGACGGCTCGGTCTGGCGTGCGAGCCGCACACCGGAGGGCCCCGGCACCCTCCGCCTGGCGCTGCGCTCCGGCACGGTGGAGGCGGAGGCCTGGGGCCCCGGAGCCGACTGGTTCCTCGACCGCCTCCCGACCCTCCTCGGCGCGTCGGACGACCCCGCGGCCTTCGAACCCCGCCACCGCCTCGTCGCCGCGACGGCCCGCCGCCGCCCCGGGCTGCGCCTGACGCGCACGGGCCTGGTCCTCGAGTCCCTGATCCCGTCGATCCTGGAACAGAAGGTCACGGTGGACGAGGCCTACCGCGCCTGGCGCCTCCTGGTCCGCGGCCACGGCGAGCCGGCCCCCGGCCCCACTCCGAACCTGTACGTGATGCCGGACCCCCGCACCTGGTCCCTGATCCCCTCCTGGGAGTGGCACAAGGCGGGCGTGGACAACAAGCGCGCGTCAACGATCCTGCGCGCGGCGAAGGTGGCCGCCCGGCTGGAGGAGGCGGCGGAGATGGAGCCCGTGAAGGCCCAGGCCCGCCTCGAACTGATCCCCGGCATCGGCCCCTGGACCTCGGCGGAGACCGTCCAGCGCAGCAACGGCGCCCCGGACGCCGTCACGGTCGGCGACCTCCACCTGCCCGGCATCGTCGGGCACGCCCTGGCGAACGACCGCGCGGCGGACGACGAGGCGATGCTGAGCCTTTTGACCCCCTACGAGGGCCAGCGCCACCGCGCCACCCGCCTGATCCTCCTGAGCGGCCACACCCCACCGCGCAGAGCCCCGCGCATGCGCAGAACAGACATCGCCCTACTCTGACGGCGCGCGAGAAGGCCCCCGGCCCCGCCCCCTTCACCGGACGGTGACAAAGCCCTCCACATCCCGCACGCCCCGAGCGGGAGGCGACACCGCCGGATGCCCCACGGCCACCGCCCCCATGGGATCCCACTCCCGCGGCAGTCCAAGAACGCCCCGCACGACATCCCGGCAGAACATCGTCGACGAGATCCACGCGGAGCCGAGCCGCTCCCCGGCCAGCGCCACAAGGAAGTTCTGCACGCCCGCCCCCGCCGCGACCACGAACATCTCCCGCTCGGCCGCGTCCCGCCGCGCGTCGCCGTACGTATGGGCCCCGTCCGTCACCAGACAAGGCACCACCAGATAAGGCGCGTTACGCAACACGTCCCCGCGCCGCACCCGCTTGGCGATAGCGGCCTCCGAGCGCCCGTCCCGCCGCAGATCCGCGACCCACGCGTCCCGCATGGCGTCCAGCAACTCGCCCCGCGCGGCCGCGGACTCCAGCAGCACGAACCGCCACGGAGTCGTGTGATGCGGCGCGGGCGCGGTGAGAGCCGCGGCGACGGCACGCCGCACGGCCCCGGGGTCGACCTCCTCGTCCGTGAACTCCCGCACGGTCCGCCGCAGCGCCACGGCCTCCCGCACCGCCTCGGACGTCCCGAGCCGGAACATGTCCTCCCGCGCCCCGCGCACCAACGCCCGAGCACCTACGTCCGTAAAGTCACCGGAGCCGTCAGAGCCGTCGAAGCTGTCGGAGTCGCCGCTCAGCACATGGGCGAGCCCCCGCACCACCGCGACCGGCAGCCCCGCGGCCTTCCCCTTGACGAGATCTCCCGCGGCGGCCAGCTCGTCGGCCGTGGCGACGACGGTCGCGCTCAGTGGATTGCCGTACGCGTCGACACCGCCCCGCAGATCGTCCAGCACCCGCACGCCGGCCGCCCCGATGGCCACATCGGTGAGCCCGGCCCGCCAGGGCCGCCCGAAGGTGTCGGTGACGATGACCCCCACCTCGACGCCCAGCGCGTCCCGCACCCCGTCCCGCACGGCGCGCGCCGAGGCGTCGGGGTCCGAGGGGAGCAGCAGCACCGTGCCCGAGGGGGTGTTCGACGCGTCGACCCCGGCCGCGGCCATCACGAGGCCCTGCCGGTTCTCGACGATCCGCAGGGTGCCGCGCCGCGCGACGACCCGTACGGTCTCCGCGTCGATGGCCGCCTCGCGGTCGTGCGCCTCGACGATCCGTCCCTCGGCCTTGCTGACGATCTTGGACGTGACGAGCAGGACGTCCCCGTCGGCGAGGCCCGGCTCGGCGGCGGCGATCAGCTTGGCGAGGTCGTCGCCCTCCCGCACCTCGGGCAGTCCGGGGACGGCCCACACCCGGAAGGACGGGCCCGTGCCGTCCCGCGAGGTCACGCCCGCACCTCCGAGGCCAGCGCCAGCGCCTGCCGCGCCATCTCCGCCGCCGCGTCGACGTCGGTCATCATCAGCGGGATGGCCCGGCAGCGGATGCCGGCGCTCTCCACGCGCTCCACCACGCCCGCGTCGACGCTGTCGACCAGCCATCCGTCGAGCAGTCCGCTGCCGTAGTGCTCGGCGACGGCGGCGGCGCTGGTCTCCACGCCGACGGCCGCGAGCACCTTGTCGGCCATGCCCCGGACGGGTGCGTCACCGACGATGGGGGAGAGCCCGACCACCGGCACGTCCGCGTCGGCGATCGCCTCGCGGATGCCGGGCACGGCGAGGATGGTGCCGACGCTCACCACGGGGTTGGACGGCGGGAAGAGGACGACGTCGGCCTCGGCGATGGCCTCGAGGACGCCGGGCGCGGGCTTGGCCTGCTCGGCGCCGACGGGCACGATCGCGTGCGCGTCCACGGAGGCGCGCAGCCGCACCCAGTACTCCTGGAAGTGCACGGCCTTCTGCTCGCCGTCGAGCGTGACGGCGACATGCGTCTCGACGCGGTCGTCGGACATGGGGATGAGCCGCACCCCGGGCTGCCACCGCTCGCAGAGCGCCTGGGTGACGGCGCTGAGCGGATAGCCGGCGCCGAGCATCTGCGTCCGCACGATGTGCGTGGCGAAGTCCCGGTCGCCGAGCCCGAACCACTCGGGCCCGACGCCGTAGGCCGCCAGCTCTTCCTTGACCTTGAACGTCTCGTCCGTACGCCCCCAGCCCTGCTCCTCGTTGATACCGCCGCCGAGCGTGTACATCACGGTGTCCAGGTCGGGGCAGACCTTCAGCCCGAACAGGTGAATGTCGTCACCGGTGTTGCCGATGACCGTGATGTCCGCGTCGGGCGCGGCCTTCTTGAGCCCGCGGAGGAAACGGGCGCCGCCGATGCCGCCGGCCAGAACCACAATGCGCATGGTCCCCAGCATGTCAGGCGGGTACGACAGTGCGTCAGGCGGTTACGACATCCTCCGCGACGCCGCCCGTGACGGCGGCGGCGCACTGGGCCGCGTGCATCGGCATCTCGGTCAGGCCGGGGTAGTACACGTGCAGGCTGACGGCCGGTTCGAGGGAGTCGTTGACCACTTCGTGCACGTACCCCGGCGCGAAGACGCGCTGCGCGCCGGCCGTGAGCGCCCGTGTGCCCCGCTCGGTGTGTTCGGTCAACTCACCCTCCAGGAGGGTGAGCACGCCGGAGGAGCGGCCGTGGTCGTGCAGGCCGCTGCCCTGGCCGGGCACCCAGGAGAGCAGCCAGACCTCGTAGCCGACGGGGGCCTCCCCTGCTCGAGCGGAGCCGAGAGCTTGGGGAACCGTGCGCAGGCGGTGGTACCAGCGGCTGGTGGCGTCGTACTGGACGAGGTGCTCCCACTGGGAGCGGTCGGCGGCGATGGCGCGGGCGAGGCCGACGAACTCGGCCACGGTGGCGGGGTGCTCGCGGGCGGGCTGGAGGAGGTGCGGGACTTCGAGGATGTCGCCGGCGATCTGGAGGTCGCTGTCGCTGTTCATCGTGCGGTGGTTCCTCAACGTGAGAGTGCTGGGGTGTCGCGAAGGATGGGTGGAGCGCGGGAAGGCAGCAAAGAGCAGGTCAGGCAGGAATGCGTGATGCGGGGAAAGCGGCTCGACAGCTGGATGGACTCAACAGCTGGAGCAGGAACAGCAACAGCGCGCGTGGGCAGCACCGATGGACCCGCTGGTGCGGGTCATCGAAAGAGCCAGGTTCGCGAGCATGCCCACCAGGACACCTGCTGACACCTCCACTGTCAACTCAATGTCCGAAATGTGGGATAGCTTTCACCTCATCCGGTTGTTCGGACAGGCGAAAGGTTTGTGCACCGGGTTCACGGGACACATGGCGCAGCAACCGGCGCTCAAACGTCGACGTCCTTCTGTGTGTGGCCCCTTCCGGAGCCTCCCGGAGGGGGAGTGCCGGCGGGTCGCCGATGGGTGTCATGGTTTATGCCGATTTGAACACTTTCCGCATAGCCTTGGTTCCGCAGAGTGAATAAGGGGCCCAATAGCAGATCTCGGCTTGACTGGCCCGGATCGGCGCACTTGTAATTTCACTCGTGTCGTTCAGCCGAAACCGGTAACGGCAGCACCACGGGGACGCACAGACAGACGAGGGGCGCAGATGACCGAGCTGGTTCAGGAACTGCTGGTCGAGGACGCGGACGAGGAACTCGGCTGGCAGGAGCGCGCGCTGTGCGCCCAGACCGACCCCGAGTCCTTCTTCCCCGAGAAGGGCGGCTCCACGCGCGAGGCCAAGAAGGTCTGCCTCGCCTGTGAGGTCCGCTCCGAATGCCTCGAATACGCGCTCGCCAATGACGAACGCTTCGGAATCTGGGGCGGCCTGTCGGAGCGTGAGCGCCGACGACTGAAGAAGGCAGCGGTGTGAACGGAAGCGCATCCGCGCAGGTGCCGCCGCATTTCGGCACACATCTCCCCAATCAATGCGCGACGAACGGCCCGTCGCCCGTGGGTCATCCACAGGCGGCGGGCCGTCCTGGTGCCAGCCGTTAGTGTGGGGCCCCGTCCAAGACGCCCCGGCGCCCCCGCAGGGCGCAGGCGTCCACCGCAGTCCATCGAACCGGGGCCCGTACCTCGATGTCCGTGCACAGCCATTCGGCAGCCCATAACGACGCTGCCGCCGGGTTCGACCCGACCCGCCCGCCCGAGTTCCCGCGGCACGTCGTGACCGCCGTCCTCGTCTCCCACGACGGCGCCCGCTGGCTGCCCGACGCCCTGGCGGGGCTGCTCGGCCAGGAGCGGCCCGTGCAGCAGGCCGTGGCCGCGGACACCGGCAGCGCGGACGACTCCGCCCGCCTGGTCACCGAGGCCCTCGGCCCCGACCGCGTCCTCCACCTCGCCCGCCGCGCCGGCTTCGGCACCGCCGTCGACGAGGCGGTCGGCGGCGCCGGGACGCTCACCCCCGAAGAGCTGCCGTACCTGAAGCGCCCCAGCGGCTGGGACCCGGTGAGCCGGTCCTGGCGCGACGACGCGTACGACATGCCGGACCTGCCGCACGGCGAGCCCGTGCAGTGGCTGTGGCTGCTGCACGACGACTGCGCGCCCGAACCCGACGCCCTCGCCGAACTGCTGCGCGCCGTCGAGAACGAACACGAGCTGGGCAAGGACGTCGCCGTCGTCGGCCCCAAGCTCCGCGGCTGGTACGACCGCAGGCAGCTGCTCGAAGTCGGCGTCTCCATCGCCAACAGCGGCCGCCGCTGGACCGGTCTCGACCGGCGCGAGCAGGACCAGGGCCAGCACGACCACGTACGGCCCGTGCTCTCCGTGTCCACCGCCGGAATGCTCATCCGCCGCGACGTCTACGAACAGCTCGGTGGCTTCGACCGCCGCCTGCCGCTGATGCGCGACGACGTCGACCTGTGCTGGCGCGCGCACGCCGCGGGCCACCGCGTCCTCGTCGCCCCCGACGCCGTCGTGCGGCACGCGGAGGCGTCCTCGCGCGAGCGCCGCACCGTCGACTGCGTCGGCCGTACGTCGACCTCGCCGCACCGCGTGGACAAGGCGGGCGCCGCCTACACCCTGCTCGTCAACGCCCGTACGGCCGTGCTGCCCTGGGTGCTCTTCCGGCTCGTCCTCGGCACGCTCCTGCGCACCGTCACGTATCTCGTCGGCAAGGCGCCCGGACAGGCCCTCGACGAGATCGCCGGATTCCTCGCCACCGTGCTGCGCCCCGGGCGGATCGTCGCCGCCCGCAAGCGGCGCGGCAAGCCGGTGCCCGACGCGGGGGAGATGCGGGCCCTGTTCCCGCCGCCCGGCGCCACCGTGCGGGCCACCGTCGAACAGGCCGCGGGCAGCCTCGTCGGCCGCTCCGACCCCGAGGCCCCCGCGGGCGCGGGACGGCACGGCGCCGTCGAGTCCGGGCCCGGCGGCGACGACGCCGACTTCCTGGAGATCGAGCAGTTCGCCCGCCTCAAGCGCATCGCCCGCAAACCGGGACCGATGCTCTTCGTAGTGCTCCTGTTCGTCTCGCTCGTCGCCTGCCGCGCCCTGCTCGGCAGCGGGGCGCTCGCGGGCGGCGCGCTGCTGCCCGCCCCCGCCGACTCCTCGGGCCTGTGGGCGCGTTACGTGGACGGCTGGCACCCCGTCGGCACCGGCGGCACCGCGGCCGCGCCCCCCTACCTCGCGCTCGTCGCCGGACTGTCCACCCTGCTGTTCGGCTCCACCGGGCTCGCCGTCACCGTGCTGCTCGTCGGCTCCGTGCCGCTGGCCGGCATCGCCGCGTACTTCGCCTCCCGTCCGCTGGTCACCTCGCGCCTGCTGCGCGCCTGGGCCTCCGTGGCGTACGCCTTCCTGCCCGCCGCCACCGGCGCGCTCGCCGGCGGCCGCATCGGCACCGCCGTCCTCGCGGTCCTGCTGCCGCTCATCGCGCGCGCGGGCGCCGCGGCCGCCGGTCTGACGGCCTCCGGCAGCGCCCGCGGCACCTGGCGCGCCACGTGGGCGTACGCACTGCTGCTGACCCTCGCCACGGCGTTCACGCCGGTCGTCTGGCCGATCGCCCTGGTGCTCGGCCTCGCCCTGCTCGTGCTGCGCCGCCGCGAGATCACCGCGTACGGACCGCGCTTCCTCGCCGCCGTCGGCACCCCGCTGCTCATGCTCGCCCCGTGGTCGCTGACGCTGCTGCCCTTCGGCTTCTTCAAGGAAGCGGGCCTGGAGTTCGGCGCCGGTTCCGCGACCGCGCTCGACCTGCTCGGCAGCAGCCCCGGCGGCCCCGGCACCGTGGACGGACTGCTGCTCGTCGGCATCGTCCTGGCCGCCCTCGGCGCCCTGCTGCGCACCGAGCGGCAGCTCGCCGTGCGCACCGCGTGGACGGCCGCCCTGGTCTCGCTGGTCTTCGCCGTCCTGTCGAACGGCTCGGCGTGGGCGGGCCCCGCCACCCTCGCCTACGGCATCGCGCTCCTCGCCGCCGCCGCGCTCGGTGCCGACGGGGCACGCGCGCGTGTCGCCGAGCAGAGCTTCGGCTGGCGCCAGCCGGTCGCCGCGCTCATCGCCCTCGCCGCGGCGGCCGGGCCGCTGCTCGTCGCCGCCGGATGGATGGTCCGCGGCGCCGACGGCCCCCTGGAGCGGCGCGATCCGGTGCAGGTGCCGGCGTTCGTCGCCGAGGAGAGCGGCACGCAGGACCAGGCCCGCACCCTCGTCCTCGACAGCGAGTCGGCGGCCGAGGTCGCCTACACGCTCGTACGAGGCTCGGGCGCCCGGCTCGGCGACGCCGAACTGGCCGCGTCCGCGAGCCCCGACGGCAGGCTCGACAAGATCGTCGCCCGGCTCGTCGCGGGCTCCGGCGCCGACCAGGCCGATCAGCTCGGCGGCTACGCGGTGCGCTATGTCCTCGTACGCGAGGGCGCCCCCCGCCAGATGAGCCGCACGTTGGACGCCACCCCCGGCCTGACCCGGCTCAGCCAGGAGGACGGCAGCGCCCTGTGGCGCGTGGACCGGCAGGTCTCCCGCGCCGCCATCGTCCCGAAGGCCGGTGACCCGGAGCCCGTCGCCGCGGGCCCCGTCGAACTGCACACGAAGATCCCCTCGGGCGACGCGGGCCGCGTGCTGCGGCTCGCGGACTCCGCCGCCCCGGGCTGGACGGCGACCCTCGACGGGCGCCCGCTGACCCGCACCACGCTGGACGGCTGGGCGCAGGGCTTCGAACTGCCCGCGTCGGGCGGCCGGCTGGACGTCACGTACGACACCCCGGTCAGCCACACCGCCTGGCTGTGGGCGCAGGGCGCGCTCGCCGTCGTCCTCGTGGTGCTCGCGCTGCCGGGGCGGCGCCGCGACGTCGACGACGACCTCCCCGACGAGCCGGTGATCCCGGCCGAGGCGGTCGAGGGCGAGGGCCGCAGGGCGCGCAGGCTGCGGGCCCAGAGCGAGCAGTCCGCGCAGGACGCGGACGTACCGCCTCCTCCTTCGGAGGAGGCCCTGGCGGCCGTCCCGCCGCAGCAGCCGTACGGCGCGTGGGAGGAACCCGCCCACGCGGGCGCCGGACAGGGCGCCTACGGCACCGAGCAGCAGTACGAGGGCGACCAGTACCCGCCCGGCTCCTACGAACAGCCGACCCACCCGGCGGACGGCTACCAGGGCGGCCAGTACGACCCGTACGCCTCCTATGGCGGGGCGGGCGGCGCCTACGGAGGCGGGCAGCAGTACGGCCAGCCCTACGGAGAGGACCCGTACGGCGGGCAGCAGCTCCCGACGCCTCCGCAGCCCCCGCGGCCGCCCCACGGCACCGACAGTGAGCGCCCCGACGGGAGCCAGCAGTGAACCGCACCACTCAGTCCTTGATCGCCGTGGTCGTCGCGCTCGGCGCCGTCACCGGGTACGCCGCGACCAGCGGCCCCGACGACAAGGGCGACGACCGGGCGAAGTCCGCCGCGCGGCTGCCCGTCGAACGCACCAGCCTGCTCTGCCCGGTGCCCAGCGCCTCCGACCTCGCGGAGACCTCGTACACCGCGTTCACCCCGAAGGCGGGCGGCGCCGGGGGCACGGGCAAGGCGGAACTGCTGCCCGTGACCAAGCAGTTGACGGACGCTCCGCAGGAGGACGCCAAGGGCAAGGAGGCCAAGCCCTTCCTGACCCAGAACAAGCCCGGCGAGGCGGTCGGCGGGGAGGAGTCAGGCGCCGAGGCACCCGCGCTCATCGGCACCGCCGACGGCCCGCTCGCCCCGGGCTGGACCGTGCAGCAGACCACGACGTACTCCGCGGGCAGCGGCCGGGGCGCGCAGGGCACCAACTGCACCGCGCCCGACACGGACTTCTGGTTCCCGGCCGCGAGCACCGCCAAGGACCGCAGCGACTACATCCACCTGACCAACCCCGACGACGCCGCGGCCGTCGTCGACGTGGAACTGTTCGGCCCGGACGGCGAGGTCACCTCCCCGGTGGGCGAGGCCATCCAGGTCCAGCCGCACTCCAGCGTCCCGGTGCTGCTCTCCACGCTCGCCGACAAGCAGTACACGAACCTCACGATGCACGTGACCGCGCGCAGCGGCCGGGTCGCGGCCGCCGTGCAGTCCTCCGACGAGAAGCTCGGCGGCGACTGGCTGCCCGCCTCCGCCGACCCGGCTGCCGAAGCCGTCCTGCCCGGCATCCCGAAGGACGCCACCTCGGTGCGCCTGGTCGCCTTCGCGCCGGGCTCCGAGGACGCCGACGTGAAGCTCCAGCTCGCCTCGCCGACCGGCACGATCACCCCGGCCGGTCACGAGAACCTGCACATCAAGGCCGGGATGACCGCCGCCGTGGACCTGGGTGACATCACCAAGGGGGAGGCCGGTTCGCTGCTGCTCTCGCCGACCGACAAGGCGGTGCCCGTGGTGGCCGCCCTGCGC
The DNA here is from genome assembly GCF_000717945.1 of Streptomyces sp. NRRL S-920. NCBI lineage: Bacteria > Bacillati > Actinomycetota > Actinomycetes > Kitasatosporales > Streptomycetaceae > Streptomyces > Streptomyces sp. NRRL S-920. Next base: position 13,309 of record NZ_JODF01000075.1, read on the forward strand.
GTCACCCGCGGCAAGGGCAGCGACAAGGAGACCGCGTTCATCCCGGCGACGAACGCGGCAGGCACGCGCGCGACGGTCGCCGACAACCGCGCCAAGGGCTCCACGCTCTCCCTGGTGGCCCCCGGCAGGACGGCGAAGGTGAAGGTCACGGCCTCGCCCGGCACCGAGGGCGGCACGCCGGCCGCGAAGACGTACACGGTCAAGGGCGGCACGACACTGGAGATCGGCGAGCCGCCGGTACCGGCCGGCCTGAAGGGCGCGTACGCCCTCACCGTGGAGCCCGTGTCCGGCGGCGAGGTCTACGGATCGCGGATGCTGTCGCTGCCCGAGGACGGCATCCCCATGTTCACGGTCCAGACGTTGCCGGACGACCGGGGGACGGTGTCGGTGCCGGACGCGGAGCGGGACCTGACGGTGTTGCAGAAGTAGTAGCCACCGCCGGCCCTTGTCGCGGGACGGTCAGTCCTCGTCGCGGGACGGTCAGTCCTCGTCGCCGTAGCGCGGGTCGACCGAGTCCGGGGAGAGGCCGAGCAGATCGGCGACCTGCTCGACGACCACCTCGTGCACCAGCGCGGCCCGCTCGTCACGCCCCTTGGTGCGGATCTCCACCGGGCGGCGGTAGATGACGATCCGGGCGGGCCGCCCATCGGACGCAGGGAGGGAGCCGCCGAGCGGCACCGCCTCGTCCTGCCACTCCCCGTCGGGACCACCCAGGGGCGGCACCTCGAGCACCAGGAAGTCGACCTCCGCGAGCTGCGGCCAACGCCGCTCAAGACGCTCCACGGAGTCCTGCACCAGGTCCGTGAACGCCTCCGCGCGGCTCGCGGACAGCGGTACCTGGGGCGGCGCCACGGGGCCGCGCATGCCCCGGCCGTGGCGGTCGCGGCGGCGGGGCCTCGGGTCTGCGGAGCGGGGCTGTACGGGGTCGTCCATCACCGATGAAGCGTAGTCCCCGGGATCGCCCTTTCCGTGCGGTGCGCGGCATGTCGTTTCCTGACCGATCCGGCCGGGCTCGGACTCGATTTCGTATCTCTCCCGGACCGCCTGGCGCACGCCAAATGACGTGATTCACGCCATGTGGTGACCGAATTCAACACCACCCGCCCCTCCAGCCACCGGCGTCTGCGCAGGTCAACACCGCACCCCCGCGCCCCTCTCGCTCGGGGAGCACGGCACGACACGGGGGAGTGACCTCGTGGGGAGTCGTCGCGGCCCGCTCAAGAGTGCGGTACCGTCCAACGTCGTGAGCCCTGTACGTCGCTGTTCGCGCACCGCTTGCGGCCGTCCCGCCGTCGCGACGCTGACGTACGTCTACGCCGACTCGACCGCGGTCCTCGGCCCCCTCGCCACCTACGCCGAACCCCACTGCTACGACCTGTGCGCCGAGCACTCCGAGCGCCTGACCGCGCCCCGCGGCTGGGAGGTCGTCCGGCTCGCCGACGCCTCCGGTCCGGCCCGCCCCTCGGGCGACGACCTCGAAGCGCTCGCCAACGCCGTGCGCGAGGCGGCCCGCCCGCAGGAGCGCGCGGCCGAGGCGGGCGGCGGTGCCCGCAGGGCGGACCCCATGGAGGTCGCGCGCCGCGGCCACCTCCGGGTACTGCGCTCTCCCGACTCCTGAACGAGCCGCGGCCACCGGGCCACTGAGCTTCCACACGGCCCCCGAGCGCTCCCACACGGCTTCTGAGCCCCCTTCACCGGATCTTCGCCGCTCCGCACGTTGACTCCCGTTCGTCGAGGCCATGACGATTTCGCCACCCACAGCCCGGGAGGCGTTCCGTGTACGTGCAGCAACTGGAGCCGGTGGCCGACTCGCTCGGCCTCTCCGCGCTCGCCGCGACCCTGCCCCTTCTGACCGTCCTCGTCCTCCTCGGCGCCGTCCGTATGAAGGCCCACCGGGCGGGGCTCATCGGCCTCGCGGTGGCCGTCCTCGTCGCCTGGCTCGCGTACGGCATGCCACTCGGCCAGACCGCGTCCAGCGCCGCGCAAGGAGCCCTCTTCGGGCTCTTCCCCATCCTGTGGATCGTCGTCAACGCCCTGTGGGTGTACCGCATGACGGTCCGCACCCGGCACTTCGACATCCTGCGCCGCTCCTTCGGACGGCTCTCCGACGACCCCCGCGTCCAGGCGCTCGTCGTGGCCTTCTGTTTCGGGGCGCTCCTGGAGGCGCTCGCCGGATTCGGGGCGCCCGTCGCGATCTGCTCGGTCATGCTCGTCGCCCTCGGCTTCGACCCGGTGCGCGCCGCGGTCGTCGCCCTCGTCGCCAACACCGCGCCCGTCGCCTTCGGCGCCATGGGCACCCCCGTGGTGACCCTCGCCCAGGTCACCGGCCTCCCCCTGGACACCGTCGCCACGGTCGTCGGCCGCCAGACCCCCCTGCTCGCCCTCGTCGTACCGCTGCTCCTGGTGGGCCTCGTGGACGGCCGGCGTGGGCTGCGCGAGACCTGGGTGCCCGCGGTCGCATGCGGGTTCGCCTTCGCCGCGGCCCAGTTCGCGGCCTCCAACTACGTCTCCGCGCAGCTCGCCGACATCGGGGCGGCGCTCGCGGGCGCGGGCGCCCTCCTTGCGGTGCCGCACGCGCGCAGGCCGGCCGCCGAGCCCGTACGCGCCGCGGTCCTGACCGGCGTACGCAGCGAGGACCTCGACCAGGACGACCCGCGCCCCGAGGTGCTGCGCGCCTACGCCCCCTACGCCCTGATCGTCGCCGTCTTCTCCCTCGCGCAGATACCGGCCGTCAAGGACACCCTCGCGAAGGCCACCCGCACCTTCGACTGGCCCTTCCTCGCTGTCGCCGACCCTTCGGGGGACCCGGTCGGCGGCAATGTCTTCTCGCTGCCGCTCGTGTCGACGGGCGGGACGCTCGTGCTGCTCGCCGGCGTGCTCACGGCCATGGTGATCGGGGTGCACGCGCGCGTGGCGGTACGGGAATGGGCCGCCACCGTCCATGAGTTGCGCTTCGCGATCCTCACCGTGACCTCCGTACTGGCGCTCGCGTACGTCATGAACCTCTCCGGGCAGGCCGCCACGATCGGGCACTACGTAGCGGGCGCGGGAGCGGGGCTCGCCTTCCTGTCGCCGGTGCTCGGCTGGTTCGGCGTCGCGGTGTCCGGCTCCGACACCTCCGCCAACGCCCTGTTCGGCGCGCTCCAGGTGACGGCCGCTCAGCAGTCGGGACTCTCGCCGGAACTGCTCGCTGCCGCCAACAGCTCCGGCGGGGTCCTCGGCAAGATGATCTCCCCGCAGAACCTGACGATCGCGTGCGCCGCCGTCGGGCTCGCGGGCAAGGAGGGCGATGTGCTGCGCAAGGTGCTGCCGTGGAGCCTCGGACTGCTCCTCGTGATGTGCCTGATCGTGGTGGGGCAGAGCACGGTCGTCCTCGGCTGGATGCTGCCGTGACGGGGGGCCGGGCACGGTATGCCGCCGCGGACGGCTTCTTGTCGGTGGTTGCGGGTAGTTTGGGACGACCGACGTGGGGTGACCGACGTACCGACGTAACGCGCAGAGCTTGCAGAGAGGGTTGGCCGTGACTGCTGATCTGTCCCAGATCGTGAAGGCGTACGACGTTCGCGGGGTGGTCCCGGATCAGTGGGACGAATCGCTCGCGGAATTGTTCGGGGCCGCTTTCGCCCAGGTCACGGCGGCGGACGCGATCGTGGTGGGGCATGACATGCGCCCCTCGTCGCCGGGCCTGTCGCGGGCCTTCGCGCGCGGGGCGGCCGCGCGCGGCGTGGACGTGACGGAGATCGGGCTCTGCTCGACGGACCAGCTGTACTACGCCTCGGGCGCGTTCGACCTGCCGGGCGCGATGTTCACGGCCTCGCACAACCCCGCCCAGTACAACGGCATCAAGATGTGCCGCGCGGGCGCCGCCCCGGTGGGCCAGGACACCGGCCTCGCGGAGATCCGCGCCCTGGTGGAGGGCTGGCTGGCCGACGGCGCCCCCGAGGACGCGGCGAGCGCGGGCACGCTGACCCGGCGCGACACCCTCACCGACTACGCCGCGCACCTGCGCGGCCTGGTCGACCTGACGTCCAGCCGCCCCCTGAAGGTCGTGGTGGACGCGGGCAACGGCATGGGCGGGCACACCGTCCCCACCGTCTTCGAGGGCCTGCCCCTGGAACTGGTGCCGATGTACTTCGAGCTGGACGGCACCTTCCCCAACCACGAGGCGAACCCCCTGGACCCGGCGAACATCGTGGACCTCCAGGAGCGCGTGCGCGCCGAGGGCGCCGACCTGGGCATCGCCTTCGACGGCGACGCGGACCGCTGCTTCGTGGTCGACGAGAACGGCGACCCGGTCTCCCCCTCGGCCATCACCGCCCTGGTCGCCTCCCGCGAGCTGGCCAAGCACGGCGGCAGCGGCACGGTCATCCACAACCTGATCACCTCCTGGTCGGTCCCGGAGGTCGTCAAGGAGAACGGCGGCACGCCCGTGCGCACGCGCGTGGGCCACTCCTTCATCAAGGCGGAGATGGCGAGGACCGGCGCGATCTTCGGCGGCGAGCACTCCGCGCACTACTACTTCAAGGACTTCTGGAACGCGGACACGGGCATGCTCGCCGCCCTCCACGTCCTGGCCGCCCTCGGCGAGCAGGACGGGCCGCTGTCCGGACTCGTCGCCCAGTACGACCGTTACGCCGGCTCCGGAGAGATCAACTCCACGGTCGACGACCAGACCGCCCGGCTGGCCGCGATCAAGACGGCGTACGCGGCACAGGACGGGGTCACCCTGGACGAGCTGGACGGCCTGACGGTGACCGCCGCCGACTGGTGGTTCAACGTCCGCGCCTCCAACACCGAACCCCTGCTGCGGCTGAACGTCGAGGCGCGGGACGAGGCCACGATGACCAAGGTCCGCGACGAGGCCCTGGCCATCATCCGCGGCTGACACCACCCGCCCGGGGTGCGGGCGCAGGCCTTCCCGCACCCCCCGCGCCCCGCCCCGCGCGGAGGTAGGCTGACCAGGCCGCGGCCCGCGATGGGGCAGCACCGGACACCGCCACCGCGGCACCGCGAGCCGCACCCCATTGGCTCGGAAAACCTCACCACATCAGCTCGAAGGGACCCACCCCATGGCGCTCGAAGCCGGCCTTCTGGAGATCCTCGCCTGCCCGGCCTGCCACGCCCCCCTCAAGGAGACGGACACCGAGCTGATCTGCACGGCGGACGCCAAGAAGTGCGGCCTGGCCTACCCGGTCCGCGACGGCATCCCCGTACTCCTGGTCGACGAGGCCCGCCGCCCCGCGTAACGGCGGAGCACCCCCGCGCAGGGGCACCCCGCAGGGACACCCGCCCCGGCACGACCCAGCAGCGCGCGCCAAGCCGCGCACGGCGAATCGGAGGCCTCACCCCCATGCTCGACGAGTCGCTGCTCGACGCCCCCGAGGCGCTGGCCCGCGCCGACCGACGCGGCCTGCTGCGCGGCGCGGCCGAAGCGGGCGCCCGCGTCCGCACCGCGGTCCGGCACGCCACGGAGGCCGGGCTGACGGACCTCAAGCCCGACGGCCGCCCCCGCGCCATCCTGGTCGCGGGCCCCGGCACCGCCGCCGTCTGCGTGGCGGACCTCCTCGACGGGCTCGCGGGAGCCGGCTGCCCCGTCGTCCGGCTGGCGCCGACCGGCGTCGCCCCCGCCGCGGGCGCCCTGCGCTGGGCGCTCCCCGGCTGGGCCGGCCCCGTCGACCTGCTGCTCATCGCCACCCCGGACGGCTCGGAACCGGGCCTGACGCTCCTCGCCGAACAGGCGTACCGCCGCGGCTGCACGGTCGTCGCCGTCGCCCCCGCGCGCACCCCCCTGGCCGAGGGCGTGGAGGGCAGCCACGGCCTCACCGTCCCCCTGGCCACCTCGCCCTACGGCGCGTACGAAGGCGCGCACGACGAAGCCGACCGCGACTCCGGCTCGTACGAGGCACGCCGCGTGGAGGACGAGGCCGCGCCCGGCGCCCCCGGCACCCTGTGGGCCCTCCTGGTCCCGCTCCTCGTGCTCCTGGACCGCACCGGCCTGATCGCCGCCCCGGTCGACGCCCTCCAGAAGCTCGCCGACCGCCTCGACCGCGTGGCGGAACGCTGCGGACCGGCCATCGCCACCTACAGCAACCCCGCCAAGACGCTCGCCGCCGAGCTGGCCGACGCGTTCCCGCTCATCTGGACCGAGGGCCGTGCCGCGGGCGTCGCGGGCCGCCGCTTCGCCGCCACCCTCGCCGAGCTGGCCGGGCACGCCGCCCTGGCCGCCGAGCTTCCCGAGGCCCTGCCCGCCCACGGCGCGCTCCTCGCGGGCAACCCCGCGGGCGGCGTGGACACCGACGACACCGACGACTTCTTCCGCGACCGCGTCGACGACCCGGCCGCCCTCCGCGCGCGCGTCGTGCTGCTCCGCGACCGCCCGGTCGACGCCGGGGGGCTCACCGCGGCGCCCGCCGCCCGCGAACTGGCGCACGGCCACGACGTCGCGCTGAGCGAGCTGGAACCGGAGGCGGAGGACGAACTGGAAGCGCTCGCGGAGCTGATCGCCGTCACGGATTTCGCCGCCGTTTACCTGGCGCTCGCCTCGGGGGACCGATCATGACCCCGCAGGTCACAGCCCCGTCGGCCGAACCGGCGGCAGTTCAGCATTCGCGTACGCAGTAAGGGAGAGCCCCTCCGTGGACCGCCTCACCAACACCGTCCGCCCCTACGCCTGGGGCTCCACCACCGCCATCGCGGAACTCCTGGGCGTCGAGCCGAGCGGCGATCCGCAGGCCGAGATGTGGATGGGCGCCCACCCAGGCGCGCCCTCGCGCACCGACCGCGGCGCACTGAACGAGGTCATCGAGGCGGACCCGGAGCGCGAGCTGGGCCCGGCGGCGGTCGCCAGGTTCGGCCCGCGCCTGCCCTTCCTCCTCAAGATCCTCGCCGCGGGTGCCCCGCTCTCCCTCCAGGTGCACCCCGACCTCGCGCAGGCCAAGGAGGGGTACGCGGAGGAGGAGCGCCGGGGCGTCCCCGTCGACGCCCCGAACCGCAACTACAAGGACGCCAACCACAAGCCCGAACTGATCTGCGCCCTCACGCCGTTCGACGGCCTGTGCGGTTTCCGCGCCCCCGGCGAGACCGCCGACCTCCTGGAGGGCCTCGGTGTCGACTCCCTCAAGCCGTACGTCGACCTGCTGCGCGCCCACCCCGAGGACGCCGCCCTGCGCGAGGTCCTGACGGCCGTCTTGAGCGCCGACCCCGAACAGATGGCCGAGACGGTCACCGAGGTCACGGCCGCCGCCCAGCGCCTCGGCGGCGACTACGCCCCGTACGCGGGCATCGCCCACCACTACCCCGGCGACCCGGGCGTCATCGCGGCGATGCTCCTCAACCACGTACGGCTCCAGCCCGGTGAGGCCCTGTTCCTCGGCGCGGGCGTTCCCCACGCCTACCTCGACGGCCTCGGCGTCGAGATCATGGCCAACTCCGACAACGTCCTGCGCTGCGGCCTGACCCCCAAACACGTCGACGTACCCGAACTCCTGCGCGTGGTCCGCTTCGAGGCGACCGACCCCGGCGTCCTGCGCCCCGAGGCGGCCCCCACGGGCGAAGAGGTCTACGACACCCCGATCGACGAGTTCCGCCTCTCCCGCTTCGTACTGCCCGAGGGCGCGGCCCCGCACGACCTCACCGCCACCACCCCGCAGATCCTGCTCTGCACCGCGGGCTCGGTCCGTGCGGGCGAACTGCCCCTGACGCCCGGCCAGTCCGTATTCGTCCCCGCGGGAGAAAGGGCCGAAGTGTCCGGAGTGGGCACGGTTTTCCGGGCCACCGTGGTGGCCTGACGCGGCGGCACCCTCCCGTGCTGCAACAATGACCCACCGCAAAGGGCGGGCAAAGCACAGCCCGCCGGCGATGGCCGAGCACATTCGAAGGCGAAGGGACCCCGGGCACTTATGAGCGCGTCAGGCGGAACAAAGGCGATTGTCGCGGCACTCGCCGCGAACCTCGCGATCGCGGTGGCGAAGTTCGTCGCGTTCATCTTCAGCGGCTCCTCATCGATGCTCGCCGAGAGCGTCCACTCGCTGGCCGACTCCGGCAACCAAGGGCTGCTGCTCGTCGGAGGCAAGAAGGCCCAGCGCGAGGCGACCCCGCAACACCCCTTCGGCTACGGCCGCGAGCGCTACATCTACGCCTTCCTCGTCTCGATCGTCCTCTTCTCGGTCGGTGGCATGTTCGCGATCTACGAGGGCTACGAGAAGATCAAGAACCCGCACGAGATCGAGCACTGGTACTGGCCCGTCGGGGTCCTGGTGTTCGCGATCATCGCGGAGACCTTCTCCTTCCGCACCGCCATCAAGGAGTCCAACCAGCTGCGCGGCAGCCTCTCCTGGACGCAGTTCGTCCGCCGCGCTAAGGCCCCCGAGCTGCCGGTCGTCCTCCTGGAGGACCTCGGCGCGCTGGTCGGCCTGGTCCTCGCCCTCGGCGGCGTCGGCATCGCCCTCGCCACCGGTGACGGCGTCTGGGACGGCATCGGCACACTCTGCATCGGCGTCCTGCTCATCGCGATCGCGATCATCCTCGCCGCGGAGACCAAGTCCCTCCTGCTGGGCGAGGCCGCGGGCACCGAAGAGGTCAAGAAGATCGAGCAGGCCCTGGTCGACGGCGACACCGTCACCAAGGTCATCCACATGCGCACGCTCCACCTCGGCCCCGAGGAACTCCTCGTCGCCGCCAAGGTCGCCGTCCAGCACGACGACACGGCCACCGAGGTCGCCGCCGCGATCAACGCCGCCGAGGACCGCATCCGCGCCGCCGTCCCGATCGCCCGCGTGATCTACCTCGAACCGGACATCTTCAGCGAGGCGGCGGCAGCCGAGGGCACCAACCCGGGCAAGTCGCCCGGCGGCCACTGACCTCGCTCCCGTAGCCGCGTACGTACGTCGATGGGGCCCCGCACCAGCAAGGTGCGGGGCCCCATCGACGTACGTACGGAAAGCGGATCGCCGGCTACCGCACCTCGCGCAGCACGTCGAGGACCGCGGCGTCATCCGGCGCCGCCATCAGCCGCTCCCGGAAGTCCGTGTCCATCAGCTTCCGCGAAAGCAGCGCGAGGATCCGCAGGTGCTCGTCCCCGGCGGCCGCCTCCGGCACGGCGATCATGAAGATCAGCTTGGCCTTCGTCCCGTCGAGCGACCCCCACTCGACGCCCTCCGCGGACCGGGCGAACCCCACGACCGGCGCGTCCACGGCATCGGTCTTCGCGTGCGGGATGGCGATCTCCTCGCCGAGCCCGGTCGTGCCCTGCTCCTCGCGCCGCAGCGCGGTCCGCACCAGCTCCTCCACGTCGTTGACCCGGCCCGTGGTGGCGAGGAGCGCGGCCATCTCCTGGATCGCCGCGCCCTTGTCGCGGGCGGCCAACTGGACCTTCACGGTCCGCTCGCTGAGATATCCGGAGAGAACGTCGGAAGCGCCGCCCGGAGCCGAAGCCGAAGCCGAGCCCGAGCCTGAACCCGAGTCTGAAGCCGGGCCCGGAGCCGGAGCCGAGCCCGGGCCCGAGTCTGAAGCCGAGCCCGGAGCCGAGGCCGAGCCTGAAGCCGAGCCCGGAGCCGAAGCCGAGCCCGGAGCCGAGCTTGAAGCCGAGCCCGGAGCCGAAGCCGAGCCCGGAGCCGAGCTTGAAGCCGAGCCCGAGCCCGGAGCCGAGGCCGAGCCCGAGCCCGGAGCCGAGGCCGAGCCCGAAGCCGAGCTTGAAGCCGAGCCCGGACCCGGGCCTGAAGCCGAGCCCGAGCCCGGAGCCGAGCCCGGACCCGGGCCTGAAGCCGAGCCCGGAGCCGAAGCCGAGCCCGAGCCCGAGCCCGAAGCCGGAGTCGCAGCCGAGCCCGGAGCCGAAGCCGAAGTCGGGGCCTGAGGCAGAGCCGCAACCGAAGTCTGGGCGTGAGCCTGAGCCGACGCCTCCTTCCGCGGCGCCCCAGCCACGACCATCGCGCCACCCGAGGCCACCCCTGCCCCCGCGAGCACCGGCCCGGGCCCCTCGGTCCGGTCGCCGACGGGTGAGGCCCCCCGCCCCCTCCGCTCACCGAGATCGATGAGCGTAACCGTGGCCAACGCGGTGACCACCGTGCCGATGGCGACCGCCACGAAGAACATCGGCACGCCACCGATCGCACCCAGCACCGCCACGATCGGCCCGCCGTGCGGCACCGCGTCCTTGACGCCCGCCATACCGGCGACGGCACCGGCGACGGCGCCGCCGAGCATATTGGCCGGGATGACCTGCGCGGGCCGCGCGGCAGCGAACGGAATCGCCCCCTCAGAGATCCCGAACAACCCCATGAACAGCGAGGCCATGCCCGTCTCGCGCTCCTGCTCCGAGTAGAGCCTGCGCCGGATCAGCGTGGCGAGCCCCTGGCCGAGCGGCATCACGGGGATGGCCGCCGCGCACATGCCCATCACGGTCTGGTTGCCGGTCGCGATGAGCCCCGCACCGAAGAGGAACGCGGTCTTGTTGACCGGCCCGCCCATGTCGAACGCGATCATGAGCCCGAGAATCGCACCGAGCAGAATCGCGCTGGTCCCGGTCATACCGCTGAGCCAGTCGGTCAGATGCTCGAAGACCCACGAGATCGGCTTCCCGATGACGTAGATGAAGAACAGCCCCAGCGCCGTGGTCGCGACGATCGGGATCACGATGATCGGCATGATCGGCCGGACGAACTTCGGAACCTCGACCTTCTTGATCCACACCACCAGATAACCGGCCAGGAACCCGGTCACGATGGCCCCGATAAAGCCCGCACCCGCCTTGGAGTCGTACAGCTCACCGGTGTTGGCGATCCACCCGCCGATCATGCCCGGCACCAGCGCGGGCCGGTCCCCGATGGCGTACGCGATGTACCCGGACAGGATCGGCACCATCAGCGTGAAGCCGATGACCCCGATGGCGTTGACGTGCGCCCAGAAGGTCCCCTCCGGGATGACATAGCCCTTCGACGTGGCATCACCGCCGAGCGCCAACGAGATCGCGATCAGTAGCCCGCCGACCACCACGAACGGAATCATGTACGAGACACCGTTCATCAGCGCCTTGTACGCGACGCTCCGCTCCCGGCCGCCCCCACCGCCCCCACCGCCCCGGGCAAGGGCCTCAGCGGAGCCACCACCCCCGCCACCGCCGTGCACCGGCGCGCTCCGCACCCGCTCGATCAGCTGCTCCGGACGGCTGATGCCCTCGGACACCCCGACGGACAGCACGCGCTTGCCCGCGAAACGGCTGCGGTCCACGTCCTTGTCCGCCGCGATGATGATGCCGTCGGCGTCCTTGACATCGTTGTCAGTGAGGACGTTCTCAGCCCCGATGGAACCTTGCGTCTCCACCTTCATGTCGACCCCGAGACGCTCCGCCGCCTGCGCGAGCTTCTCCGCCGCCATGTACGTGTGGGCGATGCCGGTCGGGCACGCGGTCACCGCGAGCAGCTTCACCCTCTTCCGCCCACTGCTGTCGCCGCCCATGGGCGGGCCGGCCGGACTGGTCACCTGGATCTCCTCACGCCTTTGCCAATCGAGATCGCGCAAATGTTCCCGATCCCAGGGCATCCTGCATCAGGTCGGCACAGGATCAAAAGAGCGGTCGGCACAGGATCAGAGAGAGGAAAGGTCCCCTGTCGCCCGGGTCTGATGCCCTGTCCGCCCGACCCTCTATCGCCTCCCCACGGGCTCCCCGTGGCCTCCCCATGGGCTCCCCCTCGCCTCCCCGTGGCCTTCCGGTGGCCGGAGGCGGGCTGGGGTTCGCTGGGCCGACCGGTGTAGCTTGGATGACTGAGCCAGACGTCGCTGCTGATGGCGGTCGGGCGGCCCGCGCGCGGACACAGGCGCGGACCGGCCGAGGGAGAGAGGGCCTCCGACGGACTGCGCTGCGCGCGCCGGTGCACCCTATGTACCCGACGCCGCAGGTCAGCCATGCCCACCCTCGACCAACCCCACGAGGAGCAGCTCACTCATGACGACTGCCACCAACGGCCAGGACTTCAAGGTCGCCGACCTCTCCCTCGCCGCCTTCGGCCGCAAGGAGATCACCCTCGCCGAGCACGAGATGCCCGGCCTGATGGCGATCCGCAAGGAGTACGCCGCGGCCCAGCCGCTCGCCGGCGCCCGCGTCACCGGCTCCCTGCACATGACCGTGCAGACCGCCGTGCTCATCGAGACCCTGGTCGCCCTCGGCGCCGAGGTCCGCTGGGCCTCCTGCAACATCTTCTCCACCCAGGACCACGCCGCCGCGGCCATCGCCGTCGGTCCGAACGGCACCCCGGACAACCCCCAGGGCGTCCCGGTCTTCGCCTGGAAGGGCGAGACCCTGGAGGAGTACTGGTGGTGCACGGAGCAGGCGCTGACCTGGCCGAACACCCCCACCGGCGGCCCGAACATGATCCTGGACGACGGCGGCGACGCCACGCTCCTGGTGCACAAGGGCGTCGAGTACGAGAAGGACGGCAAGGTCCCGGCCGTCGACACCGCCGAGAACGACGAGCACCGCGTCATCCTCGAGCTCCTCAACCGCACCATCACCGAGGACTCGCAGAAGTGGACCCAGCTCGCCTCGGAGATCCGCGGCGTGACCGAGGAGACCACGACCGGCGTCCACCGCCTGTACGAGATGCACCGTGACGGCACGCTGCTCTTCCCGGCGATCAACGTGAACGACGCCGTGACCAAGTCGAAGTTCGACAACAAGTACGGCTGCCGCCACTCCCTGATCGACGGCATCAACCGCGCCACCGACGTCCTCATCGGCGGCAAGACCGCCGTCGTCTGCGGCTACGGCGACGTGGGCAAGGGCTGCGCGGAGTCCCTGCGCGGCCAGGGCGCCCGCGTCATCGTCACCGAGATCGACCCGATCTGCGCGCTCCAGGCGGCCATGGACGGCTACCAGGTCACGACGCTCGACGAGGTCATCGACAAGGCCGACATCTTCATCACGACCACGGGCAACAAGGACATCATCATGGCCTCGGACATGGCCAAGATGAAGCACCAGGCGATCGTGGGCAACATCGGCCACTTCGACAACGAGATCGACATGGCCGGTCTGGCCGCGATCCCCGGCATCGTCAAGGACGAGGTCAAGCCGCAGGTCCACACCTGGACGTTCCCCGACGGCAAGGTCCTGATCGTGCTGTCCGAGGGCCGCCTGCTCAACCTGGGCAATGCCACCGGCCACCCGTCCTTCGTGATGTCCAACTCGTTCGCGGACCAGACCCTGGCCCAGATCGAGCTGTTCACCAAGCCGGACGAGTACCCGACCGACGTCTACGTGCTCCCCAAGCACCTGGACGAGAAGGTCGCCCGTCTCCACCTCGACGCGCTCGGCGTGAAGCTCACGACGCTCCGCCCCGAGCAGGCCGCGTACATCGGTGTCGAGGTAGAGGGCCCGTTCAAGCCCGACCACTACCGCTACTGACAGCCGGCCGGCCACCGGTCAGCCCCACTTCAGCAGGCCCTCGCCCCCGCGGCGGGGGCCTGCCCCTTTGGGACCGCACCGACCGGCCCGGACAGCCCCACCGCTCACCGCAGGTACTGACCTCACCGCAGGTACTGACCCGAGGACCCAAGCCCATGCCCCGCGGCCGATATTCGCTCCATGATCCGCACGATCGCACCCCCCTCGGCGAAGAACACTTCCACTGCGCACCCGGCCCCTCCGGCTGGCGCTACGTCTCCCAACGCACCTCCCCCTCCGGGACCCCCGCAGGCTCCGTCGACCTCGCGCTCGACGACCACGGCCGCCCCATCCGCCTCGAACTGCACGCGGGGGACTGGCAGGTCCGCGCCGCCGCTCTCAACGGCGTCACCTGGGTCCGCACCGACCCCACCGGCGCCCATGCCACCGAAGACAACGCGCCCGCCCACGCTTTCACCGGCACATCCCCCGCCTTCCTCATCGCGACGGCCCGGCTGCTGCGCCTGACCCCCGCCGCCCCCGCGACCCGAATCCGCCTGGTCGCCTTCACGGACCCGGTCCTCGCCCCCCGCACTCTCGACCAGTCCTGGGCCCTGCTGAAAAGAGAAGCACACGCCACTGACAACGGCCCTCTGACCGTGGACGAATACCAGGTCACGGCCCTGGACACCGGCGAACAGCACGCGGTCCACATCACCGGCGACGTCGTCCTCGCGGCCCCCGGCATAGAGCTGGAGCACCTCGAAACCCCACCGTCGGCCTTCGCCTGACGCCCGTGCCCGCTCAGGCAGGCGGCACGAACCCCGTGCCAGGAGGCGCGGCCTCATCACCTCCGCGCCAGCCCGGCGGCGGCACGGGCGGCGGCGCGGCACCGACACTGGTACTGGCACCGGCACTGAGACCGGCACCGGCACTCGCGGCGGGATCACCAGACCCCGCCCCAGACACGGCAGAGCCCGCCTCCCCGCCGAATGCCCTCCGCACATCCCGCGCCTGCCGCTCATGTACGACAGCGGCCAGATACGCGGCGGCCGGAACACCCTGCGGCGCAGGAGCCCCCGTCCGCTCCGCCAGATCACCGGCCAGCCGCTCCGCCATCGCCCAGCCCACTTGCGGATCCAACTGCCTCATCCGCGTCAGGTACTGGCGAATCGCCAGCCACAGCCCCTCAGGGACACCGGACAGATCCAGCTCGGAGAACCGCCCCACCAGCCAGGGCGGCGGCGGAGGCACGAACGCCGTCCGCCCCGCGGGCACCCGCTCGCGTACGACCAACGTGCCCGCGAACACATCCCCGAGCCGCCGCCCACGCGCCGACACCAGCGACGCGACGCACGCCACCACCCCGAACGTCATCAGAATCTCGACGACCCCGACGGCCCCCCGCACCAGCGCGTGCCGGAAGCGGATAGGCCCCCCGTCGTCCCGCACCACCCGCAGCCCACACGCCAGCTTCCCCAACGACCGGCCACGACTGAGCGTCTCCACCGCGATGGGACCACCGACCAGAATGAGTACGAAGCCGGCGACCGCGACCGCCGCGGCCGCGGCGTCGTCCAACGACGAGGTCGAAGCGACGATCCCGACCGTCGCCGCGATATAGACCGCCCACGCCACGGCCATGTCGATCAGCAGGGCCAGCGCCCGGCTCGGCAGCTTCGCGGGACGCAACTCCAGCGCCACCGCCTCACCCGTCACCAGCTCACTCACGCCCGCCGCCCTTCCCTGCCCTGCCGTAGGACTCGCCAGTCTGCCAAGCTGAGCAGCCACGCGCCGCAGTACGAGGAGCAGCCGCCCGATGGACCTCGACGTCTTCGTGTCCGCCCACCGAGCCGAGTGGGACCGACTGGAAGCCCTGCTGCGCCGCCAACGCCGCCTCACCGGAGCAGAGGCGGACGAACTCGTCACCCTCTACCAACGCACCGCCACCCACCTCTCCCTGATCCAGTCCAGCGCACCGGACCCACAGCTCACCGGGCGCCTGACGCACCTCGTGGCACGCGCGCGTAGTGCTGTGACAGGCACACGCCGCGCCTCCTGGAGAGACGTGACGCGTTTCCTCACCCACGGCTTCCCGGCAGCGGTCTACCGCTCCCGCCACTGGTGGGTTCCCACGGCACTGCTCTCCACGGCCCTCGCGGCAGTCATCGGCTGGTGGATCGCCACCCGCCCCGAAGTGCAGTCCTCGATCGCCGCCCCCGGCGAACTGCGCGAGCTGACTCGGCCGGGCGGTCAGTACGAGTCCTACTACTCCAGCCACCCGGCGGCGTCCTTCGCGGCCCAGGTGTGGACGAACAACGCCCAGGCCGCCGCGATGTGCCTCGTCCTGGGAGCCTTTCTCTGCTTCCCGGTCATCTGGATCCTCTTCCAGAACATGCTCAACCTCGGGGTGGGCATCGGCCTGATGTCCTCGGTGGGCCGTCTCGACACCTTCCTCGGCCTGGTCCTCCCGCACGGCCTCCTGGAACTGACCGCGGTCTTCGTAGCCGCCGGCACAGGCCTGCGCCTCGGCTGGACCGTCATCGACCCGGGCCCACGCACCCGCCGCACGGCCCTGGCGGAGGAAGGCCGCGCGGCCCTCGGCATGGCGATAGGCCTGGCCCTGGTCCTGTTCGTGTCGGGTGCCATCGAAGGCTTCGTGACCCCGTCGGGCCTGCCGACCTGGGCCCGCATCGCCATCGGAATCGCCGCCGAGCTGGCGTTCCTCGCGTACGTGTACGTCCTGGGCGGCAGGGCGGCCCGTGCGGGTGAAACGGGCGACCTGGACCGGACCGACCGCAGCGCCTCCGCCCCCACCGCAGCGTGATGTGCGTAGGGCCCTCCAGAGCTGCTAGTCTCCTCTTCGCCCCGGAAAAACCGTTGACACGGAAGGACCGGGGAGGTAGATTCGAACAGTTGCCTAGAACTGGACAAGTCCAGCGGCGGCGGTTAAAGTCTGCTTGCTTCTCGAATCACATCAAATTGAGAAGCAGCCCCCCGATTAATCGGAACTGAAGCCGGTAAGTCCGGCCGAAAACTTCTGATAAAGTCGGATCAGCCGAAAGGCAAAGGCCCTCCAACGGCCACCGGAAATGAAATCCGAACCGGAAACGGAACGGAAAACGGATCTGGTAGGGTTGGAAACACGAAATACCG
>NZ_JODF01000076.1:0-30049 GCF_000717945.1 Streptomyces sp. NRRL S-920
GTCGACGACGGCGGGGGAGCGGGCGGCGGGGGTGGTGGGGGAGGCTTCGGCCGGTGCGTGGGACCGGCCCAGCAGTTGGCGCCGTCACCCGCCACGGCCGTATGGCCGCCGCCCGAAGAACCACCGCCCGGGCCGATCGACGCGTACGCGCAGCTGTCGGCCACGGCCCTTCCGGCGCCGGTGAGGGCGCCAAGGAACAGCGCCATCGCCAGAAATGCCAACACGCGTGTGGCGAGGGGCGGCAGGGCCCGCGAAGTTCCATACACGACGGAGATCATGGGCGCAGGCCGCCCCGCGCATGCGGGAACACGCCCGAATGCCCCGAAGGGATGAGGTGGTCGCGGCGCGGGTTTGACGGCGCGCGCCGCGACCCCGGGCCCTCCCGCCGCGGACGCCGCGGAAAGAAATCTGCGGATCCGTTGAACGCGATGGTCGCCCCCGCCCGTACCTAGGGCCAGGTGTGACGCAAAACGGCGCCACAACATCCAAGCGGACAGCGGGAGTTACAGATGCGGCATCCAAGTGGGCGAGCCCCTCGGGCCAGGCGGAGCGCCTCGCTCGTAGCGACGGCTGCGGCTCTGCTGGCGTTGACGACGGCGTGCGGCCAGGAGAAGGGCGAGCAGTCGCCGAATGGCCAGAACGTGGGCAACGAGGCGCCCGCGAAGGCCGACGGATACGGCGGGGGCGACGGCTACGGGGCGGACGACGGTGCCGCGGAGGGCGGGGGTGCCAAGGCGAAGGCGGCCGGACAGCTCGCCGTATGGGACAGCAAGAAGCTCGGGAAAGTCGTCACCGACAGCGAGGGCTTCACGCTCTACCGCTTCGACAAGGACACCGCCCAGCCGCCCAAGTCCAACTGCGACGCCGCCTGTCTGAAGGCCTGGCCGGCCGTGGCCGCCGACGGGGCCAAGGCGGCGCCCGGCGTCGACGCTTCCCTGCTCGGCGAGGTCACCACCACGGACGGCACCAAGCAGCTCACCATCGACGGCTGGCCGATGTACCGGTTCGCGAAGGACGCCAAGCCCGGCGACGCCAAGGGGCAGGGCGTGGGCGGAACTTGGTACGCGGCCGCCCCCGACGGCAAGAAGGCCTCGGCCGCGCCCGCCGACAAGGCCCCCGACGAGGAGGCCCCCGAAGAGGCGGCCCCCGAGGAGACCGCCCCGGCCGACACCGCGGGCCTGTCCACCCGCAAGGACCCGAAGCTCGGCGAGATCGTCGTCGACAAGAACGGCATGACCGTCTACCGCTTCACCAAGGACTCCGCCTGGCCGATCAAGTCCAACTGCGTGGGCGCCTGCGCCGAGAAGTGGCCCGCCGTCGCCCCCGTCGACAAGTCCGACGCCGTGGGCATCAAGATGAAGGGCTACATGACCTACGACCGCCCGGACGGCGGCAAGCAGCAGACGATCGACTGCTGGCCGCTGTACACCTTCGCGGGCGACAAGAAGGCGGGCGACACCAACGGCCAAGGTGTGGGCGGCACTTGGTACGCCGTGAGCCCGGACGGCAAGGCGATCGGAGCGCCGAAGAAGTAACCTCCCGCGCAGCGCCGAGGCCCCCCAACCTCCCCCACGGCTCTCCAAGGATCCCCAAGGACCCGTAAGCCCCCCCCCACGGAGCACGGCCGACCGGCCCGTATCCCCCCTTATCACAAGGAGGGAGCGGGCCGGTCCGACGTGTGGCATACGGCACTTGCCAAAGGCAGTGACCGAGAACGGACGGCCAATTTCCGGTTTGACTCGCTCCCTTGGCAGACGATCAGTAGCCTCACCCTCGAACATCGGATCGCCCGCGTCGCCCCCCTATGCCTTGGAGTCTTGATGGAGCGTCCCGCCTGGGCCCCGCTCGGCATCGACCTCACGATGCCCAGCGTGTCCCGCATCTACGACTACTACCTGGGCGGCTCGCACAATTTCGAGGTGGACCGGGAGGCCGGCCGCAAGGCGATGGAGTTCATGCCGGGCCTGCCGAAGATCATGCAGGCGAACCGTGCCTTCATGCGGCGGGCGGTGCGATACGCCGTCGGGCAGGGCGTCACCCAGTTCCTCGACATCGGTTCCGGTATCCCCACCTTCGGCAACGTCCACGAGGTGGCGCAGCGGGCCAGCGCGGAGGCGCGGGTCGTCTACGTCGACCACGACCCGGTGGCCGTGGCGCACAGCGAGGCCGTCCTGGAGGGCGACGAGCGGACCGCGGTCCTCGCCGCGGATCTGCGCAAGCCCCGGGACATTCTCGGCAGTTCGCAGGTGGGCTCGCTCCTCGACCTGGACCGCCCGGTGGCGCTGCTGCTCGTCGCCGTCCTGCACTTCGTCGAGGACGCGTACGATCCTTGCGCGGCCGTCGCCGAGTTGAGGGACGCTCTCGCGCCCGGCAGCCTGATCGTCCTCACGCATGCCTCGTACGAAGGGATTCCGGTTCCCCCCGAGCAGGCCGGTGGGACGGTCGGTGTATACAAAGACATCCGCAATCCACTGATCATGCGCTCGCGCGACGAGATCGCGCGGTTCTTCGAGGGGTACGACATGGTGGAACCCGGCCTGGTGCCGATGCCGCACTGGCGGCCCGACACGGCGCCCGAGGAGGAGGACCCCTACTCCTTCTCGGGGTTCGCGGGCGTGGGACTGAAGCGTTGAGCGCCGAGCCGGACGGACCGGAGGGGAGACTCCGCAGGTTCGCCACCATCTGGAGCCGTGCGATCTTCCCCGTGACGGCCACCTCACTGACCCGCCCCGAGTTCGAGCAGCAACTGGTACCGCTCGCCCGGAGGTTGCGCGACGCGCTCCGGGAGCGGGTCTTCGACGCGAAACAGGGCCAGGCCGTCGGCGCCGCCCTCATCGACACGCACTGCACCGATCCCGAGGCGCTCAGCCGCACCCTCGACTGCGTCGACGCCTACCTGGTCCTGTACTGCGGCGGCGACGGCCCCCAGGAGGAGCTGCGGGCCCGCAGCTCCCGCATCCAGCACGCGGTCGCGGCCGGCTTCGCCCAGGCGCTGCGCGAGCGCACCCTCGTCGAGCAGGAGGCCATCTCCCGCGCCGCCCTGAGCGCGCGCAGCGCGGTCGCCGAGGCCCTGCACGCGAGCGAGGCGCGCTTTCGTGCCGTCTTCCACGGCGCCGCGATCGGCATCGGCATCGCCGACCTCGACGGCACGATCCTCGAGGTCAACGACGCGCTGATCCGCATGTTCGGCGGCCTGGAGAACCACCTGCGCGGGCGCAACGCGGCGGAGTGGACGCACCCCGACGACTCTCCCCACGTATGGAAGCTGTACGAGGAGCTGGTGCGCGGCGAGCGGGAGCACTATCGGGTGGAGAAGGCCTTCTACCGCCCCGACGGCACGGTCCTGTGGACCAACCTCACCGTCTCGCTGCTGCGCGACGCGGACGGCCTTCCGCAGTACCAGCTGGCGCTGATGGAGGACACCACCGAGCGCCGGCTGCTCAACCTGCGCCTTCGCTACGAGGCCACGCACGACGCGCTCACCGGGCTGCCCAACCGCACGCTGTTCTTCGAGCGCCTGGAGAAGGCCCTCTCCGCGGGCGGGGGCGCGCGGTTCGGCCTGTGCTACCTCGACCTCGACGGATTCAAGACCGTCAACGACAGCCTGGGACACGCGGCGGGCGACCGGCTGCTCGTCGAGGTCGCCGACCGGCTCCAGTCGTGTGCGACCGCGCCCGGCGAGATGGTGGCCCGGCTCGGCGGCGACGAATTCGTGGCACTCACCACGGGCACCGACACCGAGACCGAGGTGGACGAACTGGCGGGGCGCATCATGAACGCCCTGGCCGCCCCGATCCGCGTCGAGGGCCGCGAGCTGACCGTCCGCGGCTCCATCGGCATCGTGGAGGGCCCGGCCGGTGAGCGCGGCGCGGCGGACGTGCTGCGCAGCGCCGACATCACGATGTACCGCGCCAAGTCCGCGGGCGGCAACCGCTACGAACTGGCCGACCCCGAGGCCGACGCCCGCGCCATCACCCGGCACGGCCTGACCACCGCGCTGCCCGCGGCCCTGGAGCGCGGCGAGTTCTTCATCGAGTACCAGCCGCTGGTGCATCTCGGCGACGGCAGTGTGCGCGGCGCCGAGGCGCTCGTGCGGTGGCTGCACCCGCAGCACGGCATCATCGGCCCCGACCGGTTCATCCCGCTCGCCGAGCACACCGGCCTGATCGTGCCGCTCGGCCGCTGGGTCCTTGAGGAGTCCGTGCGCCAGGCCCGCCTGTGGGAGGCGCGCCCTCTGGACGGGGCCGCCGCCGGGCCGCTCCGCGTCAACGTCAACCTTTCGCCCATGCAGCTCACTCATCCGGGTCTGGTCTCCGACACGGTCGACATCCTGGAGCGCGAGGGCCTGGAGCCGGGCGCGCTCTGCCTGGAGGTCACCGAGTCCGCGCTGATAGGAGCCGACGACGATCTGCTCAAGCCGCTGCGCAGGCTCGCCGAGATGGGCGTGGACATCGCGCTCGACGACTTCGGCACGGGCTACTCCAACCTCGCCAATCTGCGCCGGCTGCCGGTGAGCGTCCTCAAGCTCGACCGGTCCTTCACCCAGGGCATGCAGCACTTCCCGGCCGACCCCGTCGACCTGAAGATCGTCGAAGGGATCGTCTCGCTCGCGCACAGCCTGGACCTCGCGGTCACCGTCGAGGGCGTCGAGACGGGCGCGCAGGCGGACCAGCTGCGGGAGCTGGGCTGTGACACGGCTCAGGGCTGGTACTACGCGCGGCCGGGGCCGCCGGATCGCCTCCACGAACTGGCGCTGGCCGACGCGGTCGGCTGACCGCCGGGGTGGGAGCAGATCAACTCGGGGGGTGCGTGTGGTTCGCCTGGCGGGTGCGTCGTGGTCGCTCGCGCAGTTCCCCGCGCCCCTGACGGGGCGCGGATGCGCCCCGTCAGGGGCGCGGGGAACTGCGCGACCAGCCAACGACGCACCCGCACCTGAAATCCGAGGCACCCTCACCCGCCCTGGGCCAAAAGCATCCGCTGGAGTTCCCGCGCCGCCCGCGGCGGAGCCACATCGCTGCGGTGCGCGAGGGCGATCGTGCGGGACAGGCCCGGCCTGGCCAGCGGGGTCATCCGCAGGTCGGAGCCCGGACGCTCGGCCACCATGCGCGGCACGACCGCGACGCCGAGCCCCGCCCGGACGAAACCCAGCACCGCGTCCATCTCGCCGCCCTCCACCGCGAACTCCGGCTCGAACCCCTCGGCCCGGCAGGCCGCGACGGTCAGTTCCCGCAGGTCGTAGCCGTGCCGGAACATCACAAGGCGCTCACCCTGGAGATCGGCGATGCGTACGCTCCGCCCCAGCCGCCGCGCCCGCGGGGACGACACCACGACCAGGTCCTCCCGCAGCAGCTCCACCGTGGTCAGCGCGGGCGAGGGACTCGGCAGCGGCAGCACCACCAGGGCGAGGTCCAGCGCCCCGCGCGCCAGTTCGCGTACGAGATCGTGGGAACCGCCCTCCTCGATGAGCAGCTGGATCCCCGGATGCCGGTCGTGGAACGCGCGCAGCACATCGGGGAGCAGCCCCGTGCACACGCTCGGCGTCGCCCCGAGACGGATGCGGCCGCGGCGCAGCTGCGCCAGCTCCTGCACCTCGATCCGGGCGGTGTCCGCGTCCGCGAGGATCCGCCGGGCCAGCGGCAGCAGCGCCTCGCCCGCGTCGGTCAACGCGATGTTGCCGCGGGCCCGGCTGAACAGCTCCGCGCCCAGCTCCCTCTCCAGGGCCCTGATCTGCTGCGAGAGCGAGGGCTGGGAGACGTGGACCCGCTCGGCGGCCCGCGTGAAGTGCCGTGTCTCGGCGACCGCGACGAAGTAGTGCAGCTGCTGGAATTGCATAGACGCACGATACGTCGGTCGATAGGCCCAGCCTATTGAGATGAGCCGGACCATCTCTTGGACCGATCGGGACCTTCGGCCGTAGCGTCACTGACATGGCTCTGGCAACGCGGACGGACAAACGGCCGTCCATGACCCGCACGCTCTGGGACTCCACCATCGGCAAGAAGACCGTGATGGCGGTGAGCGGTCTGATCATGCTGCTCTACCTGGTCGCGCACATGGTCGGAAACCTGAAGATCTTCTTCGGCCCCGAGGAGATCAACCACTACGCCCACTGGCTGCGCACGGTCGGCGAGCCCTTCATGCACGAGGAGTGGACGCTCTGGCTGGTCCGCGTGGTCCTCGTCGCCGCCGTCGTCGCGCACGCCACCTCCGCCTACCAGCTGAGCCGCCGCGACATCAGGGCGCGCCCCGCCAAGTACGTCCACAAGAAGGCGCGGGCGACCTTCGCCACCCGCACCATGCGCTGGGGCGGCATCATCCTCGCGCTCTTCATCGTCTGGCACATCCTCGACCTGACGACCGGCACCGTGCACCCCGGCGGCTACCAGCACCTGCACCCGTACCAGAACATCATCGACACCTTCTCCACCTGGTACGGCAACGTCATCTACATCGTCGCCGTCGTCGCCCTCGGCTTCCACGTCCGGCACGGACTGTGGAGCGCCGCGCAGACCCTGGGCGTCGGCACCGCCACCCGCGACCGCGTCCTGAAGCCCCTGGCCAACGGAGTCGCGCTGGTGCTGACCGCAGGCTTCGTCTCCGTACCCGTGGCCGTCATGACCGGACTGGTGAGCTGAACCATGAACAACTCCCGTGAGTACGCCGCCTACTCGACCGGGGAACCGCTCGTCGACGCCAAGGCCCCGAGCGGCCCGATCGCCGACCGCTGGGACACCCGCCGCTTCCAGGCGAAGCTGGTCAACCCCGCCAACCGCCGCAAGCACACCGTGATCGTCGTCGGCACCGGCCTGGCGGGCGGCTCCGCCGGGGCCACCCTCGCCGAACAGGGCTACCACGTCGTCCAGTTCTGCTACCAGGACTCGCCGCGCCGCGCCCACTCGATCGCCGCCCAGGGCGGCATCAACGCCGCGAAGAACTACCGCAACGACGGCGACTCCGTCCACCGCCTCTTCTACGACACCGTCAAGGGAGGCGACTTCCGCGCCCGCGAGTCCAACGTGCACCGCCTCGCGCAGATCTCCGTCGAGATCATCGACCAGTGCGTCGCGCAGGGCGTGCCGTTCGCCCGTGAGTACGGAGGGCTCCTCGACACCCGCTCCTTCGGTGGCGTCCAGGTGTCCAGGACGTTCTACGCGCGCGGCCAGACCGGTCAGCAACTGCTGCTCGGCGCCTATCAGGCGCTGAGCCGGCAGATCGCCGCCGGGAACGTGGAGATGCACCCGCGCACCGAGATGCTCGACGTCATCGTCGTCGACGGGCGGGCCCGCGGCATCGTCGCCCGTGATCTGATCACCGGCAGGATCGACACATACTTCGCGGACGCCGTCGTCCTCGCCACCGGCGGCTACGGCAACGTCTTCTACCTGTCGACCAACGCCATGAACTCCAACGCCACCGCCGTCTGGCGGGCCCACCGGCGCGGCGCCTACTTCGCCAACCCCTGCTTCACCCAGATCCACCCCACCTGCATCCCGCGCACCGGCGACCACCAGTCCAAGCTCACCCTGATGAGCGAGTCGCTGCGCAACGACGGCCGCATCTGGGTGCCGAAAGCGCGCGGCGACCAGCGGCCGCCGAACGAGATCCCCGAGGACGAGCGCGACTACTACCTGGAACGGATCTACCCGTCCTTCGGCAACCTCGTGCCCCGCGACATCGCCTCCCGCGCCGCCAAGAACGTATGCGACGAGGGACGCGGCGTCGGTCCCGGCGGGCAGGGCGTCTACCTCGACTTCGCCGACGCGATCCGGCGCATGGGCAAGAAGAAGGTCGAGGAGAAGTACGGCAACCTCTTCGACATGTACGAGCGGATCACCGCGGAGAACCCCTACGAGGTGCCGATGCGGATCTACCCCGCCGTGCACTACACGATGGGCGGCCTGTGGGTCGACTACGACCTCCAGACCACGATTCCCGGACTCTTCGCGGTCGGCGAGGCCAACTTCTCCGACCACGGAGCGAACCGGCTCGGCGCGAGCGCCCTCATGCAGGGCCTCGCCGACGGCTACTTCGTCCTGCCGTCCACCATCAACGACTACCTCGCGCGCCACCCGCACACCGACGACGTCGACGCCCAGCACCCCGTCGTGCAGGAGGTGGTGGCCGAGACCGAGGACCGGCTGCACCTCCTCCTCGCCGTCGACGGCGACCGCACCCCCGACTCCTTCCACCGTGAACTCGGCGAAGTGATGTGGGAGTTCTGCGGCATGGCCCGCACGGAGACGGGACTGCGCAAGGCCCTGGAGCGCATCCCGCAGATCCGCGAGGAGTTCTGGCGCCGCATCAAGGTCCCCGGTACCGGCGAGGAGTTCAACCAGTCCCTGGAGAAGGCCAACCGCGTCATCGACTACCTCGAACTCGCCGAGCTGATGTGCCTCGACGCCCTGCACCGCGCCGAGTCCTGCGGCGGCCACTTCCGCGAGGAGTCCCAGACCCCGGACGGCGAGGCCGCGCGCGTGGACGAGGAGTTCTCGTACGCGGCCGCCTGGGAGTTCACCGCCACCGGCGACGCCCCCGTCCTGCACAAGGAAGACCTCGTCTTCGAGTACGTCCACCCCACTCAGCGGAGCTACGCATGAAGCTCACCCTGCGCGTCTGGCGCCAGAAGAACGCCGACACCGACGGCGCGATGTCCACATACGAAGTGGACGGCATCTCAGCCGACATGTCCTTCCTGGAGATGCTCGACACCCTCAACGAAGAACTCATCGTCAAGGGCGACGACCCCGTGGCCTTCGACCACGACTGCCGCGAGGGCATCTGCGGCGCCTGTTCGCTCGTCATCAACGGCGACGCGCACGGGCCCGAGCGCACCACCACCTGCCAGCTCCACATGCGGTCCTTCGAGGACGGCGACACCATCGACATCGAACCGTGGCGCGCCGCGGCCTTCCCGGTGGTCAAGGACCTGGTCGTGGACCGCTCGGCGTTCGACCGGATCATCCAGTCCGGCGGCTACATCAGCGCCCCGACGGGCTCCGCGCCCGACGCGCACGCCACGCCCGTGCCCAAGCCGGACGCCGACTCCGCCTTCGAGCACGCCGAGTGCATCGGCTGCGGGGCGTGCGTGGCCGCCTGCCCCAACGGCTCCGCCATGCTCTTCACCTCGGCCAAGGTCAACCACCTCAATGTGCTGCCGCAGGGCGCTCCCGAGCGCGAGACCCGTGTGCTCGACATGGTGGCGCAGATGGACGAGGAGGGCTTCGGGGGCTGCACGCTGACCGGCGCCTGCGCCTCCGCCTGCCCCAAGGGGATTCCGCTGCCTTCCATCGCCGCGATGAACAAGGAGTGGCTGCGGGCCACCCGGAAGGTGAGCCGGTAACTCCGGGGGCGCTAGTCGAGCACGCGGGCCAAATACGGGGCGGTGCGGCTGCCCTCGGCCCGTGCCACCTCCCTCGGCGGGCCCGCCGCCACGATCCGGCCGCCGCCCTCGCCGCCGTCCGGGCCCAGGTCGATGACCCAGTCCGCGCCCGCCACCACCGCCATGTCGTGTTCGACGACGACCACCGAGTTCCCCGCGTCGACCAGCTCGTGCAGGCGGTGGGTGAGGACGTCGACGTCCGCGGGGTGCAGGCCGGTCGTCGGTTCGTCGAGGAGGTAGAGCGTGTGGCCGCGCCGGGCCCGCTGCAACTCGCTCGCCAGCTTGATCCGCTGGGCCTCGCCGCCCGACAGCTCCGTGGCCGGCTGACCGAGCCGCAGATAGCCGAGCCCGACATCGAGGAGCGTCCGCAGACTGCGTACGACGGACGGGGTGTGCGCGAAGAACTCCGCGGCCGCCTCCACCGTGAGGTCGAGCACCTGGGCGATATTCCTCCCGTGGTACGTCACGTCGAGGGTCTCGCGGTTGTAGCGGGCCCCCGCGCAGGCCGGGCAGGGCGCGTAGGTGCTCGGCAGGAAGAGCAGTTCGACGCTGACGAAGCCCTCGCCCTGACAGGTCTCGCACCGCCCGCCCGCCACGTTGAAGGAGAACCGGCCGACGCCGTAACCCCGTGCCTTCGCCGCGTCCGTACCCGCGAAGACCTTGCGCACCACGTCGAAGAGACCGGTGTACGTGGCGAGGTTGGAGCGCGGTGTGCGCCCGATCGGCTTCTGGTCGACGCGGACCAGACGGCCGACCCCCGCCAGCTCCTCGCTGATCTCGCCGACGAGCGTGGACTTGCCCGAGCCCGAGACGCCCGTGACCGCCGTGAAGGCGCCGAGGGGCAGCTCCGCGCGCACGCCGCGCAGGTTGTGCCGGGTGACCGGGCCGACCTTCAACCAGCCTCGCGCGGCGCGCACTTCGCGCACCGGTGCCGGTGACCGGTCGAAGAGGAAGCGAGCCGTCGCGGACTCCCGCACCCCTTCGAGTCCGGCCACCGGGCCGCTGTGCAGCACCCGCCCGCCGTGCTCGCCCGCCTGCGGGCCGACGTCGACGAGCCAGTCCGCATGGCGCATGACGTCCAGGTGGTGCTCCACCACGAAGACGGAGTTGCCCGCGGCCTTGAGGCGGTCGAGGACCGTCAACAGGGCTTCCGTGTCCGCCGGGTGGAGGCCCGCCGACGGCTCGTCCAGCACGTACACCACACCGAAGAGGCCCGAGCGCAGCTGCGTCGCGAGCCGCAGCCGCTGTAGTTCGCCCGCCGACAGGGTCGGTGTGGCGCGGTCGGGGCTGAGATAGCCGAGCCCGAGTTCGGTGACCGTCGCGATGCGGGCCAGCAGGTCGTCGGTCAGGACACGCGCCGACTCGGACGAACGCTCCGCGCCCTCAAGGGCCTTGGCCAGCTCGGAGAGGGGGAGCGCGGCGAGTTCGGCGATCGTGCGGCCCGCGAACGTGACCGCGAGGGCCTCGGGCCGCAGCCTGCTGCCGCCGCACGCCGGGCAGGGCGCGCTCGCCAGGAACCGTTCGGCCTTGGCGCGCAGCGTCTGGCTCTTGGAGTCCGCGAAGGTCTTCATGACATAGCGCCGGGCACTCGTGTACGTACCCTGGTAAGGGCGTTGGATCCGGCCCGCCTCGCGCACCGGGTGCACGGTCACCACCGGCTGCTCGTCCGTGAAGAGGATCCACTCGCGGTCCGCCGCGTCCAGCTCGCGCCACGGCCGGTCCACGTCATAGCCGAGGGTGTCCAGGACGTCCCGCAGGTTCTTGCCCTGCCAGGCGCCGGGCCACGCGGCGATGGCCCCCTCGCGGATGGACAGCGAGGGGTCGGGGACCAGCAGCTCCTCGGTGGTGCGGTGGACCCGGCCCAGGCCGTGGCACTCGGCGCACGCGCCCGCCGCGGTGTTCGGCGAGAAGGCGTCCGAGTCGAGCCGCTCGGCGCCCTCGGGGTAGGTGCCCGCGCGCGAGAAGAGCATCCGCAGTGAGTTGGACAGGGTGGTGACCGTGCCGACGGAGGAGCGCGAGGTCGGCGCCGAGCGGCGCTGCTGGAGCGAGACCGCGGGCGGCAGCCCCGTGATCTCCCCGACCTTCGGCGCGCCCACCTGGTGGATGAGGCGCCGGGCGTACGGCGCCACGGACTCGAAGTAGCGCCGCTGGGCCTCGGCGTAGATCGTCCCGAAGGCGAGCGAGGACTTCCCGGAACCGGATACGCCGGTGAAGACCGCGAGGACATCACGCGGGATGTCCACGTCGACGCCCTGGAGATTGTGTTCCCGGGCGCCCCGGACGCGTACGAACGGGTCGTGGGGGCTGTGCATGGGGGGCTCCGTACGCGGCTCGGGGACAAACCCCACGATTCTAGGCCGTGGGCCCTGGCGCGAGTCGGGCGGGCGCACTGGGCGCACCTGATGCCGGACCCCGGTCACCACCGCAGCGTGCGCAGTTCCCCGGCGGTGGACACGTCCGCGCAGCCCGCAAGGCCCAGCGCGTCGCGGAACTCGTCACCGAGGAGTTCCAGGACGCGCCGCGCCCCCGCCTCCCCGCCCATGGCGAGGCCCCAGACCGGCGGGCGGCCGACCAGGACGCCGCGGGCACCCAGAGCGAGCGCCCGCAGGATGTCCGTACCGCTGCGGACCCCGCTGTCCAGCAGGACCTCGCAGCGCCCGCCCAGGGCCGCTACGATCCCCGGCAGCGCGTCCACGCTCGGGACCGCGCCGTCCAGCTGGCGGCCCCCGTGGTTGGAGACCACCACGGCGTCCACCCCGCACTCGGCGGCACGTACCGCGTCCTCGGGGGCCAGCACGCCCTTGAGGACCAGCGGCAACCGGGTCCGCTCCCGCAGCGCCGCCACCGATGCCCAGGTGAGGGACGCGGAGAAGGCGGCGTCGGTGTGGGCCGCCAGCGCGGAGGAGGGCCCGGCAGGAGCCCGGTGCGCGGCGGAGGGGCCCGCGGCCAGGTGGGCGGCCCGCACATGGTCCGGCAGCGCGAACCGATGGCGCATGTCCCGCAGCCGCCGCCCCATCCACGGCACGTCGACGGTGAGCACGATCGCCTCCACACCGGCCTCCTCGGCCCTGGCGACCAGATCGAAGGCGTGGCCGCTCGCGCGCAGCCAGTAGAGCTGGAACCATACGGCCGCGCCGGTCGCGGTGAGCCGCTCGACCGGGACGCTGGTGAGGGAACTGGCGGTGAACGGCACCCCCGCCGCGTGCGCCGCCCGGACGGCGGCCAGTTCGCCCTCGGGGTGCACGAGCCGCTGATAGGCGACCGGCGCGACCGCCACCGGCATCCGGGCCGGGCGCCCGAGGAGGGTGGTCTCCGTCGTGCACCGCGACACGTCCCGCAGGACACGCGGGATGACGAAGACACGGTCCAACGCGGCGCGGTTGGCGTCGAGCGTGGTCTCGGCGCCGCTGCCCCCGGAGATGAAATCCCGCACGTCGGCGGGGAGCACCGCGGCGGCGGCATGCTCCACGTCGGCGAGACACAGGGCGTCGGCCGGGCGCCGCGCCACCCCGTCAGCGCTGGTGGAATCCACGCTGCTTCGTCCGCTCCAGCTCCACAGCTTCGTAGAGCGCCTTGATGTTCGCGCTGCCGAAGGTCTCGGCGCCCTGGCGCTCGATGATCTCGAAGAACAGCGTGCCCCGCGGATGGTCCGAGGCCGTGAAGATCTGGAAGAGCTGACCGTCGTGGTCCTCCGCCGCCAGTACGTTCGTGGCCCGCAGGTCCTCGAGCCGCTCCGCGCTCAGCGAGACGCGCCGGCCGAGCAGGTCGTAGTACGACGACGGCGTACGCAGGAAGCCGACGCCCCGCTCGGACAGGCCCCGCACCGACTCCACCGCGTCGCCCGCGGAGAACGCCAAGTGCTGGACGCCCGCGCCCTGGTGGCTCTTGAGGAACTCGTCGATCTGTCCGCTCGCGGCGGACGTGTCCGGCTCGATGAGCGTCAGCGTCACCGTGCCCGACCGGCTCTGCACCGCCGTCGACTCCATCGCCTGGGCGCCGACCGTGATGCGCTCCTGGAAGATGTCCCGGAAACCGAGCGCGTCGCAGTAGTAGTCGACCATCGGCCCGAGGTCGCCCGCGTGCAGGCACACCGCGATGTGGTCCAGCTCCAACAGGCCCGTGTCCGAGGCCGGTTCACGGCTCGCGTCCGGCACGGGAACATAGCCGACCGGAAGGCCGGGACCCGCCCCGGGAGCGCGCTGTACGAGCGTGTGGACGACGTCCCCGAAGCCGCGCACCGCCGCGGTGACCGCCGGGCCGTCGCCGGGGTGCCGCTCCGGGGACCGGTGCGCCAGGGCGCCGCGCGCGACGGCCGCGTGGAA
Organism: Streptomyces sp. NRRL S-920; assembly: GCF_000717945.1. Taxonomy (NCBI): domain Bacteria; kingdom Bacillati; phylum Actinomycetota; class Actinomycetes; order Kitasatosporales; family Streptomycetaceae; genus Streptomyces; species Streptomyces sp. NRRL S-920. Next base: position 13,702 of record NZ_JODF01000076.1, read on the forward strand.
GGCCGCCTCCGGGTCGGCGGTGCGCAGGGCGATGTCGGCGACGCCGTCGCCGTGCCCCGCGACGTACGCCGAGGCGGGGTGCTCGTCCGACGTCGCCTGCGTGAGGACGAGAGTGATCTGCCCCTGGCGGAGCGCGACTCCGCGATGGTCCGCGGACGTGCTCTCACCGACCACGGTGAAGGCGTACCGGTCGACCCACGAGGACGTCGCCCTCGCCAGGTCCTCGACGTACATCTCGACGTAGTCGATCGACAGGTCCGACAGGGGATTCTCGGTGCTCTCGGGGTTTGCCAATTCGCTCATGAATGGCTCCAGATCCGGAGAGAAATGAGTTTTCCGGGGACCCTACGAGCCCGGCATCGCGTCTGGCTACGAAGGAAATGGACGGCCGCCTTTGGAGGCGACGCCCTTTGCCGTTATTAACCGTCCAGAATAAAGTGAGCGACCTTTCTCTTTATGGTCGTTGGCCTTTCGAGCGGGTGATGTTCAGTGATGCGCACCATGACCGTCATCGGCACCGGTCTGATCGGCACGTCCGTCGCGCTCGCCGTGAGCAGGCGGGGCGTGCGGGTATTCCTGGCCGACCGGGACCCCGCCGCCGCGAGGACGGCCGCCGCGCTCGGCGCCGGCCTCGCGCGAGACCCCGGGGAGACCGTCGACCTGGCGGTGATCGCCGTCCCGCCCAGTCAGGTCGGGGCCGTCCTCGCCGAGGCGCAGGAACGCGGTCTCGCCCGCACGTACACCGACGTGGCGAGCGTGAAGGCGGGGCCCGAGCAGGCGGTGCTGCGCGGTGCCCCCGAACCCGCCCGCTACATCGGCGGCCACCCCCTGGCGGGCCGGGAGCGTTCGGGCCCGCTGGCCGCCCGTGCCGAACTGTTCCGTGACCGCAACTGGGTGCTCACGCCGTCCCGGCTCGCCTCGGACGACGCCTTCGAACGGGCCTTGGAACTGGTCGCCCTGTGCGACGCCGTCCCGATCGTGATGCGCAGTCGGGACCACGACGCCGCCGTGGCCGTGACCTCCCACGTACCGCATCTGATGGCCAGCCTCGTCGCGGCCCGGCTGCGGGAGGGCCCCGCCGGTCTCTCCCGCGTCGCGGGGCAGGGGCTGCGCGACGCCACCCGGATCGCCGGCGGCGACTCCCGGCTGTGGGGCGACATCCTTCAGGCCAACGCCCCGGCCGTCGCGGGCGTTCTCAAGGACCTGCACACCGATCTGTCCCGCCTCGTCCCCGCGCTGGACGCGCTCGCCCGGCCCGGCGGCGCGGACCGCGACCTCGGCATGCGGGCGCTGGTGGACCTGCTCGACCGGGGCATCTCGGGCCTCGCGGAGATCCCTGGGCCACCGGACGGCGAGAGCTACGGGATGCGGGTGGCCGTCGCTGAGCGCCCCGGAGAGCTGGCGCGGCTCCTCGCCGCCGTCGCGGACCTCGGCGTCGCGGCGGAGGACGCCGCGGTCGAGACGTCCGTCGCGGGCACCGGATTCACCGTGCGGTTCGCGGTTCCCGCCCGAACGGCCGACAAGCTGGCGGACGCGCTCGGCGCCGGGGGCTGGGACGCCGTATGGGATCCGGCTCGTCCAAGTGCGCGAAACGGGCGGTTGGACGATGTTGTCGGTCCGTCGGGATTCGTGTGACTCTGAGCGCCGGATGCCGAATTCTCACTGACTGCTGACTGCTGACTGCTGACTGCTGACTGCTGACTGCTGACTGCTGACTGCTGACTGCCGAACTGCCGAACTGCCGAACTGCCGGACTCGTGGACGCCTGGGGGAAATCCATGGCGGAACAGATCGCCGACGATTACGCGCCGGGAAATTCCCTGGCTGCCGAAGACCGCGCGTCCGCCGCCAACCGCGACGCCTTCGACCGGATCGGCCTGCGCCAGTCCGGGCAGTCCGGGCAGTCCGGGCAGTCCGGGCAGTCCGGCAAGTTCGGTAGGTCCGGACAGGCCGGTGCCGCGGCGTCCGAGACCACCGTGAAGGTCCTCGACCGGAGCTGGTCGGCGCCGCTGGTCGTCGGCCCGCTCGACGCCCCGGCACGGCCCGGCGGCGAACTCGCCGTCGTCAGGGCAGCGGCGGCGGCCGGGCTCCCGGCCGTGGTGAGCGCCTTCGCCGAGCGGACGTTCGCCGAACTCGCCTCGGCCGCCGACGTCCCCCTCTGGCTGCGGACCTACGCGTTCCGGGACCGGGAGACGGCACGCCGCCTCGCCGGGCGGGCACGGGACGCCGGGGTCGGGGCGCTGCTCCTCTCGCTCGGCGACCGCGACGACGTCCGCGCCCGGCGCGTAGCCGCCCCCGCCGAACTGGGCGCGCCGGGCCCCTTCGACGACGTACGCACCCTGCTCCGGTCCCGCGCCGACTGGTCCGACGTGGCGTGGCTGCGCTCGGCCACCGGGCTGCCGCTGCTGGTCGCGGGCATCGCAAGCGCCACCGAGGCGCGGCGTGCCATGGACACGGGCGCCGACGGAATCGTGGTCACCGCCCTCGACGCCCTCCCGGAGATCGCCGAGGCCGTGGCGGGCCGCTGCCCCGTCCTGCTGAGCGGCGGTGTCCGCCGTGGCGCGGACATCCTGGCGTCGCTCGCCCGGGGCGCGGACGCCGTCGTGGTGGGGCGCCCGGTCCTCGACGGGCTGCGGGCGCAGGGACGCGCGGGCGTGACGGAAGCGCTGGGCGGCCTCGTCCGGGAGCTGACCGACGCGATGGTGTTCACGGGCGCCGCCACGCTCGCGGACATCGGCCCCGACGCGATCCGCACCGGCCCCCGCCCCGCCGAAGCGGCGCCGGTCCACGCCGCACGGCCGCTGCGGAAGGCCGAGCTGCACGCCAGCGTGTCCGACCCGGTCCTGGACACCATGACCTTCCTCAACGAGATCACCTCCCGCTATCCGGAGGCGATCTCCTTCGCGCCGGGCCGCCCCTACGACGGCTTCTTCGACAGCGAGCAGATCTTCACGCACCTGCGCCGGTATCTGAACCACCTTGCGGAGCAGGGCAGTTCACCGCGGCAGGTACGCACCGCCATGTACCAGTACGGGCCCACCGCGGGCCAGATCCGGGAGATCATCGCCGACTCGCTGCGCGCCGACGAGAACATCGACGTACCGGCCGAGTCCATCGTGGTGACCGTCGGGGCGCAGGAGGCGATGCTCCTCGTACTGCGGGCCCTCATCAGCGGACCCGACGACGTGCTCCTCGTCTCCAGCCCCTGTTACGTGGGGATCACCGGCGCGGCCCGGCTCCTGGACGTGGCGGTCACCGCCGTGGAGGAAGGCGAGGACGGGTTCTCCTGCGCCGATCTGGAAGCGGCGATCAGGAACGAACGGGCGCGCGGGCGCCGCCCCCGGGCCTTCTACGTCGTACCCGACCACTCCAACCCGTCCGGCACCACGATGGGCCCGCGGGCCCGCGCCGAACTCCTCGCGCTCGCCGCCCGCCACGGCATCCTCGTACTGGAGGACAGCCCCTACCGCCTGGTGAGCCCCGGCCGGCCGCTGCCCACCCTGAAGTCCCTGGACCGCGCGCACACCGTGGTGCACCTGGGCTCGTTCTCCAAGACGGTGTTCCCCGGCGCCCGGGTGGGCTTCGTCGTCGCCGACCAGCCCGTCCTCGACGACTCGGGCCGCACCGGACTGCTCGCGGACGAGCTGGCGAAGATCAAGAGCATGGTGACGGTCAACACCTCCTCGCTCAGCCAGGCCGCCGTGGCGGGCGCCCTCCTCGCGGCGGACGGGATGGTCTCGGAGCTGAACACCGCGGCCGCCGCCTACTACGGCGACGCCATGCGGGCCACGCTCAGGGAGCTGGACCGCCGTCTCCCGCCGGACCGGCGCGAGGCCCTCGGCGTGCGCTGGAACGAACCCACGGGCGGCTTCTTCCTCACCGTGCGCGTGCCGTTCCGCGCCGACAACGCCGCGCTGATCCACTCCGCTCAGGACTTCGGCGTCATCTGGACGCCCATGTCGTACTTCCATCCCGAGGGCGGCGGACAGCACGGCATCCGCCTCTCCACCAGCTACCTGACGCCCACTCAGATCGAGGAGGGTGCCGCGAGGCTCGCGCGCTTCATCGAGGCGCGGAGCGCGACACCGGAAGGGACAGCACCGTGAACGGCACCAACGCCCTGCGAGAACCGCGCCGAAGCAAGCCACGCATGTGGGGGTGGACCTTCCGATGACCACTGACATAGCACCGCCCGGGGTGCTGGACGGCGTCCGGGCCCCGGCGACGCGGCGGAGCCAACCGCCGACAGCCCCCCGGATCACCGGAGTGGGCACGGCCGTGAGCGCCACCTCCTACTCCCAGCGGGAAGTGCTCGACGCCTTCGGCATCACCGACCCCAAGGTGCGGTCGGTCTTCCTCAACAGCGCCATCGAGCGCCGCAACCTCACCCTGCCCGCCGAGGACGCCCACGGCGTGCGCGCCCCCGAGTCCCAGGGCGATCTGCTCGACAAGCACAAGGCACTGGCACTGGAGATGGGTGCCGAAGCGCTGCGCGTCTGCCTGAAGAACGCCGGTGCCGAACTCGCCGACCTGCGCCACCTGTGCTGCGTCACCTCCACCGGATTCCTCACGCCGGGCCTCAGCGCCCTGCTGATAAGGGAGTTGGGCATCGACCGGCACTGCGGCAGGGCCGACATCGTCGGCATGGGCTGCAACGCGGGCCTCAACGCCCTGAGCGTCGAGTCCGGCTGGGCGGCGTCCCACCCCGGTGAACTCGCCGTCGTACTCTGCGTGGAAGCGTGCTCGGCCGCGTACGCCATGGACTCGACGATGCGTACGGCCGTCGTGAACAGCCTGTTCGGTGACGGCGCGGCGGCCGTCGCCCTCGTCGCGGGGAACGGGCGCGAGCCGACGGCACAACCGGCCCCGGCGGTACTGAAGTTCGCCAGCTGCATCATCCCGGAGGCCGTGGACGCGATGCGCTACGACTGGGACCGCGCGCAGGGCAGGTTCAGCTTCTTCCTCGACCCCCAGATCCCCTACGTCGTGGGCGCGCACGCCGAGATCGTCGTCGACCGCCTGCTGGACGGCACCGGACTGCGCAGGAGCGACATCCGGCACTGGCTCGTGCACTCCGGGGGCAAGAAGGTCATCGACGCCGTCGTGGTCAACCTCGGGCTGACCCGCCACGACGTACGGCACACCGTCGGCGTGCTGCGCGACCACGGGAACGTGTCCAGCGGCTCGTTCCTCTTCTCCTACGAACGCCTCCTCGAAGAGGGGGTCACCCGGCCCGGCGAGCACGGAGTGCTCATGACCATGGGCCCGGGCTCCACCATCGAGACCGCGCTGATCCGATGGTAAGGGCGAGCCGTGGTGGGAACGCGCCGACGACGAGGACGGACGGGACCATGAAGCCCCTGAACACACTGGAGTTGGACGGCTCCGAGCCCCTTACGGCCACGGCCGTCAAAGCCGTCACGGACCTCTGCGACCGCGCGGAGGACCCGCACGGCCACGGCGTCACATCCGTCCACGTCACCGGCGCGCCGCACGGCGACTGGACCGGCGGCCTCGACGTCACGCTCGTCACCAAATGGGAGCGCGCCCTGCGCCGCCTGGAACGGCTGCCGGCCGTCACGCTCGCGGTGGCCCGCGGCGACTGCGGCGGGACCGCGCTCGACGCGTTCCTCGCCGCCGATCTCCGCGTGGCCGCCCCGAACACCCGGTTCCTCGTCCCGCGCGACGCCACGGCCACCTGGCCCGGCATGGCCGGCTACCGCCTGGTCCAGCTCGCCGGGGCCGCTCGGGTCCGGCGAGCCGTCCTGTTCGGCCGACCGATCGAGGCCGCCGAGGCACTGGCGCTGGGCGTCGTCGACGAGCTGGCCGACGACCCGGCGGCGGCCGGCACGGCCGCAGCCGACCTCGCGGAGGGCCTGTCCGGCAAAGAGATCGCGATCCGGCGGCAGTTGCTGTTCGACGCCGCGACGACCAGCTTCGAGGACGCGCTGGGCGCCCACCTCGCGGCCTGCGACCGCGCCCTGCGGCAGGGCGCCGACGAGGAGGTGCCGGCCTCGTGACGACGGTCCGCCACGGCCCCGCCCGCACGCCCGCCCCGCCCGCGACACCCGGACACGCGGACGTCAGGGACGTCTGGTCGGCCCTGGCCGCCTCGTCCGGAGCCGTCGCCCGCGTCGACGAACTCACGAAGGCCCTGCCGGAGCCACCCGCCCGCACACCCGGCGAACGGGCCGAAGCCGCCGCCGCCAAGGACGCGGCCCGCGCCCTGCGGGCAGCGTTCCTCGACACGTACGCCGATGCCGTGTACGACCGGCTGACCGGCGGACGCACCGTCGCGCTCCGCATCGGCGAACTCCTGGAGGCCGCCGCCACCGAGCTGCCCGGCCTGGTGCCCGACGAGGACCGGCTCGCGGCCGAGCGCAGCAGGCCCCAGGCCGCCAAGGAGGGCCACGAGATCGACCAGGGCGTCTTCCTGCGCGCGGTCCTGCGCTCACCGACCGCGGGCCCGCACCTCCTCGACGCCATGCTCCGGCCGACTCCCCGCGCCCTCGGACTGCTCGACGAGTTCACGCGCACCGGAGAGGTACGCATGGAGTCCGTGCACGTCGAACGGGGCGACGACGGTGTGGCCCGGCTGACCATGTGCCGCGACGACCGCCTGAACGCCGAGGACACCTGCCAGGTCGACGACATGGAGACCGCCGTCGACCTCGCCCTGCTCGACCCGGCCGTACGCGTGGGGCTGCTGCGCGGGGGAGAGATGAGCCACCCGCGCTACCGCGGCCGGCGCGTGTTCAGCGCGGGCATCAACCTCAAGAGCCTCAGCTCCGGTGACATCCCGCTCGTCGGGTTCCTGCTGCGCCGCGAACTCGGCTACCTCCACAAGCTCGTACGCGGTGTCCTCACCGACCACCCCGGCCAGTGGCACTCGCCGTACGTGGACAAGCCCTGGGTCGCCGCGGTGGACGGCTTCGCCATCGGCGGCGGGGCCCAGCTCCTGCTGGTCTGCGACCACGTGCTGGCCGCCTCCGACGCCTACCTCAGCCTGCCCGCGGCGAAGGAAGGCATCATCCCCGGCGTCGCCAACCTCCGGTTCACCCGGTACACGGGCCCCCGGCTCGCCCGGCAGGTCATCCTCGGCGGCCGCAGGATCAGGGCGGCGGAACCGGCGGCCCGGCTGCTGGTCGACGAGGTCGTGGAACCGCAGGACATGGACGCCGCGGTCGAGCGCTGTGTGGCCCGGCTCGACGGGGCCGCGGTGCTCGCCAACCGCCGCATGCTCAACCTCGCCGAGGAACCGCCGGACGCGTTCCGCGCGTACATGGCGGAGTTCGCGCTCCAGCAGGCGCTGCGGATCTACGGCCAGGACGTCATCGACAAGGTCGGCCGGTTCGGATGATTCGGATGATTCGGATGAGAGGACACCGCGATGCCGATCGCGCTCGTCAACGGAGTCAGGCTCGGTTACGACGAGTACGGCACCGGCAAGCCGGTCGTCATGGTCACCGGCACCGGAGCGCCCGGCCGCATATGGCGCACGCACCAGGTGCCCGCCCTGACCCGGGCGGGCTACCGGGTGATCACCCTCGACAACCGGGGGATCCCGCCGAGCGACCCCTGCCCCGAGGATTTCACCCTCCACGACATGGCGGCGGACATCGCGGGCCTCATCGAGCACCTGGGCGAGGGCGCGTGTCCGGTCGTCGGCTACTCACTGGGCGCGATCGCCGTCCAGGAACTGCTCCTGGCCCGCCCCGAACTCGTCACGCGGGCCGTCCTGATGGCGACCAGCGGACGAACGGACGCGCTGACCGCCGCCATGACGGCCGCCGACCTGGAACTCGGCGACGGCGACGGCAAGTTGCCGCCCCGGTTCGCCGCCTATGTGCAGGCCCTGCAAAATCTCTCGCCGCGCACACTGAACGACGACGAGGGGCTGCGGGACTGGCTCGCCGTCTTCGAGATGTCCGCCGTCGACCGGGCGGCGCCACGCGGCCAGCTCGGGATCCAGCTGATCCCGGACCGCCTGCGGGCGTACCGGCGCATCAGCACACCCTGCCTGGTGATCGGGTTCCAGGACGACCTGGTCATCCGCCCGCACCTGTCCCGCGAGGTCGCGCAGAGCATTCCCGGAAGTACCTATACCGAGATGCCCGGTTGCGGCCACTACGGATATCTGGAGAGGCCCGCCGCCGTGAATGCGGCGATCACCGGATTCCTCGCCGGCCGAACGCCGTGAATTCTTTCCCGCGTCCGGCACGCAATGGACGCCCTGGACGCCCTTGTCGGCCCACGCGCACCCGGCTAGCGTAAAACGCGTCCTGCCGACAGCAATTGAGCCGCCAGAAACTGATCGGAGTGGTCATGCCCAACCCGTTCGACGACGAAAACGGCACCTTCCTCGTTCTGGTCAACGACGAGAACCAGCATTCGCTCTGGCCCTCCTTCGCCGAAGTGCCGGCCGGTTGGAAGACCGTCTTCGGCGAAGACACGAGGAAGGCCTGCCTCGATTACATAGAGGAGAACTGGACGGACATCCGTCCCAAGAGCCTCATCGAGGAGATGGAGAAGTACGAAGCCGCCGGCTAGGCGCGCCCGGACCGCAACGACAACGGAAACGGGAGGTTTTCGTGGCCATGATCGGTGGCCCGGGGCCGGTGATAATGAGCGGCGGTATGGGGCCGGACCAGCCGGTGACCAAACAGCGAATCAAGCCCGGCACGGCGAAACGCGTCATCCCCTACACGAAGCCATACCGCCTCAACATCGTGCTTCTCCTGGTCATCACCGCGCTCAACGCGGCGAACGTGGTGGCCACGCCCATCCTGTTCATGTACCTCATCGACGATGGAATCGTCGAACGCAACAACTCGGTGGTCGTGTGGATCTCCGTGGCGGTCGCCGCCCTCGCGCTGCTGAGCACCGCGCTCGGGTTCGCCGAGGCCTGGTACTCGGGGCGGATCAGTGAGGGGCTCATCTACGACCTCCGCACCAAGGTCTTCGACCATGTGCAGCGCCAGCCGTTGGCGTTCTTCACCCGCGCGCAGACGGGGTCGCTCGTCAGCAGGCTCAACACCGATGTGGTCGGCGCCCAACAGGCGGTCACGACACTGCTGTCCACGGTGGCGTCCGCCGGCCTGACGCTGATCCTCGTACTGATCACGATGTTCTATCTGTCCTGGGTGGTCACCCTGATCTCCCTGGTGATCATTCCGCTGTTCATCCTGCCCGGGAAGCTGGTAGGCGGCCGGCTCCAGCGGATCATGCGGGAGCACATGCAGGTCAACGCCGAGGTCGGCTCGTTCATGAGCGAGCGGTTCAACGTGACCGGCGCCCTGCTGGCCAAGCTGTACGGCCGTCCCGCCGGTGAGACGGGCATGTTCTCCGGGCTCGCGGCCAAGGGCAGGGACCTCGGCATCCTGACCGCCGTCTACGGCAAGATGCTCTTCCTGACGATGATGCTGGTCGGCTCGCTCGCCACCGCGCTCGTCTACGGCCTCGGTGGCAGCCTCGTCATCGAGGGCACCTTCCAGATCGGCACCCTGGTGGCGCTCGCCACCCTGATCACCCGACTGATGGGGCCCATCAACCAGCTCGCCGGCGCGCAGACGAGCGTGCTGACCGCGCTCGTCAGCTTCGACCGGCTCTTCGAGATCCTCGACCTCAAGCCGCTGATCTCCGAGAAGCCGGACGCCGTGCCCCTGCCCGCCACAAGTGAAACCGGCGGCACCGCGCCCGACATCGTGTTCGACGGGGTGTTCTTCCGCTACCCGCGGGCCGCCGATGTCTCGCTCGCCTCGCTGGAGTCCATCGCCCTGCCCATGCAGGAACGCGCGCAGAACACCTGGACCCTGAGCGATCTGACCTTCACCGCGCCCGCGGGCAAGCTGACCGCGCTGGTCGGCCCGTCCGGCGCGGGAAAGACGACGATCACCCACCTGGTGCCGCGGCTGTACGACCCGGTCGAGGGCGTCATCAGGATCGGCGGCCACGACATCCGCGACGTGACGCTGCGGTCCCTGAGCGAGACCGTCGGCATGGTGACGCAGGACGCGCACCTCTTCCACGCGACCATCCGCGACAACCTGACGTACGCCCGCCCCGACGCCACCGAGCAGGACCTGATCGAGGCGTGCAAGGCGGCGCAGATCTGGGACCTGATCGAGATGCTGCCCGACGGCTTCGACACCGTCGTCGGCGACCGCGGGTACCGCTTCTCCGGCGGCGAGAAGCAGCGCGTGGCCATGGCCAGACTGCTGCTCAAGGCCCCGCCCATCGTCGTCCTCGACGAGGCGACCGCGCACCTGGACTCGGAGTCCGAGGCGGCGCTGCAACGGGCTCTGAAGACCGCGCTGAAGGGGCGCACCTCCCTGGTGATCGCCCACCGCCTCTCCACCATCCGCGATGCCGACCAGATCCTCGTCATCGACCAGGGCAGGGTCCAGGAGCGCGGCACCCACGAAGAGCTGATGGAACTGGACGGGCTCTACGCGGAGTTGTACCGCACGCAGTTCTCCCGTCAGCCGTCCTCGGATCAGCCGTCCTCGAACGGGCAGGCGCCGGTGCCCGAACCGGTCGGCGCCCCGCCCGGCCCGGTATTCGCGGGCGGCGGCCCGGAGGGTGCCTTCCAAGCGGGTCCGGGGGGCCCAGGCCCGGGACCGGGAGGCCCGGGCGGTCCCGGCGGTCCGGGATTCTTCATCGGCCCCGGCGGCCCCGGCGGCCCCGGCGGCCCAGGCGGACCCGGGCCACACGGGCCCGGCCCCCACGGCCCCGGATGAGGAGATGAGCAACGGACGATCGGCATCCGCGACGCGCGCATCGGCGTCGCGGATGCCGCGTTTCCGGCGGGATCGGGCCAGGGACGGCCGAAGGGCGGGTTCGGGGCGGGTTTCGCCCGCGCGGCTCGGCGGCGGCGCCGCGGCGGTAGCCTGACAAGCGTCTGTGTGCCTCTTCCGACCACCGGCTGCGGACGAGGCTCGGAACACCACAGGTGCTCGAGACCGTCCCCCGCGGCGGGTACCGGATGTGAGGTGCGATGCCGATGCGTCTGCCCAGCCCGCCCCACGCGGCCCGCTTCCGTGCCTGGGCGGTCACCCGCCTCCTGCCCAAACGGGTGCGCATGCGGCTCACCCTGCTGTACGGGTCACTGTTCGTCGTATCCGGCGCCGTCCTGCTGACGATCACCTATCTGCTGGTCAGCCGCTTCAACGGAGTGTTCTTCTTCAGCCGCGAGCAGTCCGGCCCGCCCACGGACGACGGCGCGCACATGTACACGGACGGGGGCGCTTCGGCCGCCCTGAAGGGCATCGCGGAGGCTCGGCGCCAGCAGGCGATGCGCCAGCACGAGATGGAGATGAACCGCCTGTTGATCGAGTCCGGTGTCGCGCTGGCCATCATGTCGGTGATCGCGATCGGCCTCGGCTGGTTCGTCGCGGGGCGGGTGCTGCGGCCCCTGCGCACAATGACCTCCACCATCCAGCGCATCTCCGCGCACAACGTGCACGAACGCCTCGCCGCCGAGGGGCCCGCCGACGAACTCAAGGACCTCGCGGACACGGTCGACGGGCTGCTCGGCCGGCTGGAGGGCGCCCTCGACTCCCACAAACGGTTCGTCGCCAACGCCGCACACGAATTGCGTACGCCACTGACCGTCGAACACGCGCTCCTTGAGGAGTCGTTGATCGACCGCGATGCCACCGTGGAGTCCTTTCGGTCCAACTTCGAACGGTTGTTGGTGCTCAGCGAACAGCAGGCCCGGCTCCTGGAGTCGCTGCTGACCCTGTCGAGCAGTGAACGCGGCCTCGACCGCCGGGAGCCGTTGGAGCTGGGTGAGCTGGCGGGGAAGGCGGTGCTCGGTTGCCGAGAGCGGGCGGAGCGGCGGGGGCTGCGGGTGGACTCGGCGATCGGGGCCGCGGGTACCTGGGGCGACAGCGCGCTGGTCGAGCGCCTGGTGGCCAACCTCCTGGACAACGCCATCGGCTACAACGAGCCCGACGGGTGGGTGAAGCTGGTGACCCGCGTCGAGGGCGAGCGCGCCGTCGTGCGGGTGGCCAATTCCGGCCACCGGGTTCCGCCGGACCGGGTGGGCCGTCTGTTCGAACCGTTCCAGCGGCTCGACCGCACCGCGGGCGACGGCCACCACGGTCTCGGCCTGTCGATCGTGCGCTCCATCGCCACGGCCCACGGCGCCACCCTGAACGCGCACGCGAGGCCGCGAGGCGGTCTGGTGGTCGAGGTCGCCTTCCCGCTCCGGACGGCGCGGCGCCCGCAGGACCGGCAGCAGAACGGCGGCCAACACCGGGCCCAGGCCGCCCCCGTGACGATCGCGGGCGATTCCGCCTCCGGGTGAATCCGTCCCCGGGCGATTCCGTCCCCGGTGGGTCCCTGTGGACGGTCGCATCAATTCCCCTCCCGGCCATAGCATCGAATTCACCGCGCTTGTTCATGCGCCTGCCCTGTGTCCAAGTGCGCATTGTGCGCGGTTGGACGGCTCAGGAGTGACATAGCCGACGCGGTTCGCGCGGCGAGGGGGAATGATGAACGGCACAGCTGGTCGCACTCTGCCCTTGTTCGACTCCCAGGAAGGGATATGGCTGGCGCAGCGCGTGGAAGGCTCACGTCGTATGTACGGCGTCGGCCAGTACGTGCGGATAGCGGGGCCGGTCGACGCGCAGGTGTTTGACCGGGCCTTGCGGCACGTCGTCGGTGAAACCGAAATCCTCCGGGTGCGATTCGTGGAGGACGGCGACAAGGTGTCGCAGGTTCTCTCCCCCGAGCATCTCCGCTTTCCCCTTCTCGAATCCGTCGACCTCAGCGCGGAGGACGATCCTGAAACCGCCGCCGATGAATGGATGCGAGCGGAACTGAACCAGGAGACGGACCCCGACTCCGCTCGCCCCTTCTCCTACGCGCTCTTCCGCCTGGCCCCCGACCGGTACATCTGGTTCCAGCGCTACGACCACCTGCTGATGGACGTCTTCGGGTGCTCCCTGGTAGCGCGCCGCCTCGCCGACGTCTATACGGCGATGCTGAGCGGACGGTCTCCGCGGCCGGCCGGACATGCCTCGCTCGGCGACCTGCTGCGACAGGAGGCCGCGTACCGCGCGTCGGAGCGGTACGCGCAGGACCGGCGGTACTGGCTCGACCGTTTCGCCGACCGGCCGGACCTCGTCGGCGTTCCCGGACTCGGCTCGGCCGCACGGGCCGACGGCGAGCGCGAGGCCCTGCGGGAGACAGGGCACCTGGCGCCCGCCGCCGTGGCGGCGCTGTGCGCGGCGGCCGACCGCGCCGAGGTGAGCTGGCCCAGGCTCGTCGTCGCGGCCTTCGCCGCCTTCACGGGCCGCCTGACGGGCTCGGACGAAGCCGTCCTGAGCCTTCCGGTGTCCGGCCGCGGCCTCCCGGTCCCCGGCCGTGCGAGCGACGACGCGCGACGAACCCCGTGCACGATGGCGAACCTGCTTCCCCTCCGGCTGCCCGTGGCCCCGGACGCGAGCCTCCTGGACCTGGCGCGGGACGCGGGGCGCGAGATCGGCGGCCTCCTCGCCCACCAGGGTTTCCGAGGGGAGCGGCTGCGCCGCGAACTCAGCTGGCCGGCGGGTGACCGGTGGCACTTCGGGCCCTCCGTCAACGTCATGCCGACGGCCGGCGAGAGCCTGCGGTTCGGCGAGCACCAGGGCGTCGTCCGCGATCTGTCGAACAGGCGCGTCGAGGACTTCGGCGTGCTGGTGAGCGGCTGGTCCGCGGGCGAGGGCATGCGGGTCACCTTCGAGGCCAACCCCGCGCTGTACGACCGCGACTGGCTCCGGGCGGCACACCGGTCGTTCCTGACGTTCCTGGAGCGCGCGGTCGCGGATCCGTCGCTGCCGGTGGGCCGCGTCGAGGCGATGGATGGCGCCGGGCGTGACGAGGTGGTACGGGCGTGGAACGCGACCGGGCGTCCGGTCGCCGCGGACTCGGTGCCGGCGCTGCTGGCCCGTCAGCTCGGCTGGTCGATGGACGCGGTGGCGATCGTCGACGGCGAACGCACGCTGACCCACGGTGAGTTGGACGCCGCCGCAGGCCGGCTCGCCTCCTATCTGGCGGGCGTCGGGGTGCGGCGCGGGGACCGGGTCGCGGTGGTGATGGAGCGCTCCGCGGAGCTGATCGTCGCGCTGCTCGCGGTGTGGCGGGCGGGCGCGGCGTTCGTGCCGGTGGACATGGAGTACCCGGCGGAGCGGGTGGCGTTCCTGCTGGCCGACTCGGATCCGGCGGCGGTGCTGTGCACGGAGGCGTTCCGGGAGGCGGTGCCCGTGGGCGCCGGGGTGGAGCCGGTGGTCGTCGACGACCCCCGGGTGCGGGCGGCCGTCGCCGCGTCCCGGATCGACGGCCCCGCCGTCCCGGTGGGCGGACAGGACCTGGCGTACGTGATGTACACGTCGGGATCGACGGGGGTGCCGAAAGGCGTGGCGGTGCCGCACGCGGGTGTGGCGGCGCTGGTGGCCCCCGACGCGGGTTGGCCGGTGGGCGCGGACGACGCGGTGCTGATGCACGCGCCCCACGCCTTCGACGTGTCGCTGTTCGAGGTGTGGGTGCCGCTGGTCGCGGGCGGCCGGGTCGTGATCGCGGGGCCGGGTGTGGTGGACGCGGGGCGGATCCGGGCGGCGGTCGCGGGGGGTGTCTCGGCGCTGCACGTCACGGCGGGGATGTTCCGGGTGCTCGCCGAGGAGTCACCGGAGTCTTTCGCGGGTCTCGGCGAGGTGCTGACGGGCGGCGACGTGGTGCCGGCCGGGGCGGTGGCGCGGGTGCGGGAGGCGTGCCCGGAGGTGGCGGTGCGGCACCTGTACGGCCCGACCGAGATCACGTTGTGCGCGACGTGGCACGAGCTGCCCGCGGGCGCGGCGGGCGGTCAGGTGCTGCCGATCGGCCGCCCGCTCGGCAACCGTCAGGTGTACGTCCTCGACGCGGCGCTCCGGCCCGTCCCCGCCGGTGTGGTGGGCGAGCTGTATGTGGCGGGGGCGGGCCTGGCGCGGGGGTATCAGCGGCGCCCGGGGCTGACGGCGGAGCGGTTCGTGGCGTGCCCGTTCGGCGACGGCGGGCGGATGTACCGCACCGGTGACCTGGTGCGATGGACGCCCGAGGGCGAGTTGACGTTCGTGGGGCGCGCGGACGATCAGGTGAAGGTCCGCGGTTTCCGGGTGGAGCCCGGCGAGGTCGAGCTGGTCCTCGCCGGGCACGCGTCGGTGGCCCAGGCGGTCGTGGTGGCCCGGCAGGACAGCGCCCCCGGCGGCGACAAGCGGCTGATCGGCTACGTCGTACCCGACGGCGGACATGACGCGGACCCCCGGCTGCTGCGGGAGTACGTGGCCGGGGCGCTCCCGGAGTACATGGTCCCGGCCGCCGTGCTGGTCCTCGACGAGCTGCCCCTCACCGTGAACGGGAAGCTCGATAGGGCCGCCCTGCCGTCGCCCGACTTCGTGGGCGCGGGCGGCGGTCGTGGCCCCGCGACCCCCTTGGAGGACGTGCTGTGCGGACTGTTCGGCGAGGTCCTCGGCCTGGGCCGGGTCGACGCGGACGTGTCGTTCTTCGAGCTGGGCGGGGACTCTCTGCTGGGAATGCGGCTGGTGGCACGGGTGCGTGCGGTCCTCGACGTGGAGCTGGGCATCGGTGAACTGTTCGGCGCGCCGACCGTGGCAGACCTTGCCCGGCTGGTGGAAGAGGGCGGCAGCGGGCTCGCGGGGGAGGGTCGGGTCGCGTTGGGTCGGCGGTCGCGGCCGGATGTGGTGCCGTTGTCGTTCGCGCAGCAGCGGATGTGGTTCCTGAACCGTATGGCGGACTCGGTACCGGGAGCGTCCGCCGCCTACAACTTGCCGCTGACCCTGCGGATTTCGGGCGCACTGGATGTGGCTGCCCTGGAAGCGGCGCTCGGTGACGTGGCGGACCGCCACGAGAGCCTGCGCACCGTCTTCCCCGACACCGCCGGCACCCCCCACCAGCGGGTACTCACGGGCGCGCGCCCCTCCTTCACCATCGCGCCGATCGATGAGGAGCGGCTGGCGGAGGTGCTCGCCCGGCAGTTGGGTGAGGGTTTTGATCTGCGGGTGGATGTGCCGTGGCGGGTCTGGTTGTTGGTGGTGGGTCCGGGTGAGTTCGTGTTGTCGGTGGTGGCGCATCACGTGAGGGGCGTGTGCCTGGGTGGGGGCCGTTGCCGGTTCAGTACGCGGATTACGCGTTGTGGCAGCGGGAGGTTCTGGGTGGGCTGGATGATCCGGCGAGTGTGATCAGCGGTCAGTTGGCGTACTGGCGCGATGCCTTGGAGGGGATGGCGCAGGAGTTGGTGTTGCCGGTGGATCGTGTGCGGCCTGTGGTGCCGTCGTTCGAGGGGCGGTTGGTGCCGGTGGTGGCGGGTGCG